>NZ_CP045997.1:6029000-6347511 GCF_010233585.1 Spirosoma endbachense
CCGTCCGGACCGCCCAACAGTCAAAAAACCCGCATAGCGCCCTTCTATGCGGGTTTTTACTTTCCTAGGTCACTTCCGAATGGTCCAAAACGGACAAACATTTCCGAATTTTCTCCGACAAAAATTTTGATGTTTACCCTCAATCATGAAGACTTCTATCAAAGTCATCATCAAGGATGACTACATAAAGAAAGATGGAACCTGTCCGCTTTATCTTCAGGTATTTATTGAAAAGAAGATGACGCGTTTCCCCCTGAATATCAATTGGCCACCGGATTATTTTGACAAAACTTCCGGCAAATTGAAGCCAAGAAGCAACCCGGACAAAGAATTCAATGACTATCAATTAATCATTAATTCCCAAGTTGGCCGGGTCAATGAAATCTTCCTGCACTATCGACTTTCCAAAAAAGAATTGTCCGTTGATCAACTCAAGAAGGACTTCTATAATTGGCGTACCAAACAGGACTTCTTGGTCTTTTGGGCCAATGAATTGGAAGATCGACGTAAACGGAAGAAGATTGAAGAATCCACTTATTCCAGTCAGAAGGCAGCGTTAAGCAAATTAAAGCAGTATAAAGAATCGTTAACCTTTAATGAATTAACCCCTAAGCTGATAGAGAATTGGAAGGCTTGGATGAAAAGTAAGCTGAAGAATTCACCAAACACCATAGAAAAGAATGTAAAGGATTTACGGACGTATGTGAATCTGGCCATTCAGGATGGAATAGTCATGGACAATCCCTTCAAAGTAGTGAAGGTTCGACAATTTGAAACCCTGCCTGAAGTACTGACCATTGAACAGGTTGAAAAACTGATTGAACTTTATGAAGATCAAGAAACGCCGGACAACTGGCGTAGGGTTTTACAACACTTCCTGTTTAGCTGTTTTACGGGTTTACGCATCAGCGACATTCAACGTGTCCGGGCGGAAAACATTCAAGATGGTTGCTTGGTAATCGTTCCGCACAAAACGCGCAATAAGAAGATTAAGCCCGTCACAATACCCCTTCATGACGTGGCCTTATCATTCATCGAAAAGACCGCCGGAAAGTTGTTTCAGACCTTTTCAGAGCAACATTCCCGGGACCTATTAAAAGACATTGCCCGTCATATGGAATGGAATATTAGCCCGGGAACTCATACCGCCCGTCATACATTCGGAACCAACTTCATTGAATTGGGCGGGGATGTCATAACGCTCAAGAACTACATGGGTCATTCCAAGATTCAAACAACCATGCAGTATGTTCATATTAGTGAAAACCGGAAGAAGGAACAAATCAATGTATTTGACCGCTTCCGGCGACCTTCCAAGAAATCAAAGCAATCTTTGGAAAACACCGCCCAAGAAGGTGACGAGAATCAAATATAAATCCACAAAAAAGCCCTTTCAAGTTGAAAGGGCTTTTTTGTGGATTTATATTCTTACAATAAATCTATAGCTATTCTATTCATTTTTAACTTTTCATTCTGACTATCCATTTCTAATTGGATATCAGTTAATATCTGTTTATATTTTAATGTTTCAACATATAGTTGATTAATTTCTTCAATCTTACCTAAATCCATAGTGATTATTTCTTTCAATTGAAATTTGCTCGCTTCTATATGGTTCACAAGTTTTTCAATGTTAGTATACTTAAACCTATCAAAGGGAACAATCACATCTTTCTTGTCTGAAAATTGATACACCAATTTTGCTAGGGCATCTCTATCTATCAGTTTAATTTTAGCAGAATTAGCCAATGCAATGGCTTCTTTAGTAAAGAAAGAATTAGTTATAACAATCCCTTCACTACATGAGTAAAAATGCTTTGCACCTAACACCTCTTGCACAGCTTTATTTCCTACTTTGCTTTTCCACCTTTTAATCTGAACAACCGTTTTTATCCCCTGCTTCTTTATGACTATATCTGCGCCTTGGTCAGCTCCTTTAGATTGAAAATCAATAGTATAGCCTAGCTTAGTATATAGTCTCGCAATAAAATTTTCAAATTCTTTACCCCCGTATTCATCAATGATATGTATCTCATTATAAATAGCGTTATAATGATTCCACCTATAAATATCTAATGCCTCCTTCTCTATTCTATTGATAGAATGCTCTACCAAATTATAACTATAATTTAGCTGACGCTTACGTTCTTGTATCGCACTTAACTCCTGTTGTAATGCTGACTTATCATCTAGCAATTTCTTTCTTTTAGCGTCCTTTTTAATTTCTTTCTGTTCTAATTCCTTCCTTTCAACTTCAGCTTGTCTCTGCGCTTGTCTCTGCACTTCGGTCATGAAAAAGTGATAGTTAATAGTATTCCAATTATATGAAATCAATAAAAAGCAACCGAAAATTAATAAAGCATACCATGGGTATTTTGCAACAATCGCCATTAGGAAAGTGGCTAAAAATATAATTATTAGTATTCCGCATCCACCTGTATCATTCTTTTTCATTAGAATTTATGCTATGCAATACGGCTATTTAAAGAAATACAACTTAAGCTTTTACCTGTAGTTGTCGCTATGTTAGGCTATCTTTTATATGGAATAAAAGCCCTCCCTACTTGGAAGGGCTTTTATTAAGCTATCCAATACCAACAAAAAAAAGTTGTTTGGGATGGTTTTCAACCCATCTAGGCTCAAAGTTTTGCTTTAAGATGGCTAATTCAGGATCAGTTTTTTCATTTCCTTCATAACCAGCAAATGCCTGATTTTTAGCGTCATCCGGCACTTTAGACCACCAACGCAGCAAGGCTATATTCACATCAAAATCAGGGTCTTTGCGAAGCTCAAACCATAAGTTAATGTACTCATTATTAGGGTCATAAATACTGAGGGTCAATACCCTATTTGTTCCGATTTCTTTTACGTCGATAAACATCTCTTATAAGTTTTATTTTTTAGTTGAGACTAAAAAACAATCCTCATATCTTCCAAAGTTCCAGTTCCGCCGGAATGACGTTGGCATCAACACCCAATACCGCCTTGTAACTGCCAACCATATAATTCACGCCCCGAATATGGACTTTGTTCCGGAAACGGAATTGGGCCAAATCCGCCGGAGTCCAAACCACCGCTTTCCGAATTAGGAACGTGTTGGCTTTGAAGCGTTCAAATTGCCGCCAATATGTATCTACCAGATTGCCCGGTCCACTCCATGTCAGCGCCTTCCCACCGCTGGCATTTGTGGCCACTGGCTTTCCGTCAACCAAGCCATTGAAGAAAAGAAGCTTTGGCCCGGTCGGATTCGTATTGTCTTTATTATTGGGCGAAATGCCCGGTTGGGATGTCATGGCCAAGCCAGTGGCCGGATTGGTCAGAAGCGTACTAAAGGCGGACCGGATTGGCGTGACACTTCCCCCAAGGGTTTGGGCGGTTTCCGCCGTGGTGTATTTATCGAATTCCGCCGGAATCGGCTTCATGAAGGCGTCATTGGTGTCAATGTTATACGAAAGTTCAAGCCTGTTTTGGAGGTCCGGAACCTTTGTATGTTCGGGCGCAACTTTTGCCGACCAATCCAACTTCACTTCAGCCTTCAGCAAGTCATCAACCAAATCCATGGAAGCCACTTTCCGGCGGACATCAAATTCAATGTACAGATTGAACAGTTGCCGCAATGCCATAACCATCCCCGGGAAGGTCAACAAAGGCAAGTGATTCTGAAACGTAATGGTATTGACGGAACCGCCCGGACCGTCCAAACTATACAGATTATACAGCAACAACCGGCGGATGTCGGCATCCTGAAGAAAGCTTCCGCCAAACTGCCAACCCGTCAATTCGCCAAATGCATTTAGTAGCCACTGTAAAGGCATCATGGGAACCCGGCCAACCGTGTCATATTGCCCGTTATCAAAGCGATTTATGATACCATTAAAGCCGCCAACGCCTTGATTGCCATACATGGCCGGGTTTTCAATCATGGGGAAAACCGCGGACGCCGTGGCCAAGTCCGGATTGGTTTCCAGTGTGGCCGGAAGAACCATGGAACCCAAGTTGATGTCTGGCAACAGCGCCGTTTGAAGATCGCCAAATACTTCCCCTAAATTTTGGGTAAAGTACAGATTATAGCTTCCCGCTGGCGCGTCCTGAATCATTACATAACCGCGTTCTATTAGCTGACTATTGACGTACTTTTCAGCATAAAACTTCCGGTTTACGTATGGGATTTGGGCTTGATTGAAGAAGCCTAAAATTCGGCGGTTTTTGGGTGTATCGGGCAAGCTGAAGCCATACACCCGGGACCCGGGAACCTTGGTGAAATCTAACATTGGGTTAAATCCTTCCAAGGTCAACCGGGTCCCGTTAAACAGGTCAACACTTTCCCCTTCTATTCGTATATCAATCATTGAAAGTCAGATTTGTTGATAACAACATTGATTTGGTTCATGACATTGACAACGTTATGGACCGAAACACTTAAATCCTTGGCCGCAATTGTGGCCAAGAATCCGTTGGCCGTTTTCTGTTCACCCACCATGGACCCAACCTGACCTTTTATGTTGCTGCTAAATTCGTCACTTTGATTCTGAAGCGTAGTCAAAAACGGACCGGCCAAAAACGCCTGAATGTCTTTTAGCTTCATGACCGTATTTTCCGTATTGGTCGCAATGTCATCCATTAACCGCTGACTCTTTTCAATTTGGGCTTGGGTTTGCTCCGTACTTGTTGACGCGTCCTGATATTGTGGACTGGATTGGATTCCGCTTCCGTCATCAATTGAATCCATCCCCCCGTCCACATACATCTTCCGGCCACCCAAGCCACCCTTGCCAAATGAAGGCGTCCGGCCTACAAAATCACCATACGTTCCACCGTTGCCATAAATAGGCGCTCCATTGCGGTGCAACGAACTATGCAACAGCATATCAACAACCGGCTTATTATTTTTATAGGTATTCCGGGACAGAATCATGAACGGTTCATCCCCTTCCATCTCTCCAACTTCTTCACCCGTCCGGCGGTTAGTCATGACAATTCCGGCGTCCCCGTACCGGCTTCCATGCCGGTCCCCTTTTACAACACCGGCATTTTTAACGTAGCCTTTGCCCCCCTTGGCATAGTCGGGCGGTTGCTGTTTTTTAATCGTACTAACTTGGGTAGCCACGGCCACAGCAGCAGCCGCCACACCAATCAAGCCCAAGGGCCAACCCATTGTTGCCAGTGACATAATGGCCGCTTGCGCCCCGCCAATAATGGCTTGGGTAATGGCCAAGGCTTGCTGACGACGCCAAGCTTTCAGCTTTTCTTCTTTCTCAATGGCTGCATACTTGGCGTTTATTTCGCCGGTTTTCGATTCATATTCTTCTTTACTAAGCAACCCTTTGTCATACAATTCTTTGACTTTGGCCAATTCAGCATCCTTTTCTTTTTTAATCTTGGCCAATTGACTATCCAAATACGTCTGATTCAATTTCATCAGCGTATCCGTTGCATCCTTCGCAATATCCAAAATGGCCACAGATGACTTACTGAAGTTCTTCAGCCGGTCATCATTGGCCGTTGAATCATTCTTCAGCTTCTTATTAAGGATTTCCATGAACTTGGTATAATCCCCATCCATAGCCGATTCAACGGCGCTAAAGAACTGGTCCGTGTTGGCCTTCCGCTTGGCCAAATTTTCATCCAGAAGCCGCGATTTGTCAGACTCATACTTGACGTCATTGGCGGTCAATTGAGCCTTCAGCCGGTCATCAATCGCCTTGTTTGCATTGGCTCGCCTATCGGCATCCTGAATCATGGCTTCATTCTTTGCCTTTTCTTCAGCCGCTTCCTGTTGAAGTTTTTGGCGGTTGTAATTCCATTCCGCTTGTAAACGGTCCAACTTAGCCTGATAAATGGCATTGGCATTGTCTTTGGCATTGACCAACTTGGCATCAGACAAAGCCACCGCTTCCTTGAATTCATTATCAAAAAGCTGTTTGGTTGCCCGGAATTCGTCATCCCGTTTCTTGTTGTTTTTTTGGAGTTCGTCTGCGCGGTGTTTGTCATTAACTGCCGTAATGTCCAACGTCAGCTTGTCATTCAAAAGCTTAATGGCTTCATCATGCTTGGCCGTATCGGTTATATGGTCATCAATGTACTTTTTATCCCTGGCGTATTGTGCGTTTAATTCGGCAATTTTCCGGGCCGATTCATCGGCAATCATTTTGATTCTAAGGGCGTCCAACTTGGCTTCCGTATCAGCATCCGCCTTTTCCTTTTTCTTCCGGAAATCTTCTTCAGTCTGATTTATTTTGGTTTCTCGCTCTTTAGCCGAAAGCGCCAACTGTTCATCTTTGGTTTTCTGACTGGCAACAGATTTTTTAATTGCCGCGTCTTCCCGGTCATAGTGCAGATTGATTTCAGCAATCTTCCGGGTCTGTTCATCAGCAATGGCCTTGACTTGCATATCCTGAATTTTCTTCAGGCTATCAGCTTCCGCTTTTTCAACCGCTTGGGCCTTCTTTTCGGCTTCCTTCTTGGCTTCCGCCGTTATGGTTTGCTGACTTTTGACCGTATTATTCAAGATGTTGGCATCCGCCTTCTTGGTCGTTTCTTCCCGCTTGGTTTCGTTATCACTCCAAAGCTTGTCAATGGCTTTGGCGTTCTTATCCATATTATCCTTCAGGGTGTCAAAGTTGGCTTTCGGGTTGATCTTAAAATCAGCGCCAAAGAAGTTAGCCACTTCTTTTCCCTTATTCATCAGGATGGAAAGAGCGTCAACCATTGTCCCAACGGCGGACACAGCCGCAATCAAAACGCCCCCAACCAGCCGGAAGGCCACGGTAATGGCATCAACCACAATGGTTGTTCCCTTGGCCTTGTCATCATAGCCAAACAGTGTCCGGATAAGGGTTTCAATGGATTGCCCAAATCTGACCCCAACGTCAACCACATCACTAAGCCCTTCCCGTAGTGGTGTTGTCCCCTTCCAGATGTCAATAAACGCGTCAATCAGTTCATTGCCTACGCCAATCATGGCTTTGAAGGCGTCCGTGGAATCCCCGCCCACCGTTGTCTTCAGCCGGTCAAAGTTGTCTTCCATATTGGACAACTGACCGTCCAAGGTTTCGGAAATCTTGGTTGTCATTCCAACAACGCCTTCCATTTCACCAAACGCGGCCACGGCCTTCATAACCCCTTCCTCAGTCCGGTCAACCGTCTGGGTCATCCCTTTGAAGGAAAGTTGGACTTGGTCCCCCATCGTTTGACACTTAATGCCAATATTATTCCAACGGTCCGTGTTATTGATGTCATTAATAGCTTCCGTCAACTCCAACATAGTATGACCCGTTGCATTACTAACATCTGCCATTTTCATCAATTCGTCCTGACCTGGGCGAAGTCCACGGTTGGCTAATTTGATGTAAGAATCTGTCAGTTCATCAACGCCAAAGTTGGTCTTGGCGGCAAACTCCTGAAGCATTTGGAATGCCGCGGCTCCGGCTTCCGAACTGCCCAAGGTCGTTTCCAAAATAGCGTTGTACTTCTCAAATTTGGCCGTTGTCTCCAAGACATCCTGACCAAAATCATACAACGCTTCAGCCGCTTCCTTAATGGCTTCAAACGTAAATGCACCGGCAAACCCGGCCTTAAAAGAAGACCAAACGCCGGTTTGTTCTTCTGCATCATCCTTCAGTCCGCGGACCTCTTTACGGACAGATTCAATCCGGCTGTCCACTTCCTGAACCTCCTTCATTTTATCAATCCATTCATCAGACCCAACTTTCAGATCCCGAAGTTCCCGGTTTAGAAGTCGTGAACTAGCCTGAAGTTCAGCCATTGACGCGTTGTTCAGGTCCACGTTTTTCACCATGTCCCGAATTTCTTCACTGACTTCCTTTTGGCGTAGTTTCAACTCCTTCCACGCATCGGACCCTTCTTCCCCGGCGGCCTTCATATCCCGAAGGGCCTTGTTAATTTCTTTGGCTTCTGACTGAAGGGAAAGAAGGGTTTTATCCGCTTCATCCCCTTCAATTTCCACCTTCAACTTGGCTGTTTCTGTGTTATTCATGGCATAATGAAAAAAGCTTCAGTCAAGTTGAACTGAAGCTTTTTGCCATAATAGGACAGCATTTTGGCCTATTTCTTGGGCATACCTGCCCACCCGGTTAACTCAAAATGTGGCCGGTCTTTCAAGGTCAGGAAGTTCCCCCCCCAAGTGATTCCGGACGTCTTCAAGACTAGCTTGGCAAAGTCATTGAATAGCGTCAGGTCACTCCATACCGAATTCCCTTTACTATCAAGGAAGGCCACATCAAAGGCATAGGACGGATTGAAATTGTGTGGGCTTTGCCCGGCCTTGGCGTTGGTCACTCGTTCGTCAGCTTCGTCAACCTTGCCGTCCCCATCGTTGTCCCGCTTATCGGTCGGTTGGTTGTACAATGCCGTTTGTTCAGCCATGGAACGAAACGTGGCCGTCAGATACGGAACCGGCCGCTTGGGATTGGTCAATTTCCATTCCATTTCCGCCTTCCCATACGCATAGGCAAGCAATGGATGAAGGTCATTAATACTTCGTGAAGCCATAATAAAAACGGGTTGATACTGAAGCAAACTTCAGCACCAACCCGCGCTCACAGAAGGACGCCTTTTACACAATTTATATGTGCCTAATTATTAGCTCATTATTGCTAAGTAATTCTAAATAATTACTTTCACTTCGTTAATCAGGCCATTAAATGCCCTTGGGTTAACATATAGCAAATTATAGAACAGAAAATTACCGCTTAATAAGGAGTTTAAAGTCAGTATTATAAGTTTTTTGTGATTGCCCCGAAAACAACCACCAATAAAAAACTAATCACGACAATTATCTTCCTATTGATGGTCGGAGATCCTTCCGGCGAAAAATCACCAAAGAAGTAGCAGCCAATAGGGGTAGCTAACACGCCCAACATATGCTAAAAAAAA
The DNA here is from genome assembly GCF_010233585.1 of Spirosoma endbachense. Classification (NCBI taxonomy): domain Bacteria; kingdom Pseudomonadati; phylum Bacteroidota; class Cytophagia; order Cytophagales; family Cytophagaceae; genus Spirosoma; species Spirosoma endbachense. The sequence continues at coordinate 6,037,896 of NZ_CP045997.1, forward strand.
CTTTCCTATTCATAGCTACTATCTTAACGGCTACATCCGCTACCACAGGCTATGGGGAGCCTGATTCATTAAAAGGTAAGGTCAATCTCGCAACATTTCTTGATTGGTTCAATAATGCAGAGAAATATGTACATGTAAAGGGACTTATTGTCTTAGATCTGATTCCAGTAATTTTTCTCACCATTCAGGCAGTTTTGTTTTTTAAAGACAGACAGAAAATTAAAGGTTTATTTACTCTACTTGCATTGCTGGCAAATCTTATCGGAGTATTCTTGGTCATACAGTACGCTTACCCAATTGCCTCCCAAATGGTAGGTTGGACATCAGACAAAGTACCTTCAGATTGGGTTAGCCTAAAAGATGATTGGTTGAAATATATTGGGCTTCACAGTTTGATGGGTGTATTAGGTTGGCTTTGTTTTGTCATAACTTACTTTGTATCTGAGGGGAAAAATACGGAGGTGAAACGCCTATCCCGATTTCTGAATTTTTCAAAAAATGCGCTGGCATTTTTTCTAACCTTTGTTATGGGACTTAGTGCAGCACGTTTGTATGATTTTTACTTTTTCCCTATTACGTATGAAATTTCAGGGGTAACTTTAATTGAAATGCACCGTCCATTAGATTTAGCTATTAGAATAATTGGCCCAATATTATTCACATTCATAGTTTCTTTAGAAGTACTACTTGCTGCTCTTTTCTTTATTGAAAAGAGCAAGACTAAAGGATGGCTTATTATAGCCGTATTGATTTTTCTGTTATGCGACACTTATATTGCTTTGCAATACAATAGGCCTATAAATGACCTATTTCTTACATGGACGCCAACAACCATACCAACCAACTGGAAAATTATAAGAGATGAATGGCTAAGCTATCATTTATATAGAGATATATTTATGATATTGGGGCTTATTTCAATTCTACTTATCTATTTTGTCAAAAGAAATAAGAGTGTAAAACAAGTGTATGACATTTGATAAAAGTGAGTCGAAGAATATTTACTGCCACTAACATGGGATTCGAGTTAACTGAATAGTCGTTTTTAGAGGTACTTTTAGCAATTTATAAGGCCAATTTATATGATACCAGACTTTCTTTTCCCCTTTCCAAAGGACAATTTTGCCTGTTTTCAGGCCTCTTATAGAGTGGTTGATCTGAGAAATTTCACATAACATAATGCCACTTATATAACAAGAAATGGAGGGCGTTTTGGGAGAATTACGAGAGGGGTATTACTTTCTTCTCGTCAAATTAAGAGGGCGTTCTCAAGCGAGGGAGCATCTTAATTTTGGTTTCAAAGCCTTATTTTTAGGCTACTACATATCAGTGGTTTGTATTATCGTTGTTTTACTCACTTACGACCAACCTCTTTTTCAATTACCTAAAAATATTCTCACGTACTTAATCTGCGGGCTTCTGGTACTCTACCCTTATTATCAAATAAGCCGGTATTTACTCCAAAAAGTAGAAGTAAAATCAATAGACGAATATCAAATGAGGAGTATCGTCAGGCGTAAGATATTCAAATACGTCGTTGTCTTTTTAGGTTCTCTCCTTAGTCTTTTGATTCCAGCTTTTTTGTCTATGGCTTTGACAGGAAAATTGTAAATTATTGATTTTTCTTAATACAGCCCTGGTTGGCTTATTCTGACTTTAATCGCTTAACATATTCTTAGTTATAGAACCCTACTAATAAAAGTACAACATCTAACAGGGAGCCAATTTTGTATTTTACCAAAGTCAGCTCCCTTTTTATTACAAGTCTTTCGCTTCCATTTGCTTCTTCAAATTCAAGGCAATCCATTCTGAAGCCCGCCAACGGACCCGCTGTTTGGCCGCGTTGATGACCTTCATTTTGCCGTCATTGTACCACGTTCCGCGGTAGTCCCGCTTTACGGAAGGAACCCGGCGTCTTCCCATGGCAATGGCCCAAGCAAGCCGCCGGGTTGCGTTCTTGACCGTGGGAACCTGTTTGCCTTCATAGCCGTAGACATAGGCGAATTTACCCAAGCCCACCTTTTCAATAAAGAATTCCATGGCTTCCACCGGCGGCATATGAATTCCCCATCTTAATTGGCTCATATCCTTAAACCGGCCATAATGACGGAAATCAAATTCCATGGTTAGCATATTGACCGAGCGTAAGACATGGTATTGAAAATCCTGCTTTAGTTCGTCGGTCAATTCCAGTCCGGCGGCTTCAATGTTGCGCCGGAATGCTTCCACGGCTTCCCGGGCAATTTCAACCGCTTCTTCTGTAAAGTCTTCCAAAAATTCATCCATCCTTATAAGTCATCTACACGGATATATAATTTGTCTCCTGAATTGAAGGTGAACCCACCGGGCAACCATGACACTTGTTCATAACCATCCTGATTTAAGGTAACGTCAGACGTATTGACCAACACCGCATTTCGGTAGGTCCGGACCCGCTTACTACTTCCGGCATTGCCATAAACCCGGATGTCCCAATGACCACTTCCCCCAACTGGAAAATCCAAATCATTGCTTCCGAATGGATAGACATTGGCCCCGCCTTGATTTTGCAGGAAATAGCTATTGCCCCAAATCGGATAGTTGTTTGTGTCCCGGAAGACAATATCCAATTTAGACGGTTTGCCGGTCCTATAGTGCCACTTTCCAGCCGGAACCGCCCAATCATAAATTTCTGGCGCAACCACACAGGTCCCGTTAATGTCCGTATAAGCTTGGGTGTTTTGGCGCTTATAATCAGCTTCCGCCTTGGCGTCAGCATCCGCCTGACTTAATTCACTGCCATAGGTTCCGGCGGCAATGACAATCATGGCCGGTCCCCCAACCTGACCATTGGGACAGTTGGAACGGTCGTAAGTGGTTGCCCGGGAAATCCCCGCAGACAGAAAGGGCGTGACTTGACAGTCCAACGAATTATCCGGCGCAATATAGCCTTCAGTCCCGGGAACATTCGGTTTAATTGGCGCTTCCCGAACCCGCGTATTGTCATCCAAATAGTACTTCTCCAGCAACATGACGCCCTTCTTTCCGGTCCGGCGTCCATTGTTATCCAGCAAGCAAGCCGTGGCCTTGGGACGCCAAGCCGTTGGCCTGACCGTGATAAATTCCCGCTTGGGAAGACTGGAAAAGTTGCGTTCCGGGTTGGCATACCGGAAGATTAATTCCCGCCCAATTGGGCCTTCATCATCAACAGCCGCCCGGAAGGAATCCGTGACCGGAACCAGTGGCAAAAACGCCCGGTCTGTTACAATGTAGAGTTCCTTAGACAACAACAATTCCTGAAGGTAGGTCCGGCCATATGGCTTCAGCCAACCCGTATTTACAGCCAATTCCCGTTCACCCGTTACCCCGTTGATTATCTGTTCCGAGTATTGCGGCTCAAAGGCATAATCCGGATAACGGTCCGACACAGAACGCGTAAACTTCACCGATTCTTCCCCCTGACCTGTAAAACAAATGGTATCAAAACCGCCCAAGGAATTGGCAAACAGAACAATACGAACATTCCGCCGGAATTCCGGGTCAACGCGGAACGTCCGAACTTCTGAAAGCATAGCCCCATTTTGATCTTCCAACCAAACCTTGTATCCAGCCACAGGAAGCGCCTTTTCTATAAGCCCCAACGCCGACGGGCCAACCGCCAAACAATACACCGTCATGGCTGTCACGCCGGAAAGAGTGGTCACGGTGAAGACTTCCGGGTCCGTGTTCAAACTGGCATAAATCACTTCACAACGAAGCGCCAATTGGGAAGGCAATGGTGAACAGTTACTTAACCAATACAGGAATTCGGGTTGATTCATCTGCACCCGTTTTCCATCTTCAGACCACGTCAGAAACTTCCCACTAACGCCAATATAGGCCGTGAAAAAATCGCTCTTAAAAACGGAAAAGTCCCGTTCCGCAATCCCGGCCTTAATCGCAAATTCAACCGGAAAGTTGTGTTCATAAACAGCATCATCATTATTGGTAATTCGGGCATGAACGTAATAAGGTGTTACTAGTCCATCACACACCCGAATCCCGGTTTGATCAAATACCGGCGCGTTCCGGAACAACAAGGAATCCAATTGGTCCTGAAGTTCAAAATTCGCCCCCCGGTAAATGACACCACCGGCCACTTCTTCCGGCGGAATTTCACTTTGTTCAAATTCAACCAACTGGCTAAAGGTGTTGGCTCCATAGAAATCCGGAACCATCAATTCAAGATAATAACGCAATCCCGCCCGGGCGGTAATCAACACCGGGTCTGCGGCATCCACATTGACCACAATAGGATTTTGCGCCAAATTCAATGGTAGATAAGACGTACTCATGACCCGTAGATTGTTGCGTTAATATTCAAATCCATTCCAAATTCCAGCCTGAACCCGTAGTGTCCATCAATCCACAATTGGGAAACGGGAAGCTTCCGTTGACCTTCCAACTCAACCTGAATCAACCCGGCTCGTCTGTCCTTTCGTAGCTTGGCCTGAAGGTCCGTGATTATCTGAAGGCTTTTGGTATAGGCGTCAATTTGGGCTTCCAAGTTATCCCCGGGCGCTCTCAGAAGCGCCGTTACGCCCACCATGAACTTGTCATTGACATGGTTCATGGTGTTGTCCGTGGTGTTGATAATCGGTTCTTCCAGCCATAGCAATGGGTAATCAAAATCCGGGAAGGACCGGGCGGCTTCTATGCCTTTTTCAACACCGCCAAACATGAAGAATTTTAAATCCGGATGGTTCGTACAGAAGGTCCGGAAGTAATCAATGAAGGTTCTTAAATCGCCGGTTAACATAGTTTCTTATAAGATAGTAAGTGGCTCACGAACACTAATAACCCAACGGCTTTTGTACTGCACACACACCCGGAACCATTCAACAACACCGTCTGAAGTATTCATTGACCCGTTGCGTTGCTTTGTCACTTTAAACTTGGCTTGTTCGGCTTCCGGAAGCGTCTTGATGTAGCCTTCAATTTTCGCCTTCAGCTTATCTATAGTCGTATTTGGCCGGAAGGCGCATTCAACAAAATCGGCAACCTGACCTTCAATCCGGGTCCGGTTGGCGTAGATGTCCATTCTTATGGCCCACCCTTGTACGTATCGGCAGTAGTATCTCATTATTGTTTTTTTGCTGAAGGTAGAAGCCGCTAACACCAACCGATAGGACACAAAAAAACCCGATCATTTTAATGATCGGGTTTAAATTCACTTACTAAAACTTATCTAATCCAAGCTCGAATTTTATTAATTAAAGCCTGCTTTAATTCTTCAGGATCATTATATCGTATATGGGGAAAATGATTAGTGTCAAAATGTGATCTATCCGCCCAATCTTTGCGAACCGAGTATATAACCTGTTTTCCTTGACCCAATGCAAAACCACTCTCAAAATAAACGCCCATTTTTTGTTCTGTAAAATCGGCAATACAAAATCTGCTTTTTCGCAAGTTTGCTATAATGGCATCATTTATAGTAGTATCACTTTCAAAATGAACTTCGTCAATAACAACAGGAGAATATCCAGTTGCAATACAAGCTTCCTTTATTGCCGCCCTTATTGGCCCCATTTCTTTACCAAATGACATAGCAATAAAGCAACTTTTAGACTTAGAACCTTCATTTTCTAATCTCACGGCATATGAAAGCCCCTTAAACGTAATGCTATAATCATCGAGATAAAAGATGGGACTATCTTTAGTTCTGGAATGATCACACAAAATTAAATTATCAAATTCTAAAGATTTTGTGTAAAACAATAACTCTCCGGGCGTTTTAAAAAACAATTTTTTATAATTGAATGGATTAGTTACATCTTCAACATCATAGAAAGCTACGGGTTGGCCATCATATCCCTGCATCCCATATAATTGGAAAAATAAATTATCATACTTCTCTTGATTAGTCTTAGGAAATTGCCCTTGTAAAAGCACTTCCTCTAAACGATTAACTGTTATACCTGGGTAGTTATCATCAAAATCAACAATCTGTCCGTTTAGAAATAACCCAGCGAATATGTGTCTATTATCCTTAAAAAAAGGCATTGCCTTCCAACTAGAAAAGTTGGAAGGCAACATAACTTTCAATGTTTTTTCTCCAACAGGTATTTCATATAGATAAGAATCGGCATGATTACGTTTATCAACTTTAATATCTGTAAATGGGCAAATGAGTTGGCCGTGGTTCATTTTATTCACTTTTAGTTTTCTTCAAAACTAAAAAAAACGACTGAAATTCAGCCGTTTTTTTAGATTACCCACTCAACAAAAAAATATCAGTCGTTTTGAAGTTCCGCCCGAGCATTCGCCCGTTTAATCTTCAAACTATTGTCACGCAGATACAGCCAAACCGTGTGGGCATTCTGTTTGCAGACCTTTTCAAAATCCCCAAATACGCCCACCTTGGCAATATCCATCAGTGTTGTTACCAAGCCTTCCCCGTTATGATACATGGCCGGTTCATCTTCCGCCAATGGGTCCGGGTCATAGACATCTTTATAAGCCTTCAGGAATCGTCCGTTCATGGCTTCAAAATATTGGGTTATGGCCATGACCACACCAAAGGGCAAATTGGCAAACTGAACCGCCCGTTCTTCAGCCAACACCGTGTTGTATTCTTCCCGGGCGTCATTATTCCAGTCTACCGACTTCCGGAACTTCTTCAAATCCGCCCGGGCCGGTCGGCAAAGTGTCGCAATAAGGGCCAACACGCCCAAAGGATTTGGCTTTCCCGGACGCGTAAAAGCCAAGTAATGAATGTTAGCCATGGCAATTTCAATAGCGGACGTATTGGCATAGTTATCTTCCGGAAGTAGATACGTAACCAACCGGCCATTGGCATCTTCAATGGCAAATGATTCAAAGGGCTTTTCCGTGATCTTGGTTGACCAAACCCATTTCACTAACCGCCCAAGGGCAAACATTTGGTCATCTCCCATCCGGTCAACGTACTTGCCAAGCCCGGGCAATAGGACTTTCAGCGCCAACGCTTTCAACCTTCCAGCGCCGGACGGGTCCCCCGTTTCGTTCAAATCAACCAACTGAAGCGGAAGCAAAGCCAACTTCTGTTCTTGGGTTGTTTCGCCCCAACATTGGGGCATCAAAAATGACTCTGATTCAATCCGGATTTTCTTCATTTGAAAACGCTTAACACTTGGGCGGTTAGACTTAACAAGGCCAAAACACCGGCAGACCGCCAAACCCAATTTTCCGCTTTGGACGCCTTCAATTTGGGCGTCAACCGGCTGTTTTCCTTCTGGCAACTATCCGCCCGAACATTCGCCCGGATAACCTGAAGCTTTAGACCCAATTTTTCTTTCTGGGAGTTCTGAAGGTCGGACCGTAGTTGTACAGTCCGGACCTTTAAAAACTCGTAATGATTCAATGAATCCAACACCGCCCGGGCGTTGGTCACGTATTCCCTAACCCGGTTCACGCTGTCTTCCACGGCCACCGGCGTTGCCTTCTTTGATGTATTGATTGATTGCCCGGATAGCGTCAATGTCAGACATATGCTGAATACTGTCAGAAGCAACCTTCCGCTTAAGCGCCAATATTTCGTCATCTTTTTCACTGATTAGTATATCCTTTGCACTCAGAAGCCCTTCATATAAAAGCTGATCATTAACCCGCTGGAATTCGGAAGCCTGTTTCAGTAATACTTCCCGTTCATCCTGACAGGACTGAAGCGTCCGGTTGTTCAGGAAATAGCCAACACCCCAACTGACACTTGCCAACACACCGGCAACGGCTACTTCCCACACAAACCGTTTCCAATCCCGAGCAATCCACGCCCGGGCCTTGGACAGTACAGCCAATATCATTGTTCAGAACGGACGCCAAACCGTGAAAACCCTGCAATCCCGGCGGAAATCCAGCCAACCACTTTAATGGCTTCAGATAACAAGCCCGGAACTGCCATTTCATGTTCTGTCATGTAGTCACTTACCCCCGTTAATCCGGCGGCAACTATGGCCACAATTACACCTACTTTTGTTGCTTTCTGATAGAAGCTTGGCGTTGGGGACTGAAGGCGTTGCAGTAGTGTCAATTTTTCGTTCATTGGTTTGACTGGTTTGATTGGTTGGAACTGGAAAACTCTTTCTTGGCGGCATTTCGGGCGGACTGGTTGGCGGAAACCCGGGCGTTGATTTGAATGGCCACATCAGGCATAAAGCCGTGATAAAACAGGCAAGCCCAAAACCAAAGCAGCCGCCCAAAAACAAGTCATCATTGACCCCGCCGTTTAAAAAATTAGTCATTTGTCTGGGTGCAATTTTTGCCAGTACGGGCTTAAAAGATTGGCAATCAGCTTGATTTCCCGGGTTTTACGCCAATTGACGTAGCAACCGCCCTTTGTGCCTTTCCCGCCGGTCGTATTGAACCCAATACACTTCACCCGGTCATCTTCATCCGGGTCAAAGTCGTCTTGGGCAATACCTTCAATGTGGCTGTAAAAAAGACTTACCGCGTCCATCCGCTTGGGCTTGATGGTATTGCGTTGATTGCCCCGGGCGTTCCGCCGGTAAATGATGGTTTTGGCATTGCTGAAGTATGACCGGACCATCCCAATTCCATCCCCAACAGGAAGCCGGATTCCATTCAAGGCGTGACAGTAGTTGAAAGCGGAAGCGCAATAATGCGCCCGGTCCGGAAGGCCATTGGATTGGTTAATAATGGCTATCCACGTTGCATCATTGTTGTTGGTTCGTTCGGTCATCCCAACAAAACGGGCCGCGGAATCAAAAACCGCCTGTCTCATGGCCGTTTCATCCGCAAACGTCAAAGCCGGTCTTTGCCTCCATTTTGGGGCAACAACCGGCTTTGAAGAAGCTTTCTTGGATTGCCCTAGGGTTTGACGTTGTGAGACAACGCCAAGAAAAATAATAAGCCCAAACAAACGGCTGTAGTAATACAAGTTCTTTGCCATGGTGTTAAGTCCTCATAGAATTCGGTGTAAAAATCCTTCTTGGACTTCACGAATGGTAGGACATAAAAACCGACAAACGGCGAGACTAAAAACAGAATCAGAAGGGCAATTGGCAGGTCTACAAACACTACCAATTTTTCATAAAACAGCTTTTGAATGGATGTTGCGTCATACGGCTGAAGCTGCTTTTCAATAGGCAACTTCAGGTTGTCGGCGGCAATATCTAAACCAAAGCCTTCAAACAGACCATGGAAGTAGATAATGGCCAAGATGACGCCAAGAACCTGAAGCAATGCCATAATTCCCTTGTTGCGCAACAGGAAGGGTTGTTTTTCCGGCGCAACCTGGGCGGCTTTTGACACAATACCCAATTCCGCTTCAATCATGGCCGCTTCATGATCAGCTTCCGTTGCCCACTCATACAGGGACCGTTTATCCGCTTCACTGGTAGCCTTCAACGCTTCTTGACGGAAGTTTTGGGCGGCTCCCTTGGCCTTGTCCCGTTTCAGAAGTAGGGCGTTCCGGGCTTCCGTGGCTTCCTGTTCTCTCTTTAGCCGGATTTGTTCCCGCTTCTCCTGAAGAAGTTGTTCTTCCCGTTGAAGGTCGGCTTCTTCGTCCGTTAGTCCGGCGGCTTCAACGTTTGGTTGTGTCCACGGCTTTCCGTTCATGGGAACGGGCGTTGATTGTTCTGATTTCACTACTGTAAACGGGCTTTTGCTGGCTTCATTCATGGCTACCATGTTGATAAATTGATTTGAAAATCTTGATTACAGGACAAAAAATGGATTCGTTGACGTATTGGGGAAGCGTTCCATGGGTAAGGCCACCGGCGGACGGTAACGCTCAGAATTGAACCATTCCGGAAAAATCAAGGAAGACGCGTTGGCATTCAGATACTTAGTCAGTTCGGCCACGGCATCCCCTGAAACCTTCCGGCAATCCGCCAAAATCATATTTAACCGGGAATCTGGCAGTTCATCTTCGTTGACAATCCCGTCCGTTTCTGAAACTATCCGGTAATCAACGTTTAGATTCAAATACGGAAGCGCCTTCATGAACGCATGGTGAGCCAACGCCTTCCGGCCAAGCCGCAACACAGTACTTTCCTTGGGCGTGAAGACATTGGCCGGATTCGTCAGCCGCGTTTGTAGCGATTCAAAGAAGTCACTCCCCAAGACCGTCTGAAGGAAGTCTTCTTCATTGAACAGGTATTGGCGAAACTCAAGAAACAGCCGCCGGGAATTCTTGGCCGCTGGAAATGCCGTGGTCAATTGGGTTGCCGATGAAATGAAGCGCCCCTGATTAATGGTGTAGGCTTCTGAAGCGGTCCACGTCACAAACAAAGCCGCATGATTTTCCAGCCATTGAAGTGAATCTTCTAACCAGAAGTCTGACTTTGCCGACACTTCTTTATTGATAACCACATACATCCATTTGGAAATGTTGGCCGTGTTTGGCGGTGTTGACATCACTATCCCAGCGTCCCCGGTTTGCGTTACCAGAAACGGAAGGGCTTCCATATAGGCGAAGTAGGCCACGGCATTCTTCAGCCGAGTCAACAAAGGCTTTTGGGCGTTGGTTGGCTCCGTCACGGCGGTCAGTTCGTCATACAATTCCTGACCAATGGCCGGAATGATGTACTTCATTTCGGCTTGGCGGACGTAAGATTCCCACGTTGCCCAATACATTGCTTTCTGAATGCCACCCAATATGGCCTTCAGTTCTTCCATCGAATTAATTAGCATTTTCGTCATTACTGTCAGATGAATTTGGATTGGAACCGGCCTTGGCTGGCGTAACATCGTAGTTATAAAGCTGAATGTTCCGGACGTCAAATTGCATTTCGGAAGGCCAACCGTTTATTGCCTTGGCAATCCGTAACGGCGTCGTTAAAATGAAGCGGTCCACGTAGGTCATGAAGTTTTGACTATAGTTGGCCGCGGCTTCCAGTTCCTTGCCAGACCCGCCCAATTTGCCGCCGGTATCAATGCCCGCAAGTGTGGGCAAAATGCCATGTCCGGACGCTTGGGCAACGTTGGCCGTATTGAACAAAGCGGTGTAGGCGTCATCAGACATCTTGTTGTCCAAGGGTGTAATCTTTACCCCGGCAATCTCTTTGCCGTTGATGTCAACGTTGTGGAACGTCACCAACGCCTTGTCCGTGTTGTCAATTCCGGCCAAGGTGTCCCCCATCTGTTTCAACGTGGCCACCTTTAGGGCTTCCTTCTGTTCTTCCGTTTGGTCATCCCGGTCAAAGTAGGTGTCCGGAATCGAAATATGATACTTCAGATTGTAGCCGTTATCCAAGCCCGAGTCATGGAAAACCGGGATTTTGTTGGCCACTTTCGTCCATTGGGCCGTTGACCACCATTCCGCAAACCCATAATAATCTTGACCCGGAATGTCATCATGAAGGTGAAGAATACAGACCGGATATTGGGTTGGGTTGGCCGCATCAAACGCCGGAATGATTTCATCTTCTTTGGGTTTATACCACTTGGTTCCGTGGTTGGCATTGAAGATGAAGGCTGAAACTCGGGTTTCACCCGGCTTCAGCTTCCGGGTTCTCATTTTGAAGGCGTCAATAATTTCCATGGAAGCCAACTTCCGGTCCGTCCCAAAGATGAATTTAACAAAGACGTTGCCCGAGAATGCAAACTGAAAATTCATCCGAATCCAAACCCGGTCCCAATCAGTCAGAAGCCGCCAAGTCTCAAAGTCGTCAAACTTTCTTGGTACGTACAACGTGTCAGAAGCTTGTCCGGCTTTTTCTTCGATGTGGGTATAAATGCCCCGGCCAATGACAAAGTCACGGCGCGTCTTCACCAATCGCCACTTGTTTGGCGAATCCGACGCTAACAGGTGCATGATTGCCAATTGGTCATTTTTAGGACCCCATGGCACAAAGTCACCACGGCTTCCAGCGCCCCCACTGGATTTGGCAGAATAAGACGTGTCCGCGTTGCCAAACGTAACCACCGCCCCGACTTTACCGGATTGAATGGCGTAAAAATTGGAACCTAACTTCCGGATGTTGGTCATGTCAATAGTTATGGAAAATGATCATACCATTGAATTCAACCAACCGCCGGATTTTGGCTTCAAACGTCTTTCCGGCTTGGCAGTCATACAGCATCAACGCCCCGGATTTATTCATATTCCGCTGAAGCGTTGGCAGGTCTTTTTTCACCGGCGCAACAAATCCGGCAGCTTTATTCTTAACGCTTGACGGATTCTTCTTGACCCGGGCTTTGAAGCTGATACTCCCATCTTCTTTCCGGAATTTCAAGCTGAATTCCGTTCCGGCTTCCTGAATCTCATGAAGTACGGTTTTCAGGGTAATGACTTGTTTTCCGTCTGCCATTGCTTTGGTCCACCGCCTTGGCGGTTCAATTGAATTCAATGCAAGCTTACATCCATCATTTTGACCACAATAGGACGGTTTTTTGGCAACAAAAACGGTCTGTTTGCTAGGGTTTTGCAGTCAAAATATTTGCAAAATCCTATCAAACAGACCATTGAATCCGTTTTCCCAAATTTCAAGCCCAATCAAACACGGTAGCCCAACCCGCCCTTTACCGCCGATGGCAATTGCCACACTGAAAAACGGAATATAAAACGCCGTTAACGCTGAAACCTCTGTAACAATTTGACTGAATTTTTTTACCGGCTTATGATGACAATGGAGTTGCTAAAGCCACGCTTCACCCCGCTTGGCATCAGCTTCTTGTACTTACCCCATACTATGTAGTCATAGGCGTCTGTTCCATCCGTGGCATACTCCCGGTTCTTGGCTGTTGTCTCGCTTCCCTTGTCCTTGTTGAAGTCACCAGTGATACGGGTCTGTTGTACAGCTATAAGTAAAGGTTTATTAAGGTTTTGATTAAACCGAAGCTTTGGCAATCGTTCTGACCCTTCTTCTAATAGATGGTTAATCAATAGGTATTTGTTCTTATGGCTTGGGTACAGGAAACCAGTGTATCTTCTATTGACCCGCCAACCCTGCTTAATCAGATGGTCACAGAACTGTTCAAGGAAGGGCCTGTTAGAGTCTGAAGTAGCCGCGTTCTTGGACTTCCCGTTTGGGTCCCCCCACACGTCCACTTCCTTGATTGGATGCTTGGCATAGGTAGCGTCAAAGGCTTGGGCCAACTGGATAATCAGGTTGGTTTGAACGTTCAACGCTGGCTTCTTGAATATGCTGTTGATGGTCCGGAATTCCCGCCCAATTTCCTGACAGATGACCAACCAGCAAATTGCCGCATTGAAGTCCAATGACACTTCTAACTTCCGGTCTTCCCTATAATCATTGGTTTGATGAAGATGAAGCTTTGTTTTGTCATCAAATTCATACCTGTATGATTGAACGTAACAGTGTTTATTGGTACTGAAGCTATGGTAAAACCCATCCGGGCGTTGGGTAAAACGCCGGTTCCAGACTTCCACGTCCAACGTTAAGGCGTCCAACGTGGCTTCTAAATCAGCATAATAGTTGTCTGGCAATACGTCCCGGTTATCTTCCCACGTACTTTCTAGGAAAAGATTTTTTGGGGGAGACTTCAGCTTTTCATCTTCCGTCATCCGGGCGCGAACTTCCAATTCAGCCTTCCACGCGTCTTCCGTCTTCAGCATCCAACCACCTTCCACGGTCCAAGGCGCGGACGTGAAATCATAGAAGCAAAGGTGTAGATGACTTTTGGCGAATGGGGCTAACTTATTGGCTCGTTTGGCGGGAAGAATGATCTTATTTAAAAAATCTTCAGAAAGCGTTGCCGATTCGTCAGCAATGACCCCGTCTGAATTGATACCCCGCTGAGAGTCCGGGCGGTCCTGACTAACCAGTTGAATACAGAATCCATTAATGAAGGAAATGCAGTATTGCCAACCTCTTTTTCCGGGCGAAGAATAGGGCTTGGGCCAATTGTCCGGCGGCTGTTGTCCAATGACATAGACACCCCATGGTGTTGACTTGGTATATTCAACGTAACGCATCCGGGACAAGGCGTTCTTGATTTCAGGAAGAACAATCAAATCAAGCTGAACGTAAGTCAATCCGGTCAAGACAATCTTGGCCCTTGGCAAAAATTCAAACATTTGCCCAACCGTATAGCCGGACGTTGTGGTTTTGCCCGAGCCACGGCCACCCAAAAACGTCTTCCGTCCCGCCCGGGACTTCATGAATTTGAGTTGTTTAGCGTTGGCGTAAACTTGGTGAATGGATTCTTTCTTATTCGTCATCTTCCATCTGCTTTTTTAAGTGCTGTTGAAGGACGTTGACGTTGTTAATGAAGACAATTTTAGACGGCTTACTGAAAGCGTCCGGGTCCCAACCGGCTTCTTCTTCCTCATTCAAGCCTTCCAATTTGTCCGCCTTTTCCCAAGCCTTTGTTGCCGCGTCATAGTCCCGTTCCATCAAGGCAAGGTTGGCCACCATTCGGAAGAAATTGGCTGAAGCCACCTTCTTTCCGGCTTTATCCAAGTGATTGACGTTGCCATGAAGAAAAACGGATTCTGAAATGATGTACCGGGCTTGGCGTTCCTGAAGGCCATATTCTTTCATCAACATGGAAATAATGGATTCATAGGGTCTTCCCATGGATAGCCATGACCAAGCCTTCCGGTAGCGTTCCAGCATCATGACGCCTTCCCCGTCCAAGGGCGTCCCGTTGTGGTAATGCTCCAAATACTTATCCATTTTATCCGGGTCAATCTGAAGCTTATTCTTCATCCTGACCAATGACATCTTCTTTGACATTGCCGTTTAATTCGCTGTTTTGACAAGTTTACAGGTACATCAACCGGCAGAATAGGACGGATTTAGACCACCCCGTTGTAGCTTTGTACTTGGCCATGGCTTACCCTATGGTTAAACATCAAAGGATTATTTAAAGCCCGGACGTCCTACGTTCGGGCTTTCTTTGACTTACAGCAAAATTATCTTCCGAAAATATGCGCCCATGAAGCAAGGTTTTCCAAATATTGTTCTGTCAGTCCATCCCCTTCATGGCCGAACGAATCAAGGCAACTTCCGCTTCCAGCTTGGCCACCTTCTGACTATATTTCAACCTTGTCACCGGGTCCTTGGCGCGTTGAAGATTGGTCCGGGCTTTGGAAAGATTGGGCAACGCCAACTGAAGCTTCTTAGAAAGTTCGTATTTATCGACCGGAAGATTTTCCACAAACTTTAGCTTCAGCGTTTCCGGGTCCGACTCTTTGCCCACATCTTCAGGCAAGCGCCTATTGGCCTTCAGGTAGTTGATTTTCACAGCTACTTCATTCCGCTTTTCATAATAGTCTTCAATTTCATCCACCAATGTCTTGGCGGATTCATGGTCCGGAATGTCCTTCAGTTGATTTGACTTCAGACACATTAGTTTATGAAATTCGGAACGCTGAAGGGTGAGTTCTTCCAACAGCCGCGTAAAGTCCCCAACGGCCATAGCCGGAAGGTCAATTCCGGCGTTTGGTTGTGTTTTTGGTTCCGGTCCGGGTTGGGATGTCATCCGGATTGGCGCGTCTGGTTCCGGCTGGAAAGTGGCCAAGGCTTGATAAATCTGTTTGGCGGCTTCCACGTCCGCGGCTGTCACCAACCCGGATGTCTTCTTCATTTGAAGAAGTTCCCAATTGGCCTTTGCCTTGTTGCGTTGCATCTTCCATTCTGCTTCTGTCATCACTCAAGAGTTTATAAAATGCGTCAATCTGTTGCCGGTATCCTTCAGCCAAAATCCAAGCAAACGGGTCTTCATAGTGGTTATAATCAATCTTCATGACGTCTTCCACATTTTCCAGATACCCGGCAATTGCCATTATCAGGATGTCCGGTTTGATGTCGTAAGCGGACAGGTATTCCGCCAAGCTTGGGAAAAATTCAGGCTTTTCCATAGGATTTGTTTGACACAAAAAAAACCGGACGTGGCCGGTTTTCCTTGGATGAATGATGGAACCCTATTCCCGCGGATTCTTGCGGTCAACGTCCACTTTTGGGGCTGCTTCAGCCGCTTCCTGACGTTTCCGGGACTCTTGCTTCAGCTCGTCCAATTCGGAAGACGCGTTGGCCCGGATTCGGCTTGTCCGTTCTTCTTCCGTTTCCGCTTCAGACTGCTTGGATACGATTAAACCTTTTTCCGGATTGACGTCATAGTTGAGCGTTCCGCTTTCCCCTACTAAATTAGCCTTGGCCGCTTCCCATTGCTCTTTTGCGGCTTCAATGGTCATGCCAATAAGTAGGGATTCATGGTCCGGATTAGCCCGAACCAAATCAATCAATTGGGTCAAGGCGTCCTGTTCATCCGGGTCTTTCGATTCGGCCAATAGAGCCAACAGAAACGACATATAATCTGACTCGCCTTCACTTGGTGCTATCGGTCCCAAGTCTTTTATTTCCGGGCTTTTCTCGCCTTCCGGCTCTATTTGTGCGTCCGGAACATTTGGCGCGTCCAAGGGCTTAATTTCAGCCTTTGACGAATCTTCCGAAGGCGTCACGCTTTCGGGTTGTTGGTTTGCCGGGTTGGGCGTTGTTGGTTGGGCTTTCCGTCTTGTCCCCATGATTAGTCATTGGTTTTGGCCGGAAGTACTTTGACAATCCGGCATTGATTAGAATTTCCGCTTGTTGGTCGGTTAGGCGTTCCGTAATGGAATAGCGTCGATCTCCAACCAAATGGTCAACGCCCCGGACCGGAACGTTGACCAATTCGTATTTTGTCAGCATGATTCACCGACTAAGGCGCTTCAGGCAGTGGAAGCAATGGAAGCGTTGCAACCAGCGAAGTCTTCAACGGCGTCACACCCCACATAAATCCGTCCTGTTCCCCTTTGCAGGTGTACCCACGTTTATCCGAACCTTTGCCGCCGGATGAAAAGGCGGATTTGATGTAAATGGCATTGTCCGATGAACCAGCAACAACGTATTGGTCATCATTCATTTGCCCAATAACCACTGACCCGGCGTTCAAATGCTTCTGAATTTCCTTAGTCAGTTCTTTACGAAATCCGGCCAAGTTGAAACCAACCATATGTTTATTAGACATATAGCCCGGGTCCCCATCGGTTGCATCGGTCACGCTGAAGGTTCCATCCGGAAAGGCATATTCCGCCAAACCCGCGTCTTCTACCAGTTCCGGAAGAATGGTGATTTCACCGTCCACAATATCCCCTAGTTTCGGCCACACGCCCACAATGTCCTTGGCATGAATGATATATAGTTTACGCATTCCGCCCGGATTTGGGGACCCTTCTGACGAACCATCAATGTTGGCCAGACTAACCAAGGCAGTTAAGCCCAACGTTGGCGTTTGAACCGTCAAATCATGGACGTTGACATCCTGCACCATTGCGGCCACTTCATTGGGCAATACCACGGCAATAAACAAGGCGATTGCTACGCCCAACAGATAAAGAAATTTGCTTGTTTTCACTGCTATAAACGATTGAAGTAAATACGTAGAAGAAGAAGAAATTGACCGGACCTGAAGATCATTCAGACCCGGTTGGGTTTACTAAAAACTAAACCCCGTCATTGGTCCAAACCAGTTCAGCCACGGCAATCCCTGCCCCAACCTGAGCGTCCATAACCCAAGCAATGTCACGGGTCCGTTTCTGGTAATCCACGGCCAACGTATCAGCGCCGGAAAGGTCATCATACAGATAAACCAAGTTGCCGCGTTTGGTGAAAATCGGACGGGCAAAACCAGTCAAACCGGGTTCAACAATGAAGGGAACGTCCGACCCGGGAATAGTTGGCTTCAATTGGGACGAATTATAGGGAAGGCTAGTGAAGCGGTCCCGGTAATTAGTCTCATAGTTGGTTTTATACTGCCGCGAACACACACAAACCATATCCCCGTAAAACTCCGCGTCCGGAATACCGGCCAAGATTTTTTCCGTTTCAGCCACGGCATTGGAAGACGTAATGACTGCCGTATCAATGATGTTTCCCGCCGGAACTGAACCATCAGCAATGGCCGCTAAGAGTTGCGTTTTCAAACCGTCCGCAATGTCCAACGGACCCGTTCCGGCGGCATTGTACACCCCATTGAAAAGCGTCTTAACGCGGATGTTTTCTTGGAACTTGGCAACCACCCGGGCCGTGATGTATTCTTCAAAAGGAAGAACTTCCGGGTCAATTCGTTTGGCGCGAACCTGACCCAAATACGACTTATAAAGCGCCATAAGTTGCTTATGGCTGAACTGCAAATCAACCTTGGCTTGGCGAACCTTACCCACCCGCGGCTTGAAATTGACCGCGTTGGCCGTTGGGTTGAAGGTATCTTTGCCGCCGGGTTGGGCAACGTCACCCACTTCCAGATTGGTCAAGACCACTTCATCCGTGGCTTGCATCGTGGTCATATAGTCCGCAATGGGAACAATGGATGACCCTTCAATCCCCGCTTCCACACCGGGAACCAGCGCCCGAAGGAAGATGTGTTCTTGGTTGTCCCGGGCGTAGGTTTCCAAAGAATCGGCCAAAGCCGTAAGATTTAACGAATCCATAGTAATTGATAAAAGATTTTAGCGTTTGCGAATCGAATTTTGAAGAATGTCCGGCCAACCAATAGGACGGGTTTACTCCGCTTTTCCGGCGGCTTTCATGGCCGCTTGGTTCCAAGGAGTATCCAGAATTGACGGACCTTTTTTGGCGTTCTTGTTGCTTTGATCTTCCTTGGCCTTTCCACCGCCAAGACCATCCATGGACGCCTTCCAAGCCTTCAGCGTATCATATTCAGCTTTGATCTTGCCGTATGATTCCGCGTTGGCTTTCATCGTCCGGAATTCAGTCGCGGTCATTTCAATGACTTTGGCGTCACTTTCACCGTCGTCTTTTTTGTCATCCCCGGTTTTATCGGCATCGCCTTCTTCTCCTTCACCGGCGTCAGCATTGTCTTCACCATTGCCTTCTTCCTGTTTAGATTCACCTTCTTTAGACCCGCCTTCTTGGGTCCCGCTGTTGCCTTCTTCCGTGGCTTGCTTGCGAAAAAAATCCGCCAATTTGATTCGTACTTTTGACATGGTATTAGATTGATTGTTAAATGATTGCAAATGAATTTTGCCCCAACGTTAGGGCATTAGGCGGCTTGTTTCCGGGCCAATGAATCCGCCCGGGCTACAGCATCCCCCAAATAGCCAATCCCGTCCGCCAAGCCTTCTTTGATTGCCAATTTGCCATGATACATTTTGCCACTGAAGACGCCACCGGGCGTATCCGCGGTGTCTTTGATCTTGGGCCGGTTGGATAGTACCTTCTGAATGAAGGTTCCGCGGATGATATTCAATTCAGCCACCACAGACGCCCGGATTTCATCCGTCAACGGCTCGACAGAATTAAACAGCGCCTTGTTTTCACTTCCTTCAGACCGGATGATTGTGACTTTCAATCCTTCCTGTTCGTAGAAAGCAGACGCGTCAACGTGCATGGCCAAGACGCCAATGGAACCCACGGAAGACGTGGTTTCAGATTCCATGATGATTTCACGGCATTGGGAAGCAATCCAGTAGTGTGCAGAAGCCGCCCAACCTGCAACAAAGGCCACAATTGGCTTTTCAGAATTGCGGATGACTTCGCCCAACATTTCAATTCCGTCCACTTCACCACCCGGACCATTGATGTAGGCAACACCGGCTGAAACGGACGGGTCCGCGTTTAGCTCCATAATCCAAGCCGCGTAGTCTTCAGCGCCCCAACTGCACCAATCCCCGTAACGGGTTATTGCGCCAATCATAGGCAGGACCACCACGTTGCCGGACTTGGTCTGTGCGCGACCCAATGAACTATAGCCATTGGCGGAAGCTTCCGGACTGGCATCATTGCCGGGAACTTCCACTTTATAGGGTGCTTGCCGGTCGTCAGCTTTGATGACATCAAACGGCGTCATCCCCCTATCAATCCGGCGCAATGCAACCGCGGCCATACGGTCATGATAGGCGGCATCTAGCGCCCACTTTGCGGAAAAAATTAGGTTCAACATTGTTGCAGGATGAAAAAGTTATGCAACGATATTGCCCCTTACCGCCAACCAATAGGACATAAAAAAGCCCAGACGATAACCGCCCGGGCTTTTCTTATGCTTACACTCGGTTAGACTAAACCCCGAATAATTCGCTTCATGTAATAGTCTGCCAACATTTTCCGTCCGTCCGTTCCCGGATGTACACCGTCCGTCAGATAACGTCCTGCACCAGCCGCCACTTCAAACTGACGAATAATTCCGGATTCCGCTTCCGCATCAATTACCCGGACGCAATAGGTCGCGGCCATTCGCTTGATTGCGTCCGTGATGGTCTTCATTTGGTCAATGGTCCGGTCCGCCCGTTGCAAAGGCGTTGCGTGAAAGACCTTGGCGTTTGGCCATTGGGTTGAAATCTTCCAATAATGATAACGCAGTGATTCATATAGACTTCCCGCCCGGTCCAAGTCGGCAAGTGTGGCTTTTGCCATGGCCGTTTCATACGTCCCAATGTTGGAAGAAAAGGAATCATTGGTCCCAAGGAATATGCCAATGACGTCCGGGCTTACAGCCTGATCTATGGCCATTTGCAACTGTACACTAAAGCTTTCACTGGCTACCGTTGCGCCGGGTTTGTCCTTTATCCACGCGCTTGACGTGGCAAATGAATCAACCTTTCCCCAATACGGCATCTGTATATATTGCGGCCACATGGTTGCAATACTGTCCCCAAAGATCAAGAATTTAAGTCCGGTCGTTTCCCGATAGTAATAAGGAACCAATGGATTGCCATTAATGGAATGAAGTTGGCCGGTTCCATAAGCATTATAGGAAGAAGCTGACGTCCCTTTCTCGACCTGGAATGTGGCCGGGATACTGGCTTCCGTGTCATCCTTCACAGCAAAACACATCCAAACGGCAGTTGCCGGAACCGTGACGGTTGAAGCGCCGGAAGCCACGGCAACCGCGCCCGAGACAAGCGCCCGGGCCGCATTTTCAAACCGGATTCCCCGTTGTTTGACTACGTTTGAAAAGGTGTATTTCTCGCCAGCAACAACCGGCATCCATTCCGAAGAAATCCAGTTGGGGAAATTGTTATAAATCGTTCCGTTCCCGCCTAGATTAATGGCAACGTTCATCTGAACATTGGCCGGGTTGAATAAATTAGGGTTCATCCGAAGGCCAAATGAAGGAAGACCCGCGGCAACTACCGCCTGAACCCCGGCTTTATTCATGACTGAATCCGGGTTATTTCCAACAACCGCCAAGCTTGTATTGTCCGCCAATAAAGACGCCTTGATTGGACTGTTTTCAATCTGAGTTACAACGGTTTGATAAGGCTGAAAGGATGTAACCACGGCGCTTTTTTCAACCTGAATAGTGGCCGGAATGACTGATTCAGACGTTGTCTTGACGGTAAAAATCATCCAAACCGCGTTTGCCGGAACCGTGACCGTAGTAGCCGCGGAACCGCTTAATGATGCACCTGACACAAGCGCCCTTGCTGCATCTTCAAAGCGTAGTCCTTTTGTTGTGGCCATACCCGAAAAGGTGTATTTGTCGCCAGCCACAACGGGCATATATTCGGAACTGATGTAATTGGCAAAATCATAAATTTGGCCATTGCCGCCCGTATCAACGGCCTTGTTCGCCGTCAGGCTTGTACTCAGTGGATTAAACAGGTTTTTGCCAACGACAAGTCCCAAATTGGGAAGCGGTCCCCGTAGATCAACTTCAGGCCCATAGGTTCCGTTTGGATTCTGAAGCTTCAATTTCGTCCCGTTCCAACTGTGAATTGGCTTGAAATTGTTGTACAGCAGGATTTGATTTACTGAATCCTGAAGGAAATTGACAATATCAGACAGTAACAGCCGTAACGTTACCGGCGTGATGTTTCTTGGCGGTGAATCTTTCACCGTTGTTGTGATTCGTTGAAGAATCTGACTAATAGTGGCCATAATAAGTTTGGAAGTTTTTACGCGTCGAATGCAAACCCAAACGCACCGTCAAAAGGGGAAGAAACCAACAAGTCAGTATCTTCAATCCCACTTATAAAATACGCCGGATGTTCGACCGATGAAGCGAAGGTCAAAACTGTTTGGTTGTTTCCATTGCCCAAGGGTTGCCCAAATGTTACGGCAATTCTTAAGGGTTGGTCCGGCGTTCCGGCCATTCTATTGAATCCGTTCCGGTCCTGAAGGAAGGCCACCCAAGCAACGGCCTTGTATTTCTGAACCCATGCCACCACGTCCAAGCGGACCTTGGGGACAATAATCTGAATCAGATGTTTAAAGACTTCCCCATTGGGTTGGGTTTCCATGTCATCCGAAAATGAACACAGGCTGGAAAGAACCTGAATTTCCGACAGGGAAGCCCCGGCGCTGAAAATCAAGTGTTGGCTTGAAACCGTATGGTCCGCATAGCCCCCTAATTCCGGAAACGGGAAGCGTTCCGGATGAATCAGTTTAAGTTGGGACGCCGGTATAAGTCGCAGACGTCGAACGCCCCCGGCGTTGCTTTCCCCTTCTGGAAAAGCAAGTCCGGCAACGTCTAAAAGGATAGGTAACTCCATGAAAATTGAGATAAAAAACCGTTGGACAAAACACCCCCTCCATTGGACAGGTTATGCCGCTTTTTGGACAGGATTTGCTGAAAGTTGGACAACATTTCGTTTTTCACTTACTGATAGTTTTGTGAAGAACGGGTCCGACGCGGAACGGCTCCGCTGAACCATTTTCCGGATAGCATCCGCCGAATAGTGTTCATCTGAAATTTGGTGAACCTTGACGAATCGGTCCGCGGCTCCGTTCATGGTTGGGTAAACGTCCATCCGCCCCTTGACAAAGGCAATGGAATAGAGTTCAAAAAATGTTTCCAGTACTTTGCCAAACTGAAGCAACTTTCCATCCGTGACCAACCGGGTCTGAAGCTCGAATTTCAACTTTAGGTTTAGCCGGTCCGGAACTAGCAGTTCCACGGCTTCCAAATCTTCCAAGTCTTCCGCCCTAAGTGGATACTGACTAAAGACCGCGGCTACCAGTTCACCTAATCGGGAATTGCGCCGGATTTCAATGGGTTCTGGGCCGAACATTTCGGCACTCTGAAAAAACTCTTTAATGTGTGGTTTTACAGGGACGGACAACGTCATTGGAGTCTGAAAAATGTTTAGTGGTTTAACGCTTAAATATACGGCCACTAAGTAATTTTTCAATGTATTTCACAACATATAGTTGTTTTTTACACCGTATAATTAACATTTCCCAACAATTGCACTTTTACAGGTTGTCTTCAGGAAGAAATGGAATAAAATCCAGCCACAGCCAAACACAACACCCAACACAACACAGGGTTGTAGATCGTTTTTTTTGTAACTCTGTAACAGTGTCTTTTTTACTAATCAATTCACTGCCTTTCAGCGTCTTATAGTGCTACAATTGCCCTTCTAAAAACTGTATCAATTACAACATTTTTTTGTATCAGGACAGTTTGGGGCCATTTTGGGTCCCCCCCTCCTTTTAGTCTGACTTTTATTTTTTGTAACATTTTATACTTGTTAACAAATAATAAATAAAACCTTATCTATTGATTCCGAGACTAATAGACCCTACTCTCATGGTCTTGATACAATGTTACAAAAAACTGTAAGTTTTTTGATGGAAGGTTGCAAGGAAACCAAAGGGCTGTCGGATTGGGCAAAAAAAAGACCCGTTTCCGGGCCTTTTGAATTGTAACTTCCTAAGTTTTCACATTTGCATCAGGAAGCCTTATCTTTTTTTGACGCTGTATTAATACCCTTTATGTAGTCAATGCAAGCCTGAAGGCTTAAAACGTCATTTGGCGTCAATCCAAGCTTCCCCAATTGCCGCGTGGCATAGTCAATGGCCGCTTTGACAACATCCGTTTCTTCCTTGGTTTCGGTTCCGCCGGTATCCAAAGCCGCAACAGAAGCAAAGGCGTAGATTATCCCGGCCAAGCGTTTTTCTTCTTTAGTCATCGTTTTGGGCCGGTTATACGTCCGGCAACGGATTAGTAAAGCGGATGTGTGTTTTGTGTCCGCTGACGCGGTTTAAAGGAAGTGTAAGTGATTTACGGCAAACTTGACAAGGTCTTTGGCCGTGGACAAACCAAGCTTGGCCGTAATGTGGTTTTTGTGGTTGGCCACGGTCCGGACATTGATGGAAAGAAGGTTGGCAATATCTTTGGTATGATGACCTTCCCCAATCAGCTTCAGGACCCGTAGTTCCTGTTCACCCAAGCGTTCAACGCCGTGATAGGCGTTCAGGTCTGCAACCTTCACCGCTATCCGGCGGCTTCTGCGTTGGTCTTCTTCATTGATTTGGTCCCGGATTGCCCAAACGTTTAGGCTATCAATTGGGCCAACCAAAGCGTCAACAATTCGCTTGAAATACGCGGACGTCTGTTCATCCGAATGGAAGCGTTGAAGACCATCCAACGCCGTTTTCAGCGCCCACAAGGCACTATTATCTAAATTACGGATTGGTTTCATAACGGGCAGATTTACGGCCACCCGTCAAAATGGTTGCATCCATCAATAGTGGTGCATAGTTTTGCAGTGTGAACATTTGACAGAAACGTTTGATGTTTATGCCCGTACTGTTGCCGCCAAGCTGTTCAGTACGGGCCTTTTTATTTTAAATGACCGGGCTTGTCATTTGCGCCGTTGACGTGATTTCAATTGGCGTCACGCCCGGAATGTATTCAACCAATTTTTGCCGGTCCACCAAGTCCCAAAAATCTTCCAGGTCATACGTTACTGGATTGGGTGTCAGTGTTTCCAGAATTTTAACCTGAGTGGTCCGATAGATACTAACAACACCACCCGGGCGGTTTTCGTCTATCCAAGCGCCCGTCTTGTCAACAACCGCGAATTGGCGCTTTCCTGAAGGTGTCACCCACCACGTAAAGAGTTGAACAAAGCGTTCATTTGTGGCCATGTCAGACGTTAGGATTTAAGCCATACTTTTCCGGATTCTCCACGTTTTCCATGATCATGACCCGATTGTTGGCTAATTCTTCCATGTAATGCCGACAGGCATTTAATGAATCTACGCTTTCACACTGGCTTAACTTGCGGACCATTTGAATGGCCACGTCATTCATGATTTGAATTGGCTTCAGTTCTTCTTCTGTATGGGAAGCCAAAAGACGGGCTTTGGTTTTATCGGCGGCTTCCTTCACCGCGGACGTGAACTTGTCATCCGCGGCCACACTGGTCAACATCAGCTTGGCCATGTTCAGAAGCAAATAATTCACCACTGTATTCTTCTTTTTGGTTGCCCCTAATTGAAGCAATGATTGGCCAATGACGGGCCGTGTATTTACGGAAGATTTGTTTGTTTGATTCATCGGTTCCACTTGTTAAAACGATTATTTAATTGATTTTCTGAAGGGCTGAAGGCATCCAAAAAGCCCGGATTAATTAGCAGGATAGCCACGCCAACCACTATGGCCAACGGTAGCAAGGGAAGCAACAGCCACTTCATGACTTTGGTGTTGAAAAGTGTTTAATCAGCATGAAGACGCCCCAAAGAATGAAGGTTGATGACATCCCAAGGAAAGCGATATTGGCCACCAATGACAGTTCCTTAACGGCCATGGCTACCGTTGACATTATGGGAAAAAGAATGTACAGATACAGCGCCGGAATAATGACCCAAAGGGCCGAAATCAGTAAGACAGTTTTCAAATTCATCATGGCTTAATTCTGGTTTACAATTCCCTGAAGTGTATTCTTCACTTTGTCAAGTTGGGCTTGGGCCAACTTCAGTTCCTTAATGTTGAAGGCGGTTAGTTTGTATTCTTCAGACCGTTTTTCAAGGTCTCCCAAGGCGTCTTCCGCTTCAACCTGATAGTCATTCAATTGGGAAGTCAATTCCGCAACCTTGTCAATCATTAGGTCAACTTCTTCTTTTGTTTCGTAGGCTAACATACTGGTTAATATTATCGGTGAATCTTCAGTTTACCCCTAGCCGGATGACTAGCAATTTGCTGTTTGAGCCAGTGACCAACACGGTCCAAAACAGCGAATTAAAGGGAAGCACAAACGGGAAATCCGGGCTTCCGTAGTCATCAAATGTCCATAGCTGGAAAATATCCACGGTTTCCATTGATTTGGGTTGCTTTGTGCGTTTGTCAGAATAATGTTTTGAAAATTGAACTGTGGATCTCGACGAAAACAGAAGATTATTCCGGCGGGAACGCGTCCCGGCGGTTTGTTCATCTTACTTTTTCCGGGCGGCTTTGACTATCCATTCCAAGCCAAGCACTAGAATGATTAGCAGTAAGACCGCCCGGTCCGTCCGGCCTTCGCTTTCGAGTATCCAGCGTAGTAAATCCATTAAAATGGAAGGTCATTGGAGTCATCACCACTGACGCCGGTTGTCGCTGGTTGTCCGGCTGGCGTGGCCACCGGCGGAAGGTCATTTCCCGCCGGACGGTCAGTGGCCGCACCTAGTAATTGAAGCCGGTTTACGGCAACCCTAAATTTTGGATAGTATTTACTATCCCGGTCAGAGAAGTAAACTTCCGCCCTTGGCTTGCCTTGGATAAATACTTGGGTTCCTTTCTTTAGGTATTGGGCAACCGCCGTATTGTCCATGTTGCAGTCATACCAAACTGTCCGGTCAATCTTCGTTCCGGCTTGGTCTTTGTAATCGTCATCAACGGCCACACTGAAGGATAAAAACTTTTTTCCTGAATGGTCAATCATTTTGGCGTCCTGACCTAACCGGCCAATGAGTTGAATTTGTTGCATTGTTTTTTAAGAATTATAAATGGAAAATAGTTGTGTTATTTGGCAAGCAATCCGGCGTTGGCAAAGGCTTGTTGAAAAATCAGAAGTTCCTTGGCTTTAGCCTTTTTTAGCCGCTTATGAAGCGCAAACAGGTCTTTCTGGGCTTTGGCGAATTCTTCTGATTGAACCGGAATAGTGTTGAGTTTCAGTTGGGCTTGGCGGTATTCTGCTTTAAGGTCTTCAATGTCCTGAAGCAATTCTTTTAGGCTTTTAGCTTCCATGTCCCTTTAGTACAAAAGCGGTCCATTGTCCACCGCTGGCTTTAAATCCGAGTTAAAAACAAGGCTTCCTTTGCGGACCAATGCCACAATTGCCTTGGCCACGGCGTCCGCCATTTTGTTGGCTTGGAAAGATTTCCAATTAGTGACCATGCAGTAATATTTTTCACCCGGTTCAGTGGGTGCTTTGAACCCGCGGCTAATCCCAACGTAAAGAACAGGAACACGATGACCGGAAGACGGAATTGGAAGGGCTTCAAAGAGTTCTGAAACGGTTGGCGCGTCCACGGTAAGTCCATGTTTTTCGTCCATGGAAATTGGCGTCAGTTCGTCAAACATATCAAAACCAACAAGGTTGTTTTGAGGAAATCCAAGGCTTTTCAACTGCCAAGCCAGATTTAATGAAACGTGATTTTCAGGATTGATTTTCATGATATTGTATGGTTAGAAATCTATCAATTGCACTTACTCTTCGGTATCGTCATCGTCCCAACCATCAAGGATTGTGACCCGGCGATGAAACGATTTGTCTTTGGGTAGGTCCTGAACCCTACATGAAGCCGTTATGATGAGCGTTGGCAAAATGACAAAGGGCCGCTTCCCCATTGGATTTATTACGATCTCCCGGCCAACAAGTGAAGCCAAAAGTGACAATTGATTCACTGACGCATTTTCCAGAATCAGATATTCCGTATTTAGCTGACAGTCTTTAAAAAGCGGTGAATAACTATTTGTGCATGGGTCAGAAATAGTAATGTCTGTTATGCCTTCAACATTCACCCGGACACCTGAGCAACCAAAAGTCAGATTCTTGGCCCGTTCCGCCCGTTCTTCCGGGTCAGGACCAATAATGATATAGGCTAAATGATTCATTGTACTAAGCTGGTTATGGTTAAACATCAGTTATAAAAGTTCATTGATTTCATTTCCGGGCGTCATGACATATACCATTTCCTTTGGCGTTCCCGTCCCATTCGGACGCCGGACAATGCGCCCTTGGCTGTTCAGAAGTTCATCCGGATTTAAGTTGTAGCCGTGGAATTTGGTCCAAGCTTTTAGCGCCTTCAGAAAGCGTTGGGAAGAAAAAGTTTTAAGCTTGGTTGAATTTTCAAAATCCTTCATGGCATCTTCTTTCAAAATCAGCTTGTCCAGATTGCCACTTTCAGGGCTGAAATACACTTCCGCCCAAGTCCGGAAATGGTCCCCCATTTCGGACATTAAGTTCCGCTTGCTGACGTTCGACATAGGCGGTGCAATCTTTTCTTCACATGACATATAGAAGCTTAAACATTGAGCCATGAAGTTGTAAAAGGCATTCCATTCGGCTTCTGTGAAGTCTGTAAACAGGGTTTTCCCAAAGTCATCATTGGGCGTCCAAGATCTTTTATAATCCCCGTTGTTCTCGTGGTAATAGTCGCCAAAGACAGTATAAAGCTTACGGCGTAATGATGACGGGTCCGTCATACGGTCTCCAAAGTTGGTATCAAACCAGAATTTTGGCGAGTCATCAAACTGAATTTCAAATGACCGCTTCTGTTTCGGATTGATAGTCATGGAAGACGTCAATGGCGCAAAGAAGAAGTCAAACTTCAGGTACTCATTGGCGTCTTCAATGTGAATCAAATCCGTATCAGTATCCACGTTTTCAAAGACGTGCGGATTTTCAGTCAACTTGGTGTTTCGTCCGTCCAATTGGACCTTTGTGACAATCTTATACAGCGCCTTGGCCACAATACCCTTTCCGGCTCCGCCGTGGCTTTCACCGTCATCAGATAGCTTGTTATCCATGGCAAAGACCGCCCACGGACGGGCCGGATTTTTATAGCGGTGTAAGGCATAGCCAATGGCAAAAATCCGGTTTATTAAATGAAGCTTTTGTTCGGCCACTTCTTCCGGAAGAAGCAAGCCACCATCAATGGAAAACTGATTTTCCTTTTTGTAAATGGCCTGAATTTCCGCCGTGTTGTGGGCTAACATTTGCCGGACTTCTTCATCATTGAACCCGTATTGTTCCGCGTATTCCGCCCGGGCTTTGGGCGTCATGTCACACAGCTTCAGACGTTCTTCCAATTCCTTCCGCCAATGGACCCGGCAAGTCTGAATCAAAAATTTGAAGAACAAACAGGACTTGTCTTTGATGTCAATGTCCCAAGCGCCGGACGCGTCCTTTGCTATGGAAAACATAGGGCCAAGAAGCTTGGCATTGTGTGAAATTACCTTATGATCCCAGATGACTTTATCCAGTGTACCACCCTTTTCTTCAGTTACCCCGGCGGCTGTCACCCGCCAAGCTGACTTCCGGAAAAACATATATTGATAATCGGGTCCGTAGGTCTTAAAGTCGCCCACAAATATGGGCAAATTGCCCAAGCTGGAATCTGACAATTGGGGAGTCCGGAACATGGTATTCCGTAAGTCCGTACTAGCTTTTCGTTCTTCTAAAAAGCTATGGATAAAATCTTTGACTTTGCCCGGGTCAATCGGTTTGACAATGTTATTGTGGACATGAACAAACATGAAGCCTTCCTTTTCCTTCAGGGAAGGCATACGACCAAACCCGTTTTTAAATAGAAAATTGTAGCCATGAACGTTGTTGAAATCATACTTCACCAGTGGCTTGCCAAAGCGGATTTTGGGTTTGCCTGTCCGGTCATCCCGGCTGATATTTTCGTCCCAAAACTGATAGGGAAGCGCAATCCGGCGTAATTCATCAAAATCAAATTTCCGGAAGTGTCTAAGGAAATCCCGGACATCTTTACAGGCATTGCCCCGCCCGTCCCGGAATGTCTTCAATGACTCGGGAAGCCAAATGGTCCGGATAGCCAAAAATTCCATGGCTAATTTGTGGGCTTCCTTCAATCCGGTTGAATCAATATCAGGAAGGTTATAAACAACATCCGCAATCCGGAAGAATTCTTTGACGTCTTTGGCCTGAAGTTGGGCTGTTTCGCTGTTCATCCAAGCCACTTGGTAGCCAAGGGCAGCAACGTTCAACGCGTCACTTCCGCCCGTACAAAGTATGACTTCCGGAAGCTTCTTATCTTTCCGTTTGTCTTCCGCGTCTTCGTCATCCGGGTCATAATCGGCATCCGCTTTGGCCTGAAGTTCAGCGTATTTCCTTTGGGCTTGGTCTAACCCATGAATGAAGTGTTCCGGCTTTGTGCCATAGCCTTGGAATCGGTATTGTTTTTCAGCCTTGGGTTTGTAAAGCTTCTTCCAATCCCCTTCATCCCAAAGAAAGATTGGGAACAACTCATTGGAAGTATATTCATGGGTAACGCCTTTTGTGGTGTAAGTGTAGGACTTCAGGCATTTTAAATGGTAGTAGGTACAAAGCCGGACCGCGGACGCCAACCGGCTTGAATCGTCCCGACCAAGGGCCTTCCACGCTCCATCAGCAAACAATGTCCGGACGTCATGGATTTCAAATTCCTTTTCATCAAAGGTCATTAAGCCTTGGGATTCATCAGGTTTTGCCGCCCAACTGTTATATCCCGGCTTGGCTTCCGGCAATTCGCTTCCCTCAAATTGATAGAATGCGGCCACGGTTCTAAGCGCCGTAACAAAGTCACAATTATCTTCCGCTTGGCAGATAGCCACCGCGTTCTTGCCCTTGCCTTCCCCGCCGAAATCAGTAACAATCCATGTTCCGTCTTCCGTCTTTTTTAACCCGGCGGACGCGGTCTTTTCGTCCCCTCTTACTTTGAACTTCCGGGATTTTTTGGTTTCACTTCCCCGGGCGTCTGGGTAACGGTGAAATATATACGCCAACCCACCGTCTATGGCTAACAACTCTTTAATTTCAATATGCTTACTCATGGCAAATGGCTAAATGAATGGGTAGAAGACAAAGCTTCCGCCAACCATGCGACCGGCGGAAGTCCCGAAGTTTAACCCTTAACCATTGCCTATAATTGGACGGGAAGCCCACACGTCAACCACCATGCAAACCGTTTCCAAGTCCTGAATGAACGTGGCCAGCTCTTTCTTGACATTGGCTTGCAGATAAGGCGGAATGACATCTGACGCCCACACGAAAAACCATTGATCTTGTTCCAGAAGGAACGAATAAAGAAGATTCCATTCAAAGCCGTACAATGTCATTTTGTAATCCCAAGACCGTTCAAACGGGCCAAAGGTTTGGTATAGCTTATAGAGGTCTTCCCGGCTTGTCTCAGACTCATACGCCCCTGTTCCCTGAAGTTGCCAGACTTGAAACATTCGTTGACGGATAACCCAATCCAGCGTTGCCGGAATGGTCATTTCAGCCTTCATTGGCAATAAGTTTCCCTTACCCACGGACGTCAAAAAATTGACCGTCCGCGGATTCAACGCGGTCATTAAATTCATGGAAGTAAAGTTTTTAAGATGTGATTGAATTGACTGTGTTAGTCATTGCACCCGTAACGAGTGTTCAATAAATGCTGAAGAAAAGTGGCCAACCGTTTGGTCTTGTAAAACCAACACAATTCACTAAGCTGGAAAGGTTGATTGACACATCTGAAGGCGGTGACAACCGTTTGGGACCGGGTCAACAGCTTGGTCAAAACAACGTCTGATTCATTGGCAAGCGGACTAAAATCGTCCAACTCCATGGCTTCCTGAATACTCATTGTTTTAACGATCAAAACGTAATTGCCCCTTATCCATCCAAAAGCCGAACGTAACACCGGCGGCAATTTCAAGGGTCAGTAATTGTTTTTCCGCCTTAACTGTATGTTGTGATTCCGGGCGTAAGCAATCAAAGATGTCCAATAAATCCTGATAGCTGTTTAACGGTGTCCAGCGTTGGCCATATTCGTCCGTATAGCCTTCTATGACGTTGGGTTCACCATCTTTCCACGCGTCATGTGTGTTGAAGTGTGCATCTTTCAGAATTCGGTCTTTTACCGATTCAGAAAGGCTTGGTTCTGCAACCATTTCATTACTCATCTTTTTAACTGGTTATATGGTTAAACATCAAAAAAGTACTGCAATTCTAAGCGTTGACCGGACTGTTGTTGGTAGCTTTAAATTCTTCTGCAATCCGTTCAAGTTCCTCTGTGACAAAGACATCCGCAGTGCGGCCAATGTAAACCCGTTGTAGGTAGTCCAAATCTTTAGCATTATCCCAATCCGGATTCAATTCCAGAAACCGACTTTTCCAACGTGTATTCAGTAATACCGATTTGGCAGAAGTTATCCGTTCAATAAAGTGTCTATCAGGCTTTTGCCGGTAAAGCGCCGGTTTGTTCATACATTTACGCGGTTGTTTTTGACACTGTTAAAATGTACATTGTCAATTATGACACAACATTACAACAGTATGTCAGCCGTGACAAGCCAGTCGCGGTAGTCTGGCCAAAACTACTAAGTAAGTAGTCAGTATAGAGGTCGAGGGTTGTCTGCATACTCAAAATTAAACCAGCCATCCAAAAGGTGGCGTAACATCAGTAAATAAGATTGTCTGCGTAAAAAACATCGAATTTACGAAATAATTCAATGAACGATAACGAATTCTGCAAAAGAGACGACTAAAGAGGTTGCCGACAATCAGATGGTTACCTGTATCTGGTCAGTAATAATGACAACGAGCGGACTACGAATGGTTTTTTGTGAAAAAGCCAGAATATCCAGCGTTCTGACTATTCTGGCTTTCAGAAAATAATCGTTCTTAAGGCTTCCGAGCGGCCGACGTTATGGCAATTGGTGGTGGCGTCCGGCAAACCGGAGCTGTCTCTTTGTTAAAGTTGAGGGCTTTGAGCGTTACCTGTTCGATTTTGTCGCTGCCTTCAGTAATGGCTAGAAACTGATTGGGCTTAATGTTTCGAAACACCTGAATCGTTTTGGAACCGTGCCAACGGACTTCGACTTCATCAATAAGAGTGGCCGTGCCAATGCCAATTTCACGACGCAGGGGAGATGCGCCAAAACTACCACCCGAATTAACATCCCGGTATACGCTCCGACGAACACCATTCTCCCGAAACGTTACTTTCACGCGTGAACCAATGGCTAGACGGTTGGTTTTGGTTCCATGCAGGTTTAAACAAATCCAGTTATTGGAGCTTTGTCCTGGGTTCAGATAGAGCGCATTGGCGTAACTGTCGCCGACATAGGCCCCACCCATCTCGATATACACATCCTGATCGCCATCATTGTCCAGATCGGCAAATGCTACCCCGTGGCCCTTTTGCACATGTCCAACCCGAGCCGACGTGGTTACGTCAGCGAATGTTTTTCCATTCTGGTTGAGAAACAGCTTGTTCGGAACGAGTGATTTATAGTTGGGATTGCCCGTACCCAGATACATATCGAGAAAGCCATCATTATTGATATCCCCAAAATTACCGCCCATCGAAAAGGTGGTTTTCTGGAGATTCGCACTGGTTGACATATTTGTGAATGTACCGTTATGATTGTTATGGTACAGATAAATGGTTCCGTTCCTGCCAATTGGTTGTTTCAGAGCCTCGGCGGCTTCATAATAAGCGAGCGATTTCTGAAACGTGTAGTCGCAGACGAATAGATCCAGCCAACCGTCGTTGTCGTAATCCCAGAACCAGGTTGTGAACGTATTAGCTGTGTCATCTCGCAAACCGGCCTCAGCCGATACGTCTTCGAAATGGGGTTCTTTGTTGCGTAACCCCTTATTTTTCAGCAGATACCGATTGCCATCCATCGTGGATAGAAACAAGTCTTTCCAGCCATCATTATTGTAATCGCCCGATGTAACGCCTTTGACGTAGCCAATAATGTTACAGTTGGCCAGGTCCGCTACTTCCCGAAATGTACCATCCTGATTGTTCATATATAACTCACAGGGGTGTAGCTTTCCACCAGGTTCCCGAAACGTATTGGCCGTTTCGTTGCCAATAAATACATCTAGCCAGCCATCATTGTTGAAATCAGTCCAGGTAGCCGTCTGGGTTGGGTGAAACGAAAGCAAGCCACTGATGGTCGTTACATCAGTAAACGTGCCATCGCCATTGTTTTTGAGCAGCGAATTGGGTTGGTTACCAAAGAAGCCTTGCCAGGCTCCGCGTAAGACAAAAATATCCGCAAATCCATCGTTATTATAGTCTGTCTGCATAATGTTCAGACCACCTGTTAACTGCTGCAGACCTGACTCTTTAGACCGATCAGTAAAGGTGCCGTCTGCGTTATTTTTGAAATAATGCATCGGTTCATCAAGCCCCCAGGCCGACAGGGCAACATCGAGGTACCCGTCGTGGTCAAAATCTTCGATGATATTACCTCCTGCCATGTTGTTAACATCCAGTTTTAGTCCTTTAGCAACATCCTGGAAGGGATTGATAGCGGTTGTCGTATCGACCATATTTGGAATGAGCCAGGGCTTAGGAACTTGTTGTGGATACTTTCCCAGCGTCATATAAGCCAGATTAAGTAGCCACCGGGCTTCTATATCGTCGGGACTCTGTTTCAGGATTTCTTCATACAAGGCGATCGCCTTCTGTGAACCAGTCTGGTTTGAATGAATCCCTCCCCCCTGAATCGGCAAAATGCAGGATTCTGCCGAGTGTTTTGCTACGCAGTTTGTTTGCTCACCCAGCCGCAGATAAGCCAGTGCCAAATCGCCCATTGCTAGTTGAGTCGCTGTAGGATTACTGTACTTGAGCTTTTGAATCAGTCCATTCAGCAAAACAATGGCCTTTTCTTCTTCGCCCAATTTGAGCAGCGTGTTGGCTTTTACGTACATATCCACCTCAATTTGGCCTGATTGCCCCATCGTAGAATCGATATGAGCCAATTGCGTCTCAGGACTGAAATCGTTTCGATAGTCCCGAAACGTATGATTGATCTTTTTGAGCAGATCAACCATTTGCTCCTGAGAATTGGTTCGTGAATGAAAGGCTGCCAGTATTGCCAGAAACGTAACCAAACTGATTACGATATATATTAGTTTTTTCATTTGGCTATAAGTGATTTTGCATCCTTCAGCACACGGTGAAGGATGGATTTGGAACAAATAAGCGGCTAATTATCAAGGATTTATAAGCGCCTTGGTGACTTTAGCCTGACTTAGTCTCAGAAATAGGGTATGCGCTGACTTCGTTGAGTCATGACAATGCCAGATGAACCGATTAATGGACACGACCTACGAATACAGAGGGCATGCCATCAACAGGACTGCGTACGGGCATACTCTGCTCTAAACAAAAGCAGGGTAAGAGCCTCCAGAAGCGTAGTCGGAGCAGCGTTATGAAATCAACCAAGGGTCGATGGAAAGCCGTATTCAGGCTTTGGGGGGTGGCGAATGAACGGGTATATCCCGATCAGACAGGAATAGCGACAGGGACGGGATGCGCTCGTTGTCGCGCCATTGAGGAGGAATTAAATCAACAACTGACCGACAGAACGGGCAGTACTCTTTCAGCAAATTTTTCAGAAGATGGTTTGCTTTCTTTTGCGACTTGCTGGATTCACTAATAAATTGGTGGTCGATAAAGCTGAGCAAATCCTGTTTCCAGAGTGTTCGGGTTTTACTAGCGAGCCCTAAAATATGTAGTGTATCATTGTGTACTTCTAATCGAACAATTTCGTAGAAACTACCTCTATAGGCAAACCCTTCGGCTGACTGTTGGGGCAAAATGGGCTCGGCAGTCTTTTCGCGTAATGGAACATAAAACTCAACAATACTATCCACCGTTCGGTACACCGTCAGTCGATTGGTAAGATCGCGCTCTTCCTGCCAGCTCATGCTCAAAAACACCAGCATATAGGCCAGTGTATGGCATAGCAGCAAACCGAGCAAACCAACAGAAACAAGGCGTTTCAATGTACAGAATTTGTCTAAAGTGAATACTTGACTAGTTCACAGAGCAATGCAAACTTTTATGTTGATAATGCCGCAATCGCAACTAGACGATTTTGTGTCGTAATTTTGCTGTAAACCAATGCTATAGGGGCTGACCAGAAAATGATTTTGGACAAGCAGGATACAATTGTTAAAAACCAGCATTCTACCAGGCAACTATTGGAAGAATCAGGCAAACCTGTATGCAATCATCGCTAATCATGCAACTATCTCAGTCTGTTAGAGATAGCTGGCGAAGCATAAATTACGTACCATCGCAACTCTTTGGGAAAGGCTGAAACCGCAACATATGTCAGCCTTTCTTGCTCTCAACAGCCAACTGTTCTGGTAAGTGGATTCGGTACTTATGACATTGGCAGGATTCTATTCCAGCCACTTTTAAAATACTGGTTCAGAAACAGAAATACTAGGAAAATCACGTACGGTAGCAAAATGCACGTTTGCAGCAAAGTCCGCACAAGACGCCGTAAACGAAACCTGCGAAAAGCTATAGGGTAGCAATGTGCTGAACGAAAACATGGCAGTCCAGGCCAATATGGCCATTTTCCATCGATTTGTTTTCATTACCTAGTGGTTTATCAGTCTGATTTATAGTCCAAAAGTTAGCTGGTCTAGGATTCATCATACTGCCTGGTATTGGGGTGGAAGCTACGCCATGAATGCCAGAACTCCTGATACGCCTTCGGAATCGGAGCAAGCCGTTGACCCACCAGCGGACCAGCTATACAATGACCGCGCCATGTCCAGACGGAGTGCGTTTCAAGATCAGTGAGCCGTTTGTTGGTGTATTGGAAGTTAAGCGTTTGCACACCTAAGCGTCGACTCCATGCCCCAAATGATACGCTATCGGGGGCCATGGCTAACAACAGGGGTTCGCCACCCACCACGTCGCTAAGGATACGATTTGTTTGGAGCTGGTTCCAGTCGTAGGCCTGGGTGAACCCAGCCCGCTCGATACCAATTACCCACGATTTGGGCTGCCAGGAACCCGAATCGCGTCGGGTGAGTTTTCCCTTCGACAGGCCACGATCGTAGGTCTTCATACTCTTGAATTCGTCGGCAAAAGCCGGATCGGCCTGTAACACGTGCGTGTTGGGGTGTTCGGCAGCCCACTCGCCAAGTGTCATCTGGCGGGCGGATAGTTCGAGCATCGTTTGCCCGCGCAAAGGTCCGACTACGGCTTCCCCGGTGGCTTGCCGCCACCAGGTTCCGGTGCGTTTATCTTCGAACATAGCATTGAAATGGTCCATACCGACTAACCGGAATTCATCGGCTTGCCCTTTTACCATTGGACTAAATACCCGACCCGTGCGGCAAACTGTGCAATAAGTTATCATAACGGGCTGGTTACCTACTGTGTCACGTACCTGATGATGATAGCCAATTAGCTGCAACGGGTACGCCGTAGCCTCACCAACTGATTCGAAACCCAGCACGAGCTTATGAAGTGGGATTTTATTCTCACTCATCGGAACCACCCGTTTCGTTATGGGTTGCTTAAACATTTGGTCAGCCATCATCTCTCTGTTGACCATATACAGCACCACCCCGTAAACTGCCAGGAGCCCTACTCCAACGTAGCGGTGCCAGGCCCGACCAGGGTTGGTCAGGAGCCAAAACGCTGGATAGGCTAACAACAGAATACCGACGGCCCGCAGCCAGCTGATGTTGTTATGGAGCCAGTAAGCCAATTCAACCCGAGCGAGTGATGCCTGATCCGTACTGCCCATAGCGAGCCCAAGTTGACTACCCGGAAACGGCATGATGAAATAGACACTCAGCACCTCAACCGCAATAAGCAGTAAAACCGGGAGCAGAAAGAATAAAAAAGAGCGCTTCATAAATAAAAGATCAGGTAGTTAATTCGGCAGGTGGCATATAGGCATCGCCCGAAACGTAGCCGCCTTCTGCTATTCGTTCGGCCCGGTAGCGATACAGATCTGGGGAGTCGGGTGCCCAGGTCGCCAGACCATCGACGTATCGGTTAAACATGCAGAATGCAGCGGCAATCAGCACCGTATCGTGAATGTTTTTGTCAGTGGCTCCCTCCATGCGGGCCGCTTCGACCTGTTCGGCCGTAACGTGTTTGCCGCCCTGTTGTACACTGGCGGCAATGGCCAGTAACGACTTGAGCTTGCTGCTGATGGATGTTTGCTGGTAATCGGATTTTACGGCTTTGACCAAACTCCAGTCGTTATCGCCAAGGTGATGACTGGCCACCGCTCCGTGGATGGTCTGGCAGAAAAAACAATCATTAAGGGACGATACGTAGGTGGCAATCAGTTCTCGTTCTCCCCAACTCAACCCTGCCGGATCATCGGGGCGGAGCAGCGCGTTGGCTAAACCATTGAGTGGATGAGCCGTTTCTGGGCTAAAAGCCATTGGCCCCCGAATGCCGGGCAGTCCTTCTGGTAATTGAATGTGTGCCATATTGATGAGTTCAGTGTTTTACAATATGTCCCCGGCCACAACGCAGCCGGGGTATATGTAGCTAACCTATGATGAAATCGTTATGAAGCCGCCGAAACGGTTTTTGTATGGTTATCCGGAATGTTAAGCAGGCTGTGGTTCATTGAAGTGAACATAACCCAGATTTGCCAGTTTCTCGCCCATATCTGCATAAACCGCTGGATCTTGTGGTGCCCAGGTTGCCAGACCATCGACGTAGCGATTGTACATGCAGAATGCAGCCGCGATCAGCACCGTATCGTGAATGTCTTTGTCGGTGGCTCCCTCCATGCGGGCCGCTTCAACCTGTTCGGCCGTAACGTGTTTGCCGCCCTGCTGTACACTGGCTGCGATCGCGAGTAATGCTTTTAGTTTGGATGAAATAGGTGCAGTCTGGTAGTTATCCCATGTTTGCTGAACAACATTTGCCTCTCTTCCGTGTAAGTAATCTGCGGCTGCACCATGACTGGTTGAGCAGAAAAAGCAGTCATTACGGCGTGACGTGAATGATGCAATGAGCTCCCGTTCGGCATGGGTCAGCGTATCGCTCGTTCGGAGCAGTACTTCTGCCAGTTGGTTTAGCGGCTTGGTTGTTTCGGGGCTAAAAGCCATTGGGCCTAAAATGCCTGGTAATCCTTCGGGTAATTGGATATGTGCCATAGTTACTGATTGTTGAGGTTGAAATATGCTTATGAAGTCGCTCAGATCGAATGTGGACTAAGAGGAGGCCAGTTCGTTTTCCGCTAATTTTGTTCCATCGATCCGGGCACGAATTTTTGCGAATGCAATTTCGCGGGCTGTCGATGTATCGTCTCCAAAAGGTGAAAACCCGCAATCGTCGGTAGTGCCAAGCTGCTCAATAGGAATGACAGCAGCAGCCTCAAGGATTAAATCTCTGATTTCTTCGGCTGTTTCTACCCGAGGATCAAGCACGTTGGTAACGCCCAGAAAGACTTGTTGATTGGACTTCAGGTTCTCCTTTATGGATTCGAGTACTGCCTTCTTATTGGGTTCGGCCGCATATTCCAGATAAAAGCTATCGGCTTCCAGTTGAAACAGAAAAGGCAATAAATCACTATAGCTAATGTCGGCGCTATGGGTCGAGTCGTGATCACCACCGGGGCATGAGTGGACTCCAATCTTCTTTTTTTCATCGGCGGTAAACCGATTAAGAACCTGATTGTTGAGGTCAATAAAAGCCGCCAGTATTTGTTTGCTAGGATCTAATTTAAGGGCGAGTCGTGCTTCTGTAAAATCAATTTGCACTTTATAAGCCCCATTGTTCAGACAGGTTCTGATATCGGCTTCGGCATCGTCGACAAGATCGGCTAAAAACTGGTCCCGTGAATAGCCCTCGATTCCATCCTGTGGATACAGTAAGCTAATTGCCGAACAGGAAATTACGGCCTGCTTTATTGGAAGGGCCGAATATTGCTGTGCTTTCCGAAGGTATGAATTGGCAAAGGCCGTGTAGTGAAACGGGCCAGCCGTTAGTTTGGGTAGTTGGCGGGTATGCCCATCGGCAAACGGAATAATTACGCCATCGGGTGCCAGACTCGCTAAACCCTGAAGCGGGTAGGTAACAAAACTTGGCTTGGCCTGTTCACCGTCAGAAAGTACCGGAGAGCCCGTTTTTTCGAGTTCCTGTATGGTTTCCTGAGTGGCCTTCGCAACTAATTTCTCTAATTCGTCTGCTTTAATTTGTCCGTTTGCAAAAGCGGCCATAGCCTGTTGCAGGTATAATGGCCGTGGAATACTGCCAATTGGTTCCGTTGATATTGTCATCGCTTTACAGGATTTTAGAATTTATGAATGTGCAGTTTGACCAAGCCCCAAATCGATAAGGATGGCTGTCAAACAGAATAAGGGCTTCGGCTATGAAGCGTGCCACCGCAGCCGCGGACGGTCGCAGCCGCGGACGGTCGCAGCCGCGGACGGTCGCAACGGCGGACCGTGGTTACTACTGATGCGCAAACAAACCGTGGCACCGCACGGCGGACCGTGGCTTGAGACCAAAGTCCTAGTAATAAGGGAGCTATACCATCAAAAATGCGTTAGGATTCGCCGGCAGTATCAGCGGGTGCGATCCCGAATCTGCTTTTTAAGGTGATAAAGCCGCGGCAAAGCTACCCGACATGGAATTTTCGCACACAAATGCCATGTCAACCAACATCAGTTGGTCGCTTGTGGTCAAAGGGGATGTGTTGACGCTCGTTTAACTTGCGCTTTGGTCGGGTTACCAGAAGCGATGCCTGGCATAAAACAACCGTGAACCAGTGCTGAAAGAACCGGCAACTATTGCCTGCGCCTATTCAGCGTTTTCGTCCATCAAAACGATTGAGCCGAAATCATCGGCAGGCTTAAACGTGCATAAGTTACACGATTAATCTATCGCCATAAGCCAATGTAAACGAGAAGAATCAACAGCAACGTGTTTCTGGAGGGGGCGAGTGAACCGGTAACGAGCGCAATGGAATAACGAAGGCCTGATCGG
The DNA here is from genome assembly GCF_010233585.1 of Spirosoma endbachense. Classification (NCBI taxonomy): domain Bacteria; kingdom Pseudomonadati; phylum Bacteroidota; class Cytophagia; order Cytophagales; family Cytophagaceae; genus Spirosoma; species Spirosoma endbachense. The sequence continues at coordinate 6,078,536 of NZ_CP045997.1, forward strand.
GTATCAGTACCGCTTCGCGCCAGCCGTAATCCGGGAAATGAAGAACAATTTGGGAGGTAAGAGAATATTCTTTTAGCAGAAACTTGAGCCATTGGCTGGCCTTGCGATTGGCCGCATCGGAATTGGTGAGGTGATCGTGTAAAAAGGTTAGCAGATCGCTTTGCCAAAACGATCGTTTATTCGTTTCCAGACCAGCAATAAGCAGGGTATCTCCCTGAATTTGCAGACTTACCACATCGTAGTAGCGGCCCCGGTAACCAAAACCATTCGTTGTTGCATCGATCAGGTTGGTTCCGTTCAGTTTGTCCTTCAGAGGAATCTGGAATTCAACGATGCTGTCGACGGATCGGTACACAATCAGCTGTTTAGACAGGTCATGCTGTTCCTGCCACTGGACACTGATAAATACGAGCACGTATCCCAGTGTGTGGTAAAGTAAAAGCAGGAATAAACCTAAGCCGACAACACGTTTCACGGTTGGTAGTGAAGAATATGGCTCAAATGTAATCGTTTTTAGAAAAAATAGTATTGCTGTTCAGGTAAACTATTTTCGTGAGTAGTTTACTGATCTGATCATGGCTGGAATGTCCGTTCTCGCTATAAACGACCAACCTTGATCTGTTCGCTTTTAAATTTAGCAAGATTAATCGTACTAGTGGTTTGCCAATTTCTATTTGACAAACCTATAAGGTTTCAAAAACCGCATCGGCGGCCCGGCGCATCGGCGGCCCGGCTTATAGGTTTAAATTGGCCGGGCTAACCTCTGTGGTTTGAGAAGTCTAATGGCAAGGTTTTGGAGAATCGCAGACGAACCATCGCATCGACGAACCGTCCTCTCTGTGCCGGTTTTAAGAAACCTCTCCGTGTCAGTTTGAAGAAACTGACACCACATCACCACATCAACTTCTTTTCTGGGGAATTCAAGGATCAATAAAAGGCAGTTGTATGTAATCGTATTGTTCCGGGCAGGTAACCAAAATGTTTTTTAAACGCTGCGGAAAAGCTACTGATGTTGTTGTAGCCAATGTGGAAAGAAACCTCCGAAACGTTCATTTGCTCCGAAGTCAGTAATTGCTGCGCGGCCCGCATGCGTAATGTGTGAATGTGGCCAAAAACAGTAGTCCCAAAAAAATGCTTGTAGCCTTTTTTGAGCTTAAACTCGTTGAGGCCGAAACGATAACAAATGCCTGTGAGGGTTAAGGGTTCCAGATAGGTGTGGTTAATAAAATCATGCACAGCCTTCAACCGCTCCCGGTCTGCACGGCTCCATTTCTCGTTTTTTCCATTGCCAGCACCGGCATTCAGCTGCTCTAGTTGCAGCGCAAATAGTTCGAGCGTTTTAGCTTCAATGAACAGGTATTTGGTCAGGCCCTGAAAGTTACATTTCGCTATGGCATGCAGCAACTCTGCCATACGGGGCTGCAAGGCCATTTTGCCGGGTGGCACTAGCAAGGTTTGCCCACGTTCCATGCTGTTCAGAACCTGATCCAGATAATGTACACCTGCCGATTGTGCTATGGTTTTAAAATACGTATTGTCGTAGCAAAGCGAGAAGGCCTGTAGCTTATGGTTAAGGATGATGTGTTCGCCCTGAAAATCAGGCGTATACTGAAAGCCATGTGTATTGCCCCAATGGTGCACCGAATTTTTGTTCAGGGTGAATTGCGATTCTACCTCGCCACTCAAAATAAACGAAGAGCTTATACTTTCTGAATTTTCGGGATCAACCAGTACAAGCTTTCGTTCGGTATTGAAATTGGCATACACCAACTCGATTCCGGGTGTTTGGATAGTCGTGATTTGAGCATGGGCAAGATGTGGCTCGTTAAAGTTGGCGATTACCTCAACATAACGATCGTTGCGGAACACTTCCTGTTGCGAAATGTCACTGAAAATATTGCCCCAGTTGTGATTATCGATTTTATCCATTTTGCCGCAACCAAAATCCGTTTATCCTTAACAGTATCGCAGACTTAAGGTGAAAATTTGCACTACAAAAAACAACATAAATGGACAACATGAACACTATATTTGAACCAGCGGCTAATAAAGTTCGCTTATGGAAATGGACCTCGCTTGTATTTTACCCAATCGGAGTAGTTCGCATCTGGAAAGGTAATCACCGCCTTTGGGTCAGATTGCTTTACACACTGGTCGGCCTGCCTTTGTTTCTGCTTATTTTCATCTATCTGGCTATTACGGGGTTTGCCTTTTTTCTGCCCCCACTTGATATGAGTGTTGGCAACCGTACCGATCGTACCATCGTTAATAGCGGAGGAAATTACAAATCAACCTTTCTCAAAACCGGCAACGAAACCAGTGGAGCCTATGAATTGATACAGGTAGAAGTGGAACCGCACGGCGGAAATGGATGGCACTATCACAAATCCTTCGACGAGTACTTTACTGTTTTAAAAGGAACCGCACAGGTGGGTAATGGCGAAAAGGAATACAGAATAGAAAAAGGCGGCAATGCCGTTGCGCACAAAGGGGCACTACATTATTTCTCAAACCCAACGGATTCTACTATCCTCCTTCTGGTTAAAGCCATGCCGGCAAGGGGCTTGGAAAAAAGTATCCGGGTAGCTTATGGCCTGGCAAACGACGGGCAGTTTGAAGGCGAAATCACGAAGAATCCGTGGCATATGGCGCTGTTGCTGGGCTATAGTGGCACTTACCTTCCCGGCATCCCCGGCTTTATACAGGAGCCTCTGGTTAACGCGCTGGCACAAATTGCGCAATGGAAGGGAGAGGATAAAGACCTGGAAAAGTATTATCGGTAACGGCAGCAAAACTAAAGCATAATGCACCCGGCAAACGTTTGCCGGGTGCATTATGCTTTAGTTGCTTACAATGACTGTTTGCCCAGGCGTTTCAGCCAAAATAACCCGCCTAAAATAGAAACAGGCGCAAAAATAAAAATAGCCAATAACTGTGTCCAGTGACTCCCTGTTGCCTTGAACAATGAAAACGTAGCGAAACCTGCAATAATTAACCCAAGCGCATAGTTTACTGCTAACGTTTTATGCTTTGCAATTAGCTGTACAACGAAGCCACTTAAAAAAGAAAAGACTATACCGTATAAAGCGGTTATCAACTGAAAACCAGTGGATGCCTGTGCATGTGGCTTTTGACCGGATAGGGTAAAAAGCAAAAGGGATGAGACGACGAAAATACCATACCCTGCGATTACTCCGACTATTCTTTTTACCATACAACTTATTAAGATTAGCGGCTGGCAATTGAGCTAACTTTGTTTGATTATCGAACTGCGTGATTTATCGTAAATAAACAACCCTGGCAAAACTTTCGACCTTATAATTTTGTCCCCTGGATTAATATTGACGCAGTAATTGATTGTTCTTTAAGGTGCAGAAACTTCTTCCGTTCTTCGTCGTGCATGAAGTTTACAAAATCCTGCTCTGAGTCAAATTTCACAAGGTGTATTTCGTAGGGCTTATCAATTTGATACTCGATGATAGAACTGTCTGAAGGTCTCACTCGTAGCAAAAGTTGACCGTTATACTTTGCGATTGTAGGAATGGCAATGTCTTCAAATTGATGAAATACATGCTCCTGGCCTTCTATAATGTAGATTAACTGAGTTATGTAAATCATTTTTTTGACGATTGATTTGGAGGTTCTATTTAGTCAGGACTCTCGCCTGGAGCCGTGCCAGGGTTACTAATGCCATTCATACTAACCGTGGCACGGCTCCAGGCGAAAGTCTTATTAATAAAGAAACCAGGGAGCTGATCGATTTACTTCTCCCCTGGATGATAGGTCTTCTCAACGTGCTTTTGCACATCTTCGGGGTAAAACAAAACATCCTTAAATTTCCCTTCGCAGTAGAGAGGAGCCTGATCCGTGAAATGGGTTTCGCCGGGTCGGCTGCTTTGGCCACCCGTAACCACCGAACGGGCTTTTACGCGTTTGCCAAATTCGACAACGGCCACAAAACTATTGCCCACGCTGCCGTACCGCTTTTTGGTGCCGGGATAGGTTCTGGCTGCAAAAGCCGCCAAAGACCCCCAGGCTGATGACGTAAAACCAACCGGAATACTAGCCTTCTGGTCGTCGTAGGTTTCCTGTATTTTTCCCGTTAGCCGCTGGTAGCGATTAATGTCGCCCCAGGGCGTTTTCCAGGTGCCGAAATCACGGGTCAGCTCAGTTAGTACTTCGGCTAAGGCCGCTACTTTTTCCTGCGGGGAGGTCTGGCTGATCGTAAAGGCCGAAAGCCCCAAATTATCGAATCGCTGATCGGCAGCCGCACGGCTACGAGCCAGTTTCTGTATTTTTTCGCCCCAATAAATAGCCAGTGTCTGACCGACCGACTGAACACCATACGATTTGTCCCAGTCTTTCAGGATCTGAACGGCTTCGGTCAGGTCTTTCGATTGATTCGACGCATCGCTGGAAACGGTTTGATAAGCACTCAATAATGCAGGTAGTAAATCATCAAAAGCAGCCAGGTGTGGGTCGTCAGCTGCGGAAATGAGGGTATCGAGGGTGAACATCGATTTGCGGCTGAGGACACGAACAGCGTTGACACCCCGGTAGTTTTCGGCATCAGGAGCCATGTAGGCCGGATACTTGTTTTTCTCGGGGCTACTTGTACCCGACACAGTAAATGGAGTGGCATTGCAGTTCTGAATCCAGCCACTGGCCGGGTTCTTTACCTGAACAATGTCATCGACCGAATGCAAACCCTTCCAGTCGGTTTCGGGATTACTGCCATCTACTGGCTGGCTCCAGTCAAATTTGGGGTCTCGTTTCGGCATGAAATTGCCATGCCAGTAGGCAATCGTACCGTCACGATCCGCAAAAATCGTATTGTTGGACGCATTGCCATTGAGTTTCATGACTTCTTTGAAACTTGCATACCCGGTTGCTTTCGTGCGTAGATACGACTGTTCCAGCGCATTCAGGGGGGTATTCATCATATCGATCGATATCCACTTACCATCTTTTTCGCCAGCAATGGGGCCATGCTGGGTAAAATACATCGTAAAATCTTTGTATTGCACTCCGTTTCCTGCTTTATAGGGTAACCGTACTTTTTGTGTGCGGACGGCCTTGAGCGCATTCCCATGTTTATAAAAAAGGGCGTTGTTCTTTTTCTCGATCGTTTCCAGATATTCATCCATCGAATCGGCATAGCTGGTTGTGTGCATCCAGCCACAATTTTCGTTAAACCCCTGATAGATAAAGAATTGGCCCCAGGTAACCGCTCCGTACGCGTTTAAGCCGCTCTGGCTGACCATGTGCACCTCCGACCGGAAATAAAACGAAGTGTGCGGGTTGATCAGTAAGAGCGCGTTTTTGGTAGCACTTTTGGCAGGGGAGATGGCAAATCCGTTCGATCCAACTGATTCGCGTTCGTAGTGGTCGAAATTGTTGAGCCACGACGTTGATTTTCGCTGCTCATAAAAAGCCTTTAACCGCTCGGTGGATACCACGCTGATGTTGCCACCAATACTGCCTTCACTGAACATAAGCGGCATCCAGGGCTGGAAGCGTTTCAGCAATCTGGGGGTAACATTGGGATGGGTGTAGAGGTAATAATTGGTTCCATCGGCAAAGGCATCCAGCAACTGCTTCATCCAGACCGGGCTTTTTTTGTAGATAGCTATGGCCTGCGTACTATCCATAAAGAGCCTCGCCCGCAGATCATGGTAAAGGGCCGACTCACCTTCTACTTCGGCTAACCGACCCGTCGACGTGATATAATTCTCTTCAACGCGGGCAAAATCGTCTTCGCATTGGGTATAGAGTAAACCAAAAACTACATCAGCATCAGTTTTACCATAAATGTGCGGAACGCCCCAGGTGTCGCGGGTAATCGTGACCTGTTTGGCATGCTGCTGCCAGCGTGTAATTTCGGCCTTGCTGAACGGCTGGCCTTTGACAACAAAAGAAGATAGAGCGACTACGAGAAGTATAAAAAATGAGATTGTCTGGGAAATAAAGCGATTCATTGACGAGGAATGTGATGTAGTGAAAAATAGTAATGCATTAGGTTGACAGAGGGTTTGTTTTATTGACCAGCAGCCGTAAATCGCTTTTGGGGGATCCGACGGAGAGTTTCCTGTTCATAGGCACGCGTCAACCGGATTAAGGTTGGTTCAGCCAACAGACGACCTAAAAACTGAATACCAGCGGGTAAATCGCCAGTCGTGAACCAATTGGAACCGTGGAGGCTGGCCGATAGCGAGCGCAATCAGTTGGCTGGTAGCTCTTTAGCCCTTCGTATGGCCACACGGAATTTCGGTTCCGTATCAGCGATGTGGCGGCATTGATATTCTGCCAGACCCGGAACTATTGATGGGCAAAAATACAATTGCCCATGCAATGTTGTCTGCAGTATTACTGATTTTCATACCAATCTAAAATATAATCGGCTACCTTTTCCCAACCCGGTTCTCCGCAAATGAAATGGCTTTTGCCTTCAAATATTTTTACATCAACCCGACTCGTTGTATCCTTATAGCTGTCGGCTATTGTTTGTGTCAGATTGGGGGGAAAAATATGGTCGCTGCCGCCACCGACAAACAAAATTGGCGCGTGCGGTTTCTTGAAATCTATATTTGAAAAAGAATTTAAAACTAATTGACGACTGACCTTATAACTTTCAGGTACCGCCAATTTTTCAAATGCTTTTTCTTTCTCTGTATCAGGTATCGTATTGAAAAATGCATAATCGTACCATTTACGACTACCCATAAAATACGTATTAAAAGAAAAAAAGCCAAAGGCTGGCAATACCGTTTTAAGTGTTTGAAATGGCGGAAAAACATTTTTTGGTGGTGCGCCATCGATGCTTACTCCAGCTGCTGCTTTTCCCATTTCTACCAGTTTCAACGTTGCCATTCCTGCCATAGAGTGACCAATAATTAATGGCTTTTCGGGTAAGGTATCGATTAATTGACTGAGGTTGTCAATAATATCGATAAACCCCGTTTTAATAAGGTCAGGATGAACTTTTGCTCTCAACTCAGCAGGATTACCTTCATGTCCGGGATTGGCAGGTGTATAAACCCTATACCCTTTTTGTTCATAATAGCGTTTCCATTCTGCCCAACTGGTGTTGTTTACAAAATTTCCGTGAATGAGTACGATAGTTTTTGACTTTGCCATAATTAGTGTATGTTTTTAAAGTTGATAAGGAGTCTTTGGCTTGTTGGCGGTCTTATTGCCTACTATGGATTGGCGCGACCCGAATGCGTTTTGACGCTAGGCGAGCCCGTCGCGTACAATGTCTGAATAATCACTTGATTGACCGATATATTCCTGCGTTTTTCGAACTTCAGCATCCAGTGGACGGGCGGTATAGATTGCTACCGGATTGACAACACTAATGGAGTTAAGCCTGGTTGGCTGATCGTAGGTTTGGATCCGTTCCGGGTAAGCATTGACCAACTGTTCACTCGCCAGAGAACCTGCGTGAAAAGCTTTGTGGATACCGCTGATCGTGATTTCAATCAGTTCGGGCGTATTTATTGAGGGCGCTTTTGACTGCGACTGGCCATAGGCAGATACCGACCAGATAGGACTCCGCAACGATAAAAACGTATAGATCTGTAACGGATGATAGGGACGGAAAGCTTGGGGCATACGATAGTGTAGTAAACAATATAATCGTATGGTAAAAATAAGCTTTCCTGATGGTATTCAGCGAATAAAGATGTATTCAGTCGGTATTTATACTATTTATTGACTAATTCGCGAAATTAATTTGAAGATAGTAGGCTAATCACCGGTAGAACTGACTCTTAGGTATGGATCCATGGTGTTACGCCGAATAACTGAGATGAACAGTACCCGGCGTAACGACTCATTTTATGCCAGGGCCAGAGTTTTTAGAAAACTCTCCAGACTGACGGGCTGGTGACCTAATAGTTTTTCCAGGGTTGAATCGGGCTGATTAAAGTCATTATCCTTTATGCCTTCGGCCATTCCTGCGTAGACTTTGGCCACTGGAGCAGGCAAGTGTTTGACAAGTTCGGCTTCGTAGGCCGTATTGGGAATATCGATGTACTCAACAGACTTATCAGCCTGGCTCAACGCCCTGGCAATATCACCGAACGACCAGGCCGTTGGAGCGCCAATGTCATACACCTTGTTTTCATGACCTTCGCTGGTCAGCGCAGTGGCGAGGGCTTCGGCAATGTCTGTTCGCAGTACGAAGCTGATTTTTCCATCACCACCCGGATAGTAGAGTTTCCCCGATTGGGCAGCGTCGCCAATCAGCCCCGGTAATACATCCAGATACAGATTATTGCGGAAGATAGTATACGTCAGACCTGATTCGTTCAACAGGTTTTCGGTCTGGAAATGATCAATAGCTGGCGCAAAGTGCGCTGATGGGGATGGGTTCGGAGCACTGGTGTAAAAAATATGCTTCACACCGGCTTCTTTGGCCGCATTGATAACATTGGTGTGCTGGCGAACGCGTTCCTCTCCCAGAACAGAACTGGATATTAACAGTACTTTATCAACACCTGCCAGACTGGCTACGAGCGAAGCCGGATCTCCATAATCTCCCTGACGAACGATGATTCCCTGGCTGGCCAGATCTGCTACTTTCTCGGGATCTCTGGCAATGGCAACCAGTGAATCGGCATTTGTTTTAGCTAGTAAAAATTCGAGTGTGGCTTTTCCTAGATGGCCAGATGCTCCGGTAATTGCGATCATTAGATGCTTGGTTTTTATTCGTTACTTAGTTACTTTTGGTAACTCAAAAGTATTTAGTAACTGTAATCACCGCAAGAAGGCATTTTATAGTGCCTCAGGAACATGAACAGAACTATTGTTGATAATCAGCAGGATAGACTGCAAGAAAAGTTGCAGAAAATTTTAGGAACTTCAGGTCGTGTATCGGGTGGGTGCCCAACCCGGAATATTCTGGACCGTTTCAGCGATAAATGGTCGATATTGTCTATTTTTCATTTGGGCAATGCCGGAACCCTTCGATTCAATGAACTCAAGAAACGGATCGATGGCGTTTCCCAGCGAATGCTTACCGTAACACTGCGCAATCTGGAACGCGATGGTCTGGTTTCGCGACGGGTGTATCCTGAGATCCCACCAAGAGTTGAATACGAACTGACAGAGTTGGGTTATAGCTTATTGGTGCAAGTCATTGATCTGGGTGAATGGGCCACCGACCACAGCGATCAGATTATGAATGCACGACAACGCTATGATATGCGCGAACACAGCCCTATGCTGGTTAATTGAACCCAAAACCGCCCATTATTCAGGTCATTGTTCGAACGGGCAATGACTTTTTTTGTGCGTCAGGCAACCCTTTAGGCAAACCCGGCATTTCTGTCATTGAAAACGAATCACCAGTCACCATTATGTCGCAACAACTTGTTGAACAATGTCAGAAGGGTAACGCTTTTGCCCAGAAACGACTGTTCGATCAGTTTGTTAACCGACTGTTTCGGGTAAGTCTACGCTATGTCCGAAATGAATCAGATGCTGAAGAGGTGTTGATGAACGGTTTCCTGAAAGCCTTTCGCTCGATCGGGGGCTTTACCTATCGGGACGATAATGGTCTGGAAGCCTGGCTTCGACGTATTGTGGTTAATGAAGCGTTACAACACCTGCGGGCTAATCGAAATCTGCCTCTTTTTCAGGCCGATGAGCTCGCCGAAATTCAGCCAGACACTGAGCCACTGCCTGATAGTATGCTCGATGCCGAACGCATTCATCGGCTGATTATGGAGTTACCACCTGGTTATCGAACGGTATTCAACCTCTATGTTATTGAAGGATATACACACCGCGAAATTGCCGATCAGTTATGCATCTCCGAAAATACCTCAAAATCGCAGTTAAGCAAGGCGAGGGCCTTGTTACAAACCTGGTTGATACAATACGGTTATGAAGCAGAAACCCGACGAACCTCTTGATCTCTGGGTGCGGCAGTCACTGAGCCGTTTGCCCGATTCACCACCGCCCGGATCTTCGTTTGATGCCGACCGGTTGTGGCAACAGATGCGTCCCGAGCTTCAGTCTACCCAACCTCGTCGGCGAACTGGCCTGATTGGATGGGCAATTGCAGCCTGTCTGGCCGGGTTGGTTCTGGGCTGGTTTGGTTTACATCAATCAACTGACGAACAGACTAAAGGTAGCGTGGCTGGTACTAATCGTAAAGGACCTACATCGTCGGCGGCCAGTCGTAAGGCGAAGCTAGTGGATGAGGTTATCACCCCTAAAATCGTATTTTCTGAAAAAAGACGATTAGGCGTACGACCACAAACGACTAGCCATTCCAGAGAAACTCCGAACCAACCAGCAACACCAGTCGATCCAGAGCCAATCGCAGCATTGCCCCAAATTCCTTCTTTACCAACGGTTGAGGAGATTCCGACAGTGGTTGAGAAACAAATCGTATCCAGTAAGCCGACGGTGGCGACGAATACGCCAAAACGAAGGTTTCGGATAGTTCACGAAAACGAGCTGCGGGCTGAAGAGGAAACCCGCCCCAAAGTATACCATACCGAACATTTTGTCCGGTTAGGCACTGGTCAGCGTGAAGAACCGGCTCAGGAAGAGCGTCATTCTACCTTAATAATGCCCTTAACGAGTAAACCAAACCAATAAACATGCGTCTATTTTGTTTGATTACTGTGCTCATGCTGAGCATAGTCGGGATTGTCATATCTCAACCGACCAACCCACGTTTTGCGAAACAGGAGGTTAGACAGAAGTTTCCGGGTCTTAGTCATATCGAAATTGATCTAGGTCAGCGAAACGCACTGCTTATCGCATTCGATCAATATGCACAGGTTCTGGCCCGAAAAAATATTGATTCGGTCTTGCACCTGTTCATGACTGACTATCAGAAAGTGGAGGATACAACGCAAAGCCCGACTCGGGCAACACATGCGCTCTTTCGGCTTGGCGAAACGAATCAGGCTTTGGCGTTGCGCTACACGCCCCAGCCAACAACGAATTTCCAATTTCAGGAAGACGACAAGCCGGTTGAGGTAAAAACACAGCAGGATACACTCCAGATTTTATGGACATCACTGGAATCGCAGGATACACCCAATAATTTTAGCTTACATCTGCTGGTCAATAGCCTAAGCGATATTGAACGCTTGCTGAAGGCAGGAGGAATGAATCAGAAACTGAATCAAGCGCTCGAATCGGTGCGAGACTATAAAAACCATGATCTGACCAGCCCCCAAATGGCGTTTACGCTGCTTCAGAGCGCCGACAACAAATCCAGATTCCTGAATCCGGGTTCGGCAAAAAATCCGTTTCTCGAAATTACGGCCGGTGTTGGCGTTGGCCTGATTCGGAATCAATGGGTGCCATCGCTCAATTTTGATGTTCAGTTTATTCCCAGTCAGTATCAAAGGGTAGGGTATGTTGTCGGTTACACGGCTAATTTCTTCTTTGATAGACCCGCTACCACTGATCAATTTTCGATTTTCAGAAACGACTTTCTGAATGTTGGAGTCGTCTTTTATCATAAAAATAAAACCGGTCGATTCACAAATTTCAACCGTCAGATCGCTTCGTTTTATGTTGGTATTCCAGTTCATCGGAAAGGGCCGTATTTTGAGTCAAACACGATCCGGCTGGGCAGCACAGTTTATCAGAATAAGTTCATTAAGGTCCAGCCCGAATTGTATATGAATGGGTTTTTTAAGAAGGTTTATCCCGGCGTACGATTAGTGGTCGGATTCTGAACGATGACTGCTCTGATCCGACACGGCAAAGGATCCGATCAGTCATGATTTTCTGGCTTAAACAACCACAAATTGGCCGCTAAATCAACGTAAGCCCGGCCGCAACATTGATTCGGTAAGTTGTCTGATATTGTTGGCGTTAACGCTTTGTTTTGCGTGTTCTGTTGTGTATATTTACCTCCCCAATTTCCAACAGACAACCATACTAATGATGCCGGTTTTAGGCTCTTGAAAAGCAATTGACCGGCAAGCCAACCGCATGAAGCGACGCTCAAATCCGAACCAACTCCAGATCGATTTTCTGGCGGCTTTCCGCCGGATACTCATCAGTCTTGGCAGCCCTGAAAATCTGCCAGTCAACGAAAGTCTGTTTATGCGCATGACCGACCAGTGGGAAAGCACTCGAGTCTTGCCTTCCGATTTATTATTTACCAAAAGTCCCGTTGAAGCGGTCGTTTTCCGGCTACAGAAAACCGACGAAAGACTTCGTTTTCCTACGGAGCTTATGGCGGGTGAAATTCGCGGAGAGCAGGGATTGACGGGCTTCTCGGCTAAATTCCGGGAACAGGGCTGGGTAATTATGCCTTCCGAACTGTCGGCAATGTATAAAAACCTGTTCCTGAATATTCTGTCAGCATCCATTGGGCTGGAGTATTTATATCCATCGCGGCTGGAATTACTGGCCGAAGCAGAGCGTGTGGCATTGGCGGCTATGCTGCCGGAAGATGAAGTCCGTAAGTTTTTTGGCTTGCGTCTGTCAAAATTTCCCGAAAGCTTCCGGAGCGAAGTGGCTAATTATTTTAACCTGCCCTTCGATTATGTGCTGAAACGTGCCAATCACCTTGGGCTTGTTTCGGAACAGGTAATTGAAGAAGCCCGGAGCAATACGCAGCCGCTTCGCACAACAACGCTGCGCCGTCCGCAGAGTAGCCGGGCCGCGTAGGCTGTAAGAAGCCCTATTTCCTGATTTTTTTTGGAATAGACGCTGGAAACTTCATAAACTTTATTTATAATCAGCCGGTTAAGGATGCGAATGTACCTAGCCGGCTTTTTTATGCGTATAATTACTCGGATACTATTTGGCTTGATTGTGCTTTTCGGGCTATTTATGATAGTAATGCACTTTAGGGCAAAGTCCCAGCATGAAGACGAAGAAGCTTACCTGACCACATTACGAAAAAGCATCACGGTTTCCAGCGGTTCATTTCCGCCCAACGGTGATATGCCTGTCAATTGCAGTTGCCGTGGAAGCGGGGTATCACCGGCGCTTGCGTGGGAAAGCAATCAGGCCGATGCGGAGGCTTACGTTGTTCTGGTAACTGACTACGACGTGCCAACCCCAACTTTTCCAATATTCAACCTTTCGCACTGGGTATTGTACAATTTACCCGCATCGGTCCGAAGCCTTCCGGAAGCCCTGACTACCGAGCAATTGCAGTTACTGGGTGGTAAAATTGGAAAAAGCTCGACTGGTAATCTGAAGTTTATCGCCCCTTGCCCACCAGCAGGACGCCATGCGTATGTATTTCGTGTGTATGCCCTCGATGAAGCGCTATCATTTACGGATGTGCCCAATAAACAACAGGTTATAGACGCCATGAAAGGCCACATTCTGGGTTATGGCGAATTAACAGGCTATTTTGAGTAAAAACGGGCCTGCATCCGGCCGCTACCTGAAATCAAGATCGTGGTAGAGAAATAGCCTTAATACATGCTTGTTCTGAAATTCATTCCCTTCTTCCTGCTGCTGAAACACGTTCATATAACCTGCCTGAAGCCGTAGCTGCTCCGAAAACGGGTAGACGATCCCTAGAAATAACCGGTTCTGATCGAAGTAATTATATACGATTTCCCCGCCAGCGTTAAACCATATTTCATTCTGGGCAAGTATAGACGGGACACCCGGCTTTGCTTCTTTACCCCATAGTGGCAACTGAGCGGATACCATTATCCGAAATCGGAAATTGAAGCCATAACCGGGGGCCAATTGCTCATTGACCAGATTCCGGCGAAACCGCTCCTCGATTCGTATCCAATGATTGGTTTCAAATCGCCCTAGTTTGCCTTCCCAGTTTACCTGCTGCCACGGACGGTGCTCTGGCCGAACATCGCCCTCTGGTTCAGTGGAGTAAAAACGGGCATAAGCGTATCCAGCCATGAGTCGCGCCTTATCGGATAAGTGATAAACTGCGCCGGGCCTGAAAATCTGCGTTGCCCAGCGTCCCAGAAAATCGGTGCGTCGCGCGTGCGTGTCGAACCAGATGCTCCACTTATCACTTAGCCGGGTTTGATTGTAATAGGCAAACCATACCTGGTTAGATGACGTGACATCTTTAAGTACCTGACCCCTGCTCTGGCTACTAATCAGTAACAGACTACAAAGCAGAATGTAGAGTTTCTTCAAGGGTTGTTGTTGCGACTAAACGGAGTTTTTAACTATAGAAAATCATTAGGTTAAGTATTTTTTCCAGGCGAATGTTTGGAAAAGAGAGGGAAGTGGTTGTTCCTTTGTAAAGTCTATAATATCAATAGATTATAAGTACTAATAGTCTATCCAGTACCGGGAGTATAGGGAGAATACATAGACAACACTAAAATGAACTGGCACGAAAGCACGCGCAGCTATTGAGATTTCGTCAATTATGTACGTCTTATATCGTGACACTAATCACATTTACCACAAAAAATCGGAATGAAACAAGTTTTAAAGTCAATGTTTCTGATAGGGGTTATTCTTTTACCCTTATTCGTATCAGCTCAAAATCCCCCCGTCATCAATTCCACTATTACTGGGAAAGTTATTGATGCCCGCACGAAAGAACTATTAATTGGTGCTACTGTAACCATTAAAGGAACGACCAATGGAGGGCCAACCGATCAAAACGGTCAATTCAGGCTACTAACAGCTCAAAAGCTTCCCCTGGCAGTGGTTGTGTCCTTCCTGGGTTATCAGACCAAAGAAGTTGTGGTATCTGATGACAACACAGAAATTCAACTCGAAGAGGGGGCCAATCAGTTAGCCGACGTAGTGATTACGTCCCGACGTCGTCAGGAGTCGGCACAGGACGTTCCTATTCCGATCTCGGTTGTCAGTGGTAACCGGGCCGAAGATGCTGGCGCTTTCAACGTGAACCGATTGAAAGAAATGGTGCCTACCGTTCAGTTGTATGCCTCCAATGCGCGAAATACAACGCTTAATATTCGTGGCTTAGGCTCTACGTATGGCTTAACGAACGATGGTATTGATCCGGGCGTCGGATTTTATGTCGATGGCGTTTACTACGCTCGTCCAGCAGCTACAGCACTCGATTTCATCGATATTGAGCAGGTAGAGGTGTTACGAGGTCCTCAGGGAACGTTGTTTGGTAAAAACACAACAGCCGGAGCTTTTAACATTTCGACGCGTCCTGCTGGTTTTACCCCAAGCGGTAGCTTTGAATTAAGTTATGGCAATTATGGGTATATCCAGGCTAAAGGCTCACTAACGGGGCCACTGAGTAAAAAGCTTGCCGCACGGGTATCGTTTACGGGTACGCAACGGAACGGCACATTTTTCAATGTACATACCCAGCTTCCAATCAACGACATTAATAATATTGGTGTGCGCGCGCAACTCTTATATACACCAAGCGAAAATGTAAGAATTACCATAATCGGGGATGTTTCTGATCAAAAACCGAATGGTTATGGCTGGCCAGTAGCCGGTGTTGTTCCCACCAAGCGGGCTGCCTATCGTCAATTCAATGCTATCATTGCCGATTTAAATTACAAACTCCCGTATTCAAGCGCTTTTGAACGGATTGTTGACCTGGATACACCATCAAAAGCAGATAATCAGCTTGGTGGCGTATCAGTGAACGCCGACATTAAAATAGGGGGTGGTACCCTAACCTCTACAACCGCCTGGCGTCACTGGCAATGGACCCCGTTGAATGACCGCGACTACATCGGTTTACCCGTCTTTACGATTTCGGCGGGTAATTCGGTTCATGACCAGTGGTCGCAGGAAATACGGTATGCGGGTAAAGTTTCATCCCGGTTGAGCGGTGTTGTTGGCTTATTCGGCCTTTGGCAGGATTTGAAATCTGACCCCGTACAGACCGAAGAAGCCGGTTCTGCCCAATGGCGCTTTGCCCAAAGCTCGACAAGTGCCCTCTGGAAAACGCCGGGCCTGTTCGATAACTTCGGTATTCGGACAACCAATAGAATCAAGAGCACGGGTTTGGCGGCATTTGGACAACTTGACTGGGCCTTAACAGATAAAATCCACGTTTTACCAGGTATCCGGTATAATTACGACAAGAAGGTAGCCAACTATAAACGAGAAACCTACGGAGGTCTGCAAACGACCGATGCGGCTTTGATCGCCTTAAAGAACGGAGTTTATACCAATCAGGCGTTCGATACGGACGTATCAGAGGATAATTTCTCCGGACAGGTTACGCTGCAATATAGAGCAGGAAGTGCGATCAATGCCTTTGCAACCTATGCTATAAGCTACAAACCCGTCGGGATTAATATTGGCGGATTGCCAACGGCCAATGGGCAGACATTACTTGACCTGGCCAGGGTGAAGCCCGAGCATGTAAACCACGTCGAATTTGGCCTAAAAACAAAACCATCGCCTAACTCGATCCTGAATCTGGTCTTCTATAATACAGAGATTAAAGATTATCAGACACAGGTACAAACGCCTGAACCGGGCGTAAACAGAGGTTATCTGGCCAATGCCGAGAAAGTGCGTGTAATGGGTGTTGAGGTGGATGGAAATATACGGATAGCCAATCGGTTAACCCTGAACGCGGCCTTTGCTTATACAGATGGCAAGTATGTGACATTCAAGAATGCGCCAGTGCCGCTCGAAGAAACTGGCGGTGAGCAGGCTTTCAAAGACATTTCGGGTGGGGTGTTACCCGGTATCTCAAAATGGTCAGGTTCGGTAGGTGGCGAGGTAACTGCTAAAGGAAAGCTCATCAGTTTAAAAGGAAATTACTTTGTTGGCTTAGATGCTTTTTATCGCTCCTCCTTTTCGTCGAGTCCATCACCGTCTCAATATTTAAATATTGACGATTACACCCTGGCAAATGGAAGGCTTGGTTTTAGAGCTTCCACCGGAATTTCGATTTTTGTCTGGAGTAGAAACCTGTTCAATACCAATTACTTTGAGCAATTATTGGCGGCTCCCGGAAGCGCAGGCCATTATGCCGGCATTGTAGGCGATCCGCGTACCTATGGCGTTACCTTACGATACACGTTCTAACGGATTGAGCAAACAGCCTGATCACTCGATACACGTAAAACCTGGTGCTCTGGCTTGTTGGGATGACTTGCCACCTGGAAGAGTTTTCTGAATACCCAACCATATAAACAATCAATTGTTATGGAAACCCAAGTCCGGAGCCAGGTATTACACGAGGTATTGACTGCCAATGAAGCCTATGTTGAATCGTTCGGTGATAAAGGGAGTTTACCGTTGCCACCGGGCCGACATTTTGCCATTCTGACCTGCATGGATGCCCGCCTGGACCCGGCCAAATATGCGGGTCTGGCCGAAGGCGACGCTCACGTTATTCGAAATGCCGGTGGCCGGGCTAGTGATGATGCGATCCGGTCGCTCATTATTTCGCACAAATTACTTGGCACAACGGAGTGGTTTGTCATTCATCATACCGACTGTGGCATGGAGCTTTTTACCGACGACATCATCCGTGGTTTGTTGAAAAAAAGCCTGAAAACCGCAACGATCGACGCCAGCGGATGGCGGAATGTAACAGAAGAAGGTGGCTCCGACGAAGCCAAATTCGTTTCGTTCCTGACCATTAGTAATCTGGCAGACAGCGTAACGGAAGACGTTGAACGCATTAAAAGCCACCCACTGGTTCCTGCTGACATTGCCGTTTATGGTTACATTTACGACGTTAGGACCGGCAGGTTGATTGATGTACCCGAAGCTACACTAGCAGGGGCCATTGCTGAGAGTTAGTGCGCTAATTCATTGACTTGATTTTAGAAAGCTGACCACGTTAAATTTATTTAACGTGGTCAGCTTTTGTATTTTTGTGTCATTTGTATCCAACTTTTATAAAAAATTACACTTTTAATAACTCAGCTATGAAGAAACTTCTTTTACTAATGATGTTTCTGCTGTTCGGCCTGATCGGTGTCCGGGCACAGACAAATATCGAGGGCCGGGTTACTGACGAAAAAGATCAGCCGCTGGCGGGTGTGACCATTATTATTCGGGGAACGAATACGGGTACGGTCACGCAGCCAGACGGGCACTTTATATTACCAACCACAGAATCATTACCGCTGACCATTAGTATTTCGTTTATCGGTTATGGCCGTCAGGATGTGGCCGTAAGAGGAAATAACTTTCGCAGTATTTCTGTGACGCTCACCGAAGAAGCGATCACTGCCGATGAGGTGATCATATCGGCTAGCCGTGTTCCTGAAGATATCCGAAAAGCAGCCGTAACAGTCGAGAAACTCGGTGCCCGACAGTTTCAGCAGTCGCCGGCAGCCAGTCCGTTTGATGCGTTGCAAAACGTGAAAGGAGTCGATTTGCTGACACAAAGCCTGACGTTTAAATCAGTTAATCTGCGGGGATTTGGGGCTAACAACAACAATCGCTTTCTGCAACTGACCGATGGCATGGACAACCGCTCACCGGGCTTAGGGTTTGGCTTTGGCAACGTAGCCGGTATTTCTGATCTGGATGTTGAGAGCATTGAACTTATTCCGGGGGCGTCATCAGCTCTGTATGGGCCTGACGCATTGCAGGGTTTAATGCTGACATCCAGCAAGAATCCGTTTACGTATCAGGGCCTGAGCGCTCAGGTAAAAGTAGGCGTCAATAATGTCGGGAAGTCGGGGTTTGGGCCAAAAGGGTATGGTGATTTCGCCATTCGATACGCCCAACAGCTCGGGACACGCTTTGCGTTTAAAGTGAATTTCCAGCGATTAAGTGGTACCGATTTCATTGCCGACGACTACAGCGACCGCTCGACTCGTGCGCGGGAGAATTTTTTTGCAACGGATGCTACTCGGGGAAACATTGCCACCGGAATCGGTTTTGTGCCAAACAACGACTCCAATACGAACCTTCAGTACGATGGCGTGAATGTCTATGGTGACGACATCAATGCGGGAGGTGCCTACACGTTTCCCGCCAATTATGGCAATTCATCCCTGCGGAATACGCTGGTAACCCGCACTGGCTATACCGAACTGGCCGTATTGGGTAACAATGGTAAGGTATTTAATAATCGCGCTAACGTATCCCTGCATTACAAACTGTCGGGTACTATTGAGGCCTCACTGGGTTGGTATTACGGCAATGGCAATTTTATTCGCACGGCCGGTTTCCGGGAGTATTTTCCGGACTATCAGCGGCATCAGTTCAAGGCTGAAATTCGGGGTGAGAATTTCTTTCTACGGGCGTATACCACCCAGCAGCAAGCTGAAGGCTGGAACATTGGTCAGACCGCCGTTGCTATTAATAATGCCTGGAAACCACTGACACAGTGGGCTACTGAGTTTGGGCAGGTATACGTAGAAAATAAAGTGAGTGCCGGACTGGCCCGGAATGAGGCCGATCGTGGACGTTATTTGCCCGGTTCTGCGAGCTTTAATCTCGTGCGGGATCTGTTTGCCAATACCTTCAACACCGATACCGTTCCTGGCTATAAAGGCGCGAAAGGAACACGCTTTCGCGATAATTCAGCCCTTTGGCACTACGAAGGTATGTACAACTTCACGAATCTGTTCGAAGTGGCTGAGGTGATTGCGGGGGGCAGCATCCGGCATTATGCCCTGAACACTGGCGGAACTGCCATTACGCTGAAAGCGGATGGTTCAGAGTACACCATCAACGAATACGGTGCCTATTTACAGGTTGCCAAAGAAGTAAAGCTTGGCTCCTCGCTAACGATAAAGCCAACAGTGGCCATTCGTTACGATAAGAATCAGTATTTCAGTGGTGGTTTTACGCCCAGAGCATCGGCGGTGATAAGCGCTGGGGTTCATAATTTCCGGGCTTCGTGGCAATCGGCTTTCCGGAATCCATCGCCGGGGCAGTTGTTTTCCGTTCCGGCGGCTGGCAAAGGGGGCGAAGTGGGTGGGGCACGTCTGGCGGCTGAGTCAGCCGGATTATTTTCCAATCCGGCTTATCTGGATAGCGACGTTAAAGATTTTGCGGCAGGGCGCATTACAGAAGCTCAACTGCGTAGTCGGGCCTATAATCCGGCTAATTTTACGACCGAAAAAATCAAAACCTGGGAAATAGGTTACAAAGCCCTGATTCAGAATAAACTGTACATAGACGCCTTCTATTTTTACAGCAAATACACCGATTTCATTGCCGCTCAGAGCTTTTATCAGCCAACCAATGGCCAGATTGCTGATTTTGCAACGAATACCTACCGGACACTACAAATCAATTTCAACAACTTTAACGAGATTTTCGTAAATGGCGCCGGGTTGGGTCTGGAGTACGGACTAGGTCGGGGATTTACGCTCAGTGGTAATTACACCTATCAGGTTGGCACCGTAACGCTTCGCGATGCACAGGGCAACATCATTAAAGACAATGCGGGTCTTGATATCGTAAAGCGGAAAATGAGTAACCCTGAAGTGGCGCAGAAAGGCCGGAACTTCTTTATTTCGCCCGAAAATCGCTATAACATCAGCCTGAACAATGCACGCCTGACTGATCGGATCGGAGCCACGCTTACCTATCGCTGGACAGATCAAATGTGGGTTGAACAGGGAACTACAGCGGGCGACGTCTGGCTTCCATCGTGGAGCAGTGTCGATGCGCAGGTATCGTATAAAGTGCCGGACTATAAATCAACGGTTAAACTCGGTGGTACCAACATTTTCAATAAATACTACGCTCAGGGCTATGGCCTTGCCCGGATCGGCGGGTTGTATTACGTGAGCGTTACGTTTGATGAGTTGTTTCGCTAGTGACGAGCTGGTTCGTAAGGGGTCGGTAAGAACCGATTATGAATTAATTGTATGATTGATACTATAAAATCTGTCGCCGTTCGCACTGCCGATCGCGTGGCTGAAATTGCCTGGTTCTGTGATCTTTGCGGAGGAGATACTGAATTCCTGGGCCAACTCGACCCGGACCGTCGCAGTAGTTTTGAGCACTGTCGCGACATCTTGCTTACCGCCGAAAAACAGGGCTTCAAGAATATTTTGCTACCAACCTCCTACGTCGTTGGGCAGGAGCCGATTGCGTTTGCATCGGCAGTGGCTCACCTGACGCAGGATATCAGTTTACTGGTCGCCATTCGTACCGGAGAGTTCCATCCACCCATGCTGGCAAGGGCCATCAGTACACTCGACCATCTGCTCGAAGGGCGGCTGACAATCAATATTATTAATTCTGACCTTCCCGGTTATAAAGAGGATGGGGCGCTTCGTTACCAGCGATGTTCTGAAACCATTGAGATTTTGCGCCAGGGCTGGACTCAAAATCAAATTATTCACAATGGACCAGTGTATGGGCAATTTACTATGGCTACCGATCCTGTTAAGCCTTATCAGCAAAAGGGTGGGCCGCTATTGTATTTTGGTGGTATTGCCGATGGGGCTCGTGAAGTTTGTGCGCAATACTGTGATGTATTTTTGATGTGGCCCGAGAAAGAGGAAAGCCTGTATGCTACCATGCAGGATGTGTCGGCTCGGGCGGCTCGCCACGGCCGGACGATTGATTTTGGCCTGAGGATTCACGTCGTTGTGCGCGAAACGGAAGCCGAAGCCCGTGCGTACACCCGACGATTAATGAGCAAATTCAATGCACAACAGGCAGAAGCGCTGAAACAACGGACCCAGGACGGTAAATCTCTGGGCGTCTTGCGGCAGGATGAGATGCGACAGGGAGCCGATGAGGAGGGTTTTGTGGAGCCAATTCTGTGGACGGGCATAGGTCGGGCGCGATCGGGGGCAGGTGGCGCATTGGTCGGAACACCAGAGCAGATTCTGGCCCAGCTCAACCGCTACATGGACATGGGTATCCGGTCGTTTATTTTCTCGGGTTACCCACTTATTGAGGAGTGCGGGTATTTTGGGAAATTGGTTTTGCCGCATCTGCCAACTGTACGATTGGCCGATGTTCAGGGCCGTCGACCGACACACGTACCCGAAACACCGCTGACGTTTGGTGCATTGAGTTATTAGCCGCGAAAGACCTGGGGCCAGTCTGGTGAAGGGTGAGTAGGTTTGCCCGAATCCGGCCTTCCTTGATGACCTCATCTACCGATTTATTATGCGCCTAGTTAGCAGTAAGGAACTTATAGCCATTGTTTTTTGCCTCATTTGTTTCATCTCCACTATACAGGCACAGAGTAAGGCGGGCAAGTTTAACGTGATCGCTTTTTACAGGGCTAAAAGCGATCAGGCGCACATTAGCTACGTACATGAAGCTAATCGGTGGTTTCCTAAAGAAGCTGCCAGGCATAATTTTACCTACGATTCGACAGACAATTGGACGAATCTAAATGCTGATTTTCTGGCCAATTATCAGGTTGTTTTGTTTCTAGACAGCCGGCCTGAGGAACCTGCTCAGCGGGAAGCGTTTCAGAAGTACATAGAAAAGGGTGGTGCCTGGATGGGTTTTCACTTTGCGGGATTTGCCTTGACTCCATCTGCTTTTCCGCAGAACTGGGACTGGTATCATAACCAGTTTTTAGGATCAGGTCAATATAAAAGCAATACCTGGCGACCCACTTCGGCTATTTTACGGGTTGAAGATCGGAAGCACCCGGCCACAAAGCATTTGTCCGAAACATTTAAGTCGACACCGAATGAATGGTACAGGTGGACGAATGATCTGCGTACGAATCCGGATATTAAAATACTACTATCAATTGACTCAACAAGTTACCCATTGGGAACGGGACCAAAACCGCACGAAATATGGCATAGCGGTTATTATCCGGTAGTCTGGACGAATAAAAAATACAACATGATTTATGCAAACATGGGGCATAATGATATTGATTATGAAAACAAAACCAATAAAGAACTGTCATTTACATTTACGAATGAAACGCAGAATAAACTGATTATCGACAGCTTGTTATGGTTGGGCAATTCGTCAAAAATAAAGGCTAAAAAATGAGCCTTTCCTCATTGAAATATTGAATGGAGACTACAGTACAGACTATTATCGATACTATCAAAACCTTTTATTCAGAATTGTCTACCGATGCCACTCAAGATTTAATTGATCGCTGTAAAACTATACGGTTTGAAAAAAATACACTTCTGGTAAAAGAAGGGCAATATTCAGATAAAACTTTTTTTATTGCTGAGGGTGCTGCCAGAGCCTATTACTTAAAAGATGGCAAAGAAATTACCGATTGGTTTGCCTTTGAAAACGATTTTATCTCGTCAATTAATAGCTTTTTTCTTGATGTGCCAAGTCCTCATTTTATTGAATTAATTGAGCCATCAATACTAATAGAAGTTTCCAGAGATACCATGCTCGAGCTATGTGACAAGCATCATAGCTTCGACCGATTATGCCGGGTTATAGTCACGAAAACGATGTTACAACTGCAACAGCGAATTGTGTCTGTTCAGTTTGAGCCTGCGCACCAGAAACTTGAAAATCTGCTGGCCATCCGCCCCGACATCACGAATCGGGTTCCTCTTGGCCATATTGCTTCTTATTTAGGAATAACGCTGGAGACGTTAAGTCGAATTAGACATCCGAAGAAACGAATTTGATCTAGATCAAATGAAGCCCCTCATTTTAGCCCAACCTTTGCGAAAAAATGAGACCAAATGGACTGGAAGCGTATTCATTACTTATCGGGGATAACACTATCAATTTTTATTGGTCTTCACTTAGCTAACCATGCTATCAGTGTACTGGGCGAAGAGGCCCATTTAAAGACAATGGCGTTTCTGCGTCATCTATATCGAAATAGAATTGCTGAGACGTTTTTATTACTGGCTGTAGTAGTTCAGATTACGTCAGGTTTGCGATTATTTTTTAGCAAACGAAAGGACGTCAACGGCTTGTTTGATAAGTTACAAATATGGACCGGTCTCTATCTGGCTTTTTTTCTTCTGGTTCATGTATCTGCTATATTGTTCGGGCGGCTTGTTCTACATCTTGATACGAATTTATACTTTGGAGCGGCAGGCATCAATACATTCCCGTTCAGCCTGTTTTTTATCCCTTACTACAGTTTCGCTATTATGGCTGTATGGGGGCACATTGCAGCTGTACACAGAAAGAAAATGACAGTCAGAGTATTTGGTTTATCACCACAAGTCCAGGCAAAATTACTGCTCTATACCGGGCTTATTTTGGCAGTTCTGATTCTATACGGATTGACCAATCATTTTACCGGGATGACTATTCCTGAAGAGTATAATGTATTAGTCGGAAAATAGAAAAATGGTAAAGTTTTGATAATTATATAGATCTGATTTTGCAACGTAATTGATCCTATTACGGGTTGTTTATCACGAAATGAAGCAGCCTCATTGACCCGTGAATTCGTAGTAAAGAAGCCGCTGTGGTGATGTGATGGCAGTTTCTTCAAACTGACACGGAGAGGTTTCTTAAAGCCGACACAGAGAGGACGGTTCGCCGATGCGACGGTTCGCCGATGCGACGGTTCGCCGATGCGACGGTTCGCCGATGCGACGGTTCGCCGATGCGACGGTTCGCCGATGCGACGGTTCGCCGATGCGACGGTTCGCCGATGTGGTTATCAACTTGTTAGGGCGAAAAAAGCCCAAAAATATGGTTGCTCAACTAGAAGACTTTGCCGACAAATTCCTAACATTGATTCAGTTCATGAATCAAGAACTGGTTTTATAAGAAAGCCCTGAATAAATAGGTAAGTGGCATTTTTATAGTTTTTATTGAGTAACTAAAAACCTGATTCGGCTCAAATCTTCATACTTCAAGAAGCCAGGTACAGCATCTTACGGCGAGACTTCTTCTGGTTTAAAAATAAATGAGCTTTTTTGTATGATTCGGCGAAATAATTTGTTAAAAATAAATACGTGGCCACCAACAGACTAACAAGTAAACTTGCATAGCAGAAGAAAGGCATTATTTCGCATCTACATTTGTAAAATAGTGTTTGTTTTTATTACCATGCCATTTCACTAAAATTTCGATCTAAAACAACCGAAAATATTTATTCTTTTTTAGTGATCTAATAAAATTTACGATCAATATTTTTAATAAGACTGCACAAAAAAACTAAAATTTTGATTTTTAGAATATAGTATAATAGTAAACTTGACTATAGATTCTAAGGCTGGAATAGTAAACAGATGTTGGCCAAACATACAATCAATCTGTCAAAAAAATAACCACTCACCGGCCCAGCCTGCGTTCATGCTCTTCGATCAGGTACGAGAAGGGAGTCGGAATCATTCTATTCCTTAGTACGACAGGGATACTCATTACCTGTTGACAAGGACAAGTCACTTTTACTGTTAGCCACACAACCGAAGCAGGTGAGTCGATTTCCTCGAGCACAAAACCCAGTTAGCATACGCTTTGACTCCCCATTGCAGCTGGAGATTAGATCCGCCTAAACAAAAAGGCTTTCCAATCTATCTAGTCGGGCAAACCGAAACTGCCTCCTGATTCAGGCCCTAATATATAGCTACTTGTGCCCTAACCAAAAACTAGTTTCTTGTTCGATTATCCTCAGGAAATTATATAAGTGGCCCTGGTCCTTTTTCGGGAGCAGGCAGGATTTTAATTTAAAGTCGTAATTTACTAATAATCAACGGATTGTCAGATTTGTTTATATAATTATAGCTCAATATTATGTAGTCTGGCACTACTAGCTTTGGCAAGCCCTAAGCACATATAGAGGTTCACTTTTTTAACGGCTGGTATTACCAGCCTTGAGTTAGTAGATCCTGCTCACGTTTATAAGGATAAATAAGTCCATCAGCAGCAATCGAAACAGATTGACTAGTTCCATAGATCCAATCGCCAACAAAAGGGGTTACTGTAGGATTTTGGATGGTCAGGGTCGGCATCTTTCCAGACCAGGACTCTATTCGCTTATCTAATACCAGACATAACCGACCGGCCTGGTTCTCAACGCTGGCAATTTGGCCATCAAAACTTAATGGATCTTTAAAGTTAACGGGCGAAATAAGTCGTAGACGAGACTCACAGGAGAAAAAGCTTTCCTTCCCAAAGCCTTTTACATGATACCAACGTTCATTATTTATTTGATCTTTAGTAGGTTCAACACTTTGCTGATTCAGCCACCACATACCTTCCGATTTGGGTCCGTCATAAACCTGCCAGAAGTTTGGTGCTATTAGGTCAATGGACCCCTGATATCCATAAATCGTTGACTCAACAGCGCTTCCAATTTCAAATAACATAACTAAACTATCAAGGTTAGGGTGAATACAATCGCGATACGGTCTTCTAATAAGCTACAAATATAACGTTCATACTTATTTTGCGGCTATAAAATCCAGCAACTTACTAGCATTAAGCCAGCGAGGTTACACATGTCAAATCCAGCAAAAATTTATAGGAAGTAAATATGCCCCCATTCTCCTGTGACGTAGCTTTTTTTGAATTATATTGATTAATAGTAAAATTTTCGGCGCTTTTACGGCTTACCTTAATCGGGCGTTTTTTTAGAATTAATCTGTGTTGATTTCCGTTATCCACAGTTAAATCTACTAACCAATTGGTAATTTTTGGCAAACTTTGATTAGGCAGGCAGACCTCTCCTAAACCTATCTACTACGTTTTGTTACTGGCTAAGTTATACATCAAAGCAACAGTTTCAAAAAACCTAAAAATCGTAGTTACCCCTAAAAAATTCCCTACCGTTCAGCGCTTAATCCGATTACTTAGCTTCGCACGAACGTATCCTAATTGAACAGGCATCCAATTTATTTCTATTGCTCTGAGCCAGGATACCCCTTCTGGATCAGTAGATCTTGTCTTGAGAACAGTATTCCATCCGGCAACAGCCTTATCCCTGTGATTTACAGCCGTTCAGGTTTTATCAAAAGACATTTTTGTTCACAATCTGGTTTAGTTATCGTACATTGTTAAATCAATTGGTCATAAATAGTTGTTTAATTACCTCAGGGATAAAAGCAGGTGATGAGGTCACATGACTACAGTTTCTAAAATCAATGAGTTTTTAAACCGATTAAATAAACTGTATGCTATTCCGCCTAACTATCTTAGACCGCCAGGCCCAATTTCGAGAGTTTTCCTGCATGCTCGATAAACTTGAGGTTGGTTTTGACTTTCTTAATACTGTAGTCGCGGGTGGAGAAACGCTGATCAAGGTATTGCTTATCGAGAATGGTAAGGAGAGTGAACTCCCTCTGGAGGTATTTGACGGTTTTCCCTGTCTGGAGCCCATACAACAATTAGAGAATGAGTGGAAATATCTGTTAAGCCAACCCGTTCGCTCTATTTCTATTATAGATCAAGAGTTGATTGACCTGACCAGGAAACGGATGCATCAATGCGAGGCTAATGTATCAAGCCAGAAACTGGTGATAAGCCGGTTCAAAGCTTTATTAATAAGGGCTGAAGTGAGCATTCGGGATCAATCCATAAGATCCAGACTTATACTCCATTATAACCTGGAAATTGATCGGTATGAGCAGCAAATGGCTAAATCGCAGCTCTATCAACAGCAAGTTGCCAGAAGACTTGATGAATTAATCCAGGTATAATCTTATTTCAACACCTCTGCTCAAACACTTGTAGCCGAATTTCTTTCCTGCCAGTGATTCATCATCGTCAAACCAATAGACTTCTCATTTACTTATCGGGCCAGTTCTCTTCCTATCAATATATTTTCTGGAATTGCTCGTATCGCAAAACGGCGCCAGTTAGCAATCGATAAACCCGCCTAGACTAATAGACGTATGGTTAAAAGGCATTTATGTGCCCTGAACTGTCTCTTCCAGTGCGAATAGAAGCCATACTTATTTCCCTTCCTGTCAATTTTTTGACGATCCGATCAGAAGCTCATAAAGACGATTCGGCCTGCATTGGAGCAGGGCGTTTAGATAGCATTCAAATAAATTCTGAGGAATAAACCTCAACATAGAGGAAAATAGGCAACTGACTGTCTTATAAAAGGGTTTACCGGTCTTTATAAGACTGGTAGGTTTTGGCGAAATAAATTAGTGCCGGACTAGCATTGACAAGCGGTGAGTGCCCGAAAATTTATCCGCTTATACTAGTTAGTCTCTATTTTTTATTCTTTCTAATGGCCAAGGGTGCCAACCACAGGTTTTGAATCAGTACGTATATTCATAAAAGTAAGCTTAAAATGGGACAACCCTTAGCAAAATCCCGCTGGTATCGTCTGATACCCATAGCGTTTATTACTTATAGCCTTGCTTACCTCGACAGAGCAAATTTTGGATTTGGAGCGGCCAGTGGAATGGCTACTGATTTAAAGATCACGCCCTCCATGTCTTCCTTGTTGGGGTCTCTATTCTTTCTGGGCTATTTCTTCTTCCAGGTACCCGGCGCGATCTATGCGGAAAACAGAAGTGCGAAAAAGCTAATTTTCTGGTCGTTAATTCTGTGGGGTGGATTAGCCATGGCAACCGGAATAATCAGCAATGTCAATTTGTTGATTGTTATTCGTTTTATGCTTGGTGTTGTCGAAAGCGCGGTCATGCCTGCCATGCTGCTTTTTTTAAGCCGGTGGTTTACGAAAGCTGAACGCTCTCAGGCCAATACGTTTTTAATTCTTGGCAATCCGGCAACCATACTCTGGATGTCAGTTCTTTCGGGTTATTTAATCAAAGCGGTCGGTTGGCGATGGATGTTTATTCTGGAAGGGCTTCCGGCAATAGTCTGGGCTTTCTTCTGGTGGCGGTTAGTCGATGATAAGCCAAAAGATGCAACCTGGTTAACCGAATCTGAAAAACAGGCCGTAGAAGAGCAGTTACAGCAAGAGCAACAAGGAATTAAGCCGGTTAAAAACTATGCGGAAGCATTTAAATCCCGAATTGTTATTCTGTTGAGTCTGCAATATGCCTTGTGGAGTATTGGTGTTTATGGATTTGTTATGTGGCTTCCATCCATTATCAATGCAGCACCAAACATGAATATTGTAAAAACCGGCTGGCTGTCTTCAGTGCCCTACGTACTGGCTATAATCGGTATGTTAAGTGCGTCCTATTTTTCCGACAAAACCCTGAACAGAAAGCTATTTGTCTGGCCGTTTTTATTATTGGGTGCCATTGCTTTCTATGGTTCATATTTAATCGGCGTAAATCATTTCTGGATATCCTTCGTGCTCCTGATCATTGCTGGCGGTGCGATGTATGCACCCTATGGGCCATTTTTTGCCATTATTCCAGATGTTTTACCCAAAAATGTGGCAGGTGGCGCTATGGCCCTGATCAACAGTTTAGGTGCTTTAGGGTCATTTGTTGGCTCGTATATCGTTGGCTATTTAAATGGAACAACCGGTGGGTTCGGCGCTTCCTATATTTTTATGGCTGGCTCTCTCTTCTTATCAGCAATTATCACGTTGGTTGCCGTAAAACCGGCCGGTTCCACTTATAAACCCCAACCGGAAAAGTTGACCCTTCAATAACGATGAGCCGTGCCACGGTTAACCATAACTCCCATATGAACCGTGGCACAGCTCATCGTTATTGCTTACGTAAGTTTCTACACATTGATACGTCGTAAAATTCTGGAGTCTTTCCCAATCGGGCGAAATCGCACATCTTGTGCGATTTCGCACAGTTTTTTCATAGCAATATCCAAATAAAACCCTCATATACAATCATTTATACATGGCATAGTGTTTGGCGTACCAGGTAGGTAACTACACTAGCCAAAAATGGACCGCGAATTAGCACCCGAACTTGTTGCCCGAACCCGCCGAAGAAGCTGGCTGATTGGCGCCGTCGTGTTTATCAGTCTGGCAGCTGGCATCGTCTGGTTCCAAAAGATATTAAAAACATCCGTTGAAGCGAGCAAAATCCGAACGGCGGTTGCTCAAATCGGTTTTGTTGAAAACACCCTGAGCGCTACGGGCGAGATTATTCCAGCTTACGAACAAATCATAACCAGCCCCATTCGCGCCAGTATCCGGCGGGTATTGCTCACACCCGGCACTCGCGTTCGGCCCAACCAGCCCATTCTTGAACTTGATAAGTCGCTAACTCAGATTGAGTACGAAAAAATAGCAGACCAGCTTGCTCTCAAGAAAAATAGCATCGAACAACTGCGGCTTAAACTAAACAAGGAACTCTACGATGCCGATGTTGACGATCAAATCAAATCACTGACAATCAACAAGCTCAAGGCCGAACTTGGCGATGCCAAACGCCTGTTGAAAGTTGGCGGTCAAACACCCGAAGATGTAACCCGTGCCGAAAACCTTCTGCAAATCGCTCAATTAGAAAAAAAACAACTCGAGAACGATCTGGCCTATAACCGTCAGTCGATGAGCGCCAGCCTGAAAGAGTCTGAATTACAGGCGCAAATCGAAGCCACAAATCTTAAAGTACTCGATCATAAACTCAAACAAGCCGATATACTCACCGACCGGGCAGGTGTGCTGACCTGGGTAAATGAACACATCGGTTCGGCCGTAAGCGAGGGCGAAATGCTGGCAAGATTAGCGGATCTGGGCAGTTTTCGCGTGGAAGGTTCCTGCTCCGATATTTATGCCGAACAGGTAAAAGTGGGCCTGCCAGTAATCGTAAAAATCAATGAAACCTCCCTCCGCGGACAGATCACGCAGGTAAAACCGTCTGTCCAGAATGGTGTGGTGCAGTTTGCAGTAGATCTGGACGATAACCACCATACCTCACTTCGCCCCAATCAGAAAGTCGAAGTATTTATCGTCACAAACCGGGTTGCTCAGTCGGTGCGGGTAGCCAATGGGCCTGCCTTTAAGGGTAAACGGAAGCAGTTTGTGTATATAATGACCAGTCCTACTGTGGCTACCCGACGAGAAGTGCAGTTGGGACTGTCAAACTTCGACTGGGTAGAAATCAAGAGTGGATTGCAGGCTGGCGACCGGGTCATTCTGACGGATTTGAGTGAGTATGAACACCTCGAACAACTCACTATTGACCCTAACAAGCCCTGACGATGAACGCACTTCTTACTGGAACGGGCAACTTTATGCGCTCGCTGACAAAATGGGGCTTAGGGCTATTATGGCCTCTTGTGAGCCATCTGGCTGTAGCACAAACCCAGAAGCTTACGCTCGATGAGGTAGTACAACTAGCCCGCGAGCAATCGATAGCGGGCAAACAGGCGGCTACATTGCAGAAAACCAATTACTGGAAATACCGCTCATTTCTGGCTGATTTTAAACCGCAGTTGAGCCTCGATGGATCGTTGCCGAGCTTTACACGCTCGTTTGTTCAGGTCACACAACCCGATGGAACCATTGCTTTTCAGCCCGTTTCGAATAATAACTCGGTGTTGAACCTGTCGCTGAGTCAGAATATTCCATTAACAGGTGGCTCAATCTTTATTCAACAACAACTCCAGCGATTCGATAACTTCCTGAACAGCAGTACGCTTTATAACGGAATTCCCTTCGCCATCGGCCTGACTCAGCCGCTGTTTCGTTTCAACCAGATGAAATGGGACCGCCGGACCGAACCACTACGCTATGCAGAAAGTAACCAGCAATACATCGAGGCTCTCGAACAGGTTGCCCTCGATGCTACAGGTCTGTATTTTGACCTACTGGTGTCGCAGGTGAACCTTCAGATTGCCGAAACAAATCGCGCCAATAATGATACGCTCTTCAAAATAGCCGAACATAAGCTGGAGCTGGGGAAAATCTCACAAAACGATCTGCTCCAGTTGCAACTAAGCGTTCTGAATGCAAAAAAAGATCTGGCATCGGCGCGCCAAACAGCCGAAGTTGCATCATTGAAACTGCGATCATACCTGAACTCTAAAAATGAAGGCAGCGGGCAACCGCAACGATTTGAATTAGTCGTGCCGACACAGCTGACCGATTTTTCGGTAGACATCAACCAGGCTCTGGCTGAAGCATTTGCCAATCGCTCTGCTTCTATCGCCTTTCGTCGTCAGGTTCTCGAAGCCGATCGCGATCTGGATAAAGCACGTAAAGAAAACGGCCTAAATGCTACCTTAAATGCAGCTTTTGGCTTGTCGAACCGAGGCAATCGGCCGGGTGATGTATACGTACGCCCACAGGATCGGGAGTTTGTCGAAATACAGTTTACGCTTCCCATTATGACGTGGGGGCGAGCCCAGGCCCGAACCGAAACGGCCCGCGCCAACCAGCAACTCACGGTTCAAACGGTCGAACAATCGAAACGAACATTCGAGCAGCAGATTTATACGCAGGTAACCTTACTGGAAATGCTTCGACAGCAGGTTAAACTAACCGCCGAGGCTGATCAAATTGCTCAAAGCCGTTATCAGATCGCCCAGGATCGCTTTAAACTCAGCAACCTGAGTGTAACCGATCTCGGAATTGCCACGCAGGATAAAGATCGTGCCCGTCGCGACGCGATTCTGGCCTTACGCGATTACTGGCAGGCATTTTATGCGCTTCGCTTATTGACGTTATATGATTTTGAAACAAATCAGAAAATCAAATGATGGATGCATGCCTTTCGACCAGAACCATGTTACAATTGACTATACCCAAGCCGTGGCACGGTTTTGTGCGAAAGGCAGGAGCTATTGTAGAGTCAATACCTGAATGAGACCATCCGCCATCCATTCGACATTCGACATTCACCATTATCCATTTCCCAACGCCATGATTACGCTCAAAAACATCGAAAAAGTCTACCGGACCAGCAGCATCGAGACGCTGGCGCTGACGAACATCAACCTCGACATTCGGGCTGGTGAGTTTATTTCTATCATGGGGCCAAGCGGCTGCGGCAAATCGACCCTAATGAACCTGATGGGCCTGTTAGACGCACCCAGCCAGGGCAGCGTTGAAATTGGTGGTCAGGCTGTAACGCATTATCGCGACAAAGAACTGGCTCAGCTCAGGAACCAGAAAATTGGCTTTATTTTCCAGAGCTTTCACCTGATCAACGACTTATCGGTACTCGATAATGTCGAGATTCCATTGCTCTACCGGAAAGGCGATGCTACGGGCGCGTCACGTCGGGAACTGGCGCGTCAGGCGCTTGAGCGTGTGGGGTTGAGCAACCGGATAAAGCACTTTCCGAACCAGTTATCGGGTGGGCAGAAACAGCGGGTTGCCATTGCCCGTGCGATTGTTGGTCGTCCTGATATTATTCTGGCCGATGAACCGACCGGAAACCTCGACAGCGGGATGGGAAATGAAATTATGGCCATTCTCCAGCAACTCAATACCGACGGTAGCACGATTGTTATGGTAACGCACGATGAATCGATGGCCAAAAAAACGCATCGGCTTGTACGGCTGTTCGACGGATCGATGGTGGGAGACTCCAGCATTGGACAAGGAGCTCTGAGCATGGAGACCGGTATTGGGCGTGTCTTCCCATCGGAAGAACAATCAACTTTATAGGCTTACGAATCACAACGGGTATCCGCGTTCCATACCCCTCCCACTCTTTGCGCCATGTTAATCAACTACATAAAAATCGCCTGGAAGGTCCTGCTACGGCATCCGTTCTATACCTTCATTACACTCTTTGGCATTAGCCTTACCTTAACAGTGCTGATGGTGCTAACCTCCTTTCTCGACCATCTGATTGGAAGTCACTATCCAGAAACCAAACGGGATCGGTCGCTTTATATCATGCAGATGCTCCAGACCGATTCGAGCAGAAGTTCGAGAAGTATGGGTCCTATGAGCTTCAAATTTCTGACAGACTATGCTAAATCGCTGAAAACGCCGGAAAGGGTAACACTCTGCACCTTCATCAACAGTTCGAACGCCTATGTAGGCTCCCAGAAAATAAAGCTTAATACCAAATTTACGGATGCTGATTTCTGGCAGGTAACTGACTTTGAATTTCTGGAGGGGAAACCCTATAATGAACAAAATATAGCGAATGGTGACTATGTAGCGGTGATTACCGACGATTTTAAAAATCACTATTTTGGTAATACGACAGAATCGGTCATTGGTAAGGATGTTGAAATTGAGAACATTCACTATAAGGTAATCGGTGTGGTAAAAGGTAGCCCCGTTACCCGGCCGTTTACGTATGCAGATGTTTATTTTCCATATACGACTCCCAAAAGTAATTATCAGCGGTCTGGATTTCGGGGCGGTTATGTAGCGATATTATTAGCCAAAAATAAATCTGACCTGAAAGCGATTCAGGATGAATTTCAAAGTCATATAAACCGGATTCCATTACCTGGCAATCAGGATGGGTTTAAGTACTCGGTACTGGAGGTAAAAAGTGATCCTTATCTGGAAAACTTCATTGGCACCCTTTTAGATGGTGGCCCCGGCCTGAGGACCATATTTTTTGGCGTCATTGGCTTTATTATGTTCATGCTTATGGGTTTACCGGCCATCAATCTGGTAAACATAAACGTTAGTCGAATTATGGAACGGGCGTCAGAAATAGGCATACGAAAAGCATTTGGTGCACCCGTAAAAGCGCTTGTGTGGCAATTTATTGTCGAAAACATTTTCATCACATTCATCGGTGGGGCCATTGCACTCGTGCTCACGTTTATGATCATCCAGCTCATCAATAACAGCGGATGGATCGCATATGCCGATCTAACGATCAACATGAACGTATTCATTATCAGCCTATTGGTGTGTCTCGTATTCGGACTCTTATCGGGTGTGCTACCGGCCTTGCGTATGTCGAAACTTAATATTGCCGAAGCCCTTAAAGCTTAAAGAATGAATGCGTGAATGGCGAAAGAGTGAATTGCTGACGCAAGATATTCACCTACTAATCACGCATTCACACTTTCGCTCTTTCAGTCATTCGCTGTTTCACACTTTCGCTCATTCATCTACTCTTTATACCATGATCCGTCATCTTTTCAAATTAATCTGGAACAAGAAGAAAACCCACGCTCTGCTGATGATAGAGATCTGGGCTTCGTTTATGGTCCTCTTTGGGCTGGCCTCACTGATTGTCTATAATGTCGGCAATTACACGAAACCTTTAGGTTTTGAGTACAAAAATGTTTGGGCAATCAGTCTGAAAAGTAATCAGGACACTACCAATGTCGAGCAGAAAATTCAACGAGCCCTGCAACAGTTAAAGACATACGCCGATGTAGAATCCGCTACGAGAATGAGTAGTAATTTCCCATTTTCAGCAAACTCAATGAACAATGGGGTAGAGTACAACAAAAAAAAGATAATGGCTGATTTTTACGTAACTGACGATAATTTCGCCAAAACACTCGATATTCCCATGGCTGCCGGGAAGTGGTACCGAAATGCTGACAGCATCGGTAAATACACGCCCGTTATCATCAATCAAAAGGCGAAAGAAGGCCTGTTTGGTGATGAAAACCCAATGGGCAAGATCATTGGCGAACGTTTTAAGGTAGTAGGCACGGTTAATACCTTTAAGGCGAAAGGCGAATTTATGGCTGATAAACCCGCCGTATTTGAATTATTAAATGCCAAAAGTCCCTGGAACGATTTGCTGCTTATTCGGGTAAAACCCGGTACGGACGCCGTGTTTGAAGCTAAAATTGTGAAGAATATTACATCGATGCTGACAGGATGGAGTGTAGAAGTTGATCATCTGGCCGATTCCCGAAAAAACCAGCATAATCTTACACTCGTGCCTGTCATAATTTTTCTGATCGTGTGTAGCTTTCTGCTGATCAATGTTGCCCTGGGCCTATTTGGTATTCTCAATCTGAGCATTGCTAAACGGCGGAGCGAAATAGGATTACGTCGGGCATTGGGGGCTACAGAAAAAGGGATTTCGACACAGTTCATTGGTGAAATTTGGGTGCTGGCCACCTTTGGAATGCTGATTGGTTTGTTATTTGCCGCTCAATTCCCACTCCTGAACGTATTTGATTTACACGCAAATGTCTATATAACAGCCATTGTCGTTTCAATCATAGTCATCTACCTGATCGTTACGCTCTGTGCCTTATTCCCAAGCCGACAGGCCGCAACCATTCAACCAGCCGTAGCGCTTCATGAAGAATGAACAGGGAGTGAATGCTGTAAACCCTGAAAACCCAAAACCTACCATTTTACAGTATCCCTTGTCCATTCGCCATTAGACCAGCATGCTCCTCATCATCGACGACGATATTGCCATCCAGACGTCTCTTTCCCTCCTGTTCAGGAAAGAAGGGTTCACGGTACGTACGGCCGACGGGCCTTTTGATACCTTCGAGATTTTGCAGGAGGAAACGCCGGAAGTCATTCTGTTGGATATGAATTTCTCCGTCGATACCTCCGGTGATGATGGCTTACGCTTGCTCCGCCGGATTCGGGAGCGCCTGCCGGATGTACCAGTCATTCTGATTACCGGATGGGGCAGCATCGACCTCGCCGTAGAGGGCATGAAAGCCGGAGCCAAAGACTTCATTACCAAGCCCTGGCAGAATGATTACCTGGTTCAGTCGGTCAGAACGGCCCTAAACCTGGCCCAGTCAGATCCGGTCTCACCCGATCGTCGGGAGCTTGATCAGCAATTTTCATTTGATAACATCGTTGGCGAAGATCCAACCCTGTTAACTATTCTGAAAACCGTTGGACGCGTGGCACCTACCGATGCTCCTGTACTCATTACGGGCGAGAGTGGTACGGGCAAAGAACTCATTGCAGAAGCCATTCACCAGAACAGCCGACGAAAACGACAGCCGTTTGTCAAAGTTAATCTGGGCGGTATTTCATCGACACTGTTTGAAAGCGAACTATTCGGGCATATTCGTGGTGCTTTTACCGATGCCCGAACCGACCGCGTAGGGCGATTTGAACTGGCCAACAAAGGCAGTATTTTTCTGGACGAAATCGGTGACCTTGACCCAGCCAGTCAGGTAAAATTACTACGTGTATTGCAGGATCGGACGTTCGAGCCGCTGGGTAGCAGCAAAAGTCGAACGGTTGATGTGCGGGTGATCTGCGCGACGAACCGAAACCTGGAGGATATGGTCGCCAAAGGGTTATTTCGGGAAGATTTGCTGTACCGGATCAACCTCATCATGGTTCGGCTACCTTCCCTACGCGAACGGCCGAACGACATTGCAAGGCTGGCGACTTTTTTTGTCAACAACCTGAAAACGCTCTACGGACGACCTGATCTGCACATCGGCAAAGAAGCGATGAACTGGCTCAAAACGCTGTCATTACCGGGCAACATTCGCCAGTTGAAAAATGTCGTAGAGCGAACGGTGCTGCTGGCCCACAACGACAAATTAATGATCGCTGACTTCGAACAAAACCTCACTGTGAGTCCCAAACTCCAGGCTTCCCGTTCACTGCCCGAAGTAGGAACCATGACGCTCGAAGAAATGGAATACCAAATGATTCAACAGGCGATGGCTTTTCATAACAATCGGGTTGCCAAAGTTGCCAGAGCGCTGGGCATTACTCGTTTTGCACTCTACCGCCGATTAGAGAAATTTGGCATTCCCTACACAACTGAGGAATGAATTTACGCCTGCGTACGCGTTACCTGCTTTACATTATCACGGTTCATCTCGCGCTGGTCGCTTTAATCGGCTGGGTATTGAGAGAACAAAAAGCATTGTTTATTGCCTCAGAGGTTCTGATTCTGATTTCAGTATACGTTGCCATTCGTATTTATCGGGCGTTTCAGCAGCCGTCGGAATTCATTGCGTCAGGAATCGAAGCGATTCGGGATAAAGACTTTACCGTCAAATTCGTGCCGACTGGTAATTACGAAGTCGATGAGTTGATCACGGTCTATAATCTGATGATTGACCAGCTTCGGCAGGAGCGCACCCGGCAGGTTGAGCAGCAGTTCTTCCTAAATAAACTGATCGAAGCCGCTCCAATTGCCATACTGATCTTTGATTTCGACGATCGAATTGCATCCGTTAATCCAAGGGCCTGCCAACTTCTGGGAATGCAACCCGAAGCAATGCTCATGAAACGGTTGGCTGAGCTGGGTTACTCCTTGCTTGCTCAAATGGCCGATCTGGCCGACGGCGAGTCGCGGGTGATGAAGCCCAACGGGATTGAAACCTACAAAGTACTTCGGTCAAACTTCATCGATCGGGGATTCCGCCGATCGTTTCTGATCATTGAAGAGTTAACGCCTGAGATTCTGGCTTCTGAAAAGAAAGCATACAGCAAAGTAATTCGGATGATGGCACACGAGGTCAATAACTCCATTGGGGCCGTAAACTCCATTCTGAGCGTGACAGAATCCGAACTACCCGACTCTGAGTTAAAACGCGCCGTTCGGGTAGCGATCGACCGCAACGATCGGCTCAATCGCTTCATGCGTCGCTTTGCCGACGTTGTGCGGCTACCTCAGCCTAACCTGGCTCCCAGCGATATGGCTGAGTTAACGCGTAACGTTGTGCGGCTTATGCAACCACAGGCTGAAGCCAGTAATGTGGCGCTAACCATCACGGCTCCCGATACTCCGGTTATGCACCCCGTCGATTTAGGGCAACTGGAACAGGTACTGGTCAACATTGTCAAGAATGCGATTGAGGCTTGTGAGCCAGGCAATCGTGTAGAAGTCCTGATTACACCCAGTCACCTGATCATTCGAGATAATGGTGCTCCTATTCCAGAGGATGTAGTAGCTAATTTATTCAACCCTTTTTATAGTACCCGCCCCAACGGACAGGGCATCGGCCTGACCCTAACACGGGAGATTTTACTTAATCATGGCTTTTCGTTTTCACTACAAACCGAGCCAGATGGATGGACCGTTTTCGCCATTTCCTGGGCTAGAGCAATTGGTTGATTGAAGTTCATGAATCGCCACGTTTAGCTATTACCT
Organism: Spirosoma endbachense; assembly: GCF_010233585.1. Lineage (NCBI taxonomy): Bacteria > Pseudomonadati > Bacteroidota > Cytophagia > Cytophagales > Cytophagaceae > Spirosoma > Spirosoma endbachense. The sequence continues at coordinate 6,117,160 of NZ_CP045997.1, forward strand.
GCGCTAATTCTTCTTGGATTCTTCCGGCTTTTCGGAAGCCGAGTTAGCTTTGGCAAATGCGGCAACGGCCTGCTCATCAATGCCACCAACAACATCTAGTTTTGGCATCGCTTGCTTCAGGGTAGCCAGTCCCTGAGCAGTCACTTTTGTTTGCCAGAGGTAAACCGTTTTGAGGTTTTTCAAGGTTGTCAGCTCCGCCAGGCCCGCGTCGGTCACAGCCGTACCATATAGGTTCAGGTATTCGAGGTTAGCCAGCCCTTTTAGTTGTTTCAAGCCAGCGTCAGTTATTTTCGTCTGCTCCAGATGTAGTTTTTGCAGGTTTTTCAATTTAGATAGCTGCGCTAATGTCGCATCAGATATGTCGGTCTCACCCAGCTTCAGCCAAACAATCTGGTTGCTGAGTTTGGGTAACAAGGCCGCCTGTGCATCATTGTAGGTTCGTGCATTAACCGCGCTAACTTCCAGCTGATTCTGTTCTTTTGAGAGCGGCAAGACCAGTAAACCGGTTTTCTTAAGTTCCTCAATTACTCTAGGGTCAGCCGCCGGAACTTTCATTGTCAGCACGGGCGATTCGGGCGCAGGACCCGCAGCAATTCCACTGCCAGAGGAGGCATTGGTCGAACCGCTACCACCCAGCGATGCCAACACGGGTTTGATGGCGTCGTTCACGGCTAATTCCGATACTTTTTTGTCAAAAGAAGCCCCCTGATCGATCCACCAGGTCAACAAGGCGATCTGCCCTTCACTAAGCTGCGATTTACCCTTTGGCGGCATGTGGTGATCATCTTCCTCGGGCAGTAAGCAAACCTTCACCATTTCACTGGTGCTACTTTTACCCGCTACGAAAACAGGACCATCTTCGTAGCCTTTCTTTATCATTTCGGGCGAATCCAGCCGAAGGCCAGCCTTCGACTTATCGGCATTATGGCATTGAACGCAACGCGTCTGGAGAATAGGATTGATAATCTGTTTATACACCATTGCCTGATTGACGTCGGTGATCGGCTCCGCCTTAAATTCTTTCTGCTTAGGCGGTAAGCCAGCCAGTGTTCTCAGTGGTCCGGGTGCATACTGAGTCAGGAAATCCGAACCGTGGGTCAGGTTTCCGCCCTGATGCCCAGCTGCCAGCAACAACAGCAGCGATACGCCCAGAGCAGGCAGATACATCAATTGGGCAAACGGGATCACCCGGCCCAGATTCTCCGATTTTACAGCCCAGGCAATCCAGGCAAACGCTGCTACGCCAATCCCCTCCCATTTATGGTTATTGAGCGTTTCGGTGTCATAGCCTCCGCCCAGAGAAAGCATATAACCAAACACGCACGCCATCGTTGCACTTACCGCCGACCAGAATAAAATCAGGGTAATTGTATGGGGACTAACCGAATTACGGCGAGTCAGACGGTCAATTTCGAGCAAGCCCGCAATGAGCAAAAACCCAATCGGCAGGTGGACAATCAGCGGATGGAAATGGCCAAAAAACAATACCCAGTCCGAGGGCTGAGCAGCATTCGCCTGCAAAAAAATCAGTTTATTCATAGTTAGCACTCGATTCAGGAAACCCGTTCTAATTTTATAGGATAGGTTTTCTTGGAACTCCATTGCGCCACATAGATGCTATCATCTTCATCTACCAGCACATCATGTGGATGCAGAAACGCCGAAACGCCACGTTCTTTGCGTTGTTCACCAAGTTTGCCATCCTGATAGACTGGCTCCGATCCGCCGGGGGTCGAAATTACCCGGTCGTTTTTATCCAGAATGGTAATATAACCCGAATCAGGATAATTATCAGATGTGCTCCTAAAAACAGCACCATAGATATTTTCGCCATGAATAACCGGTCGGCAAATGTATGATCCAGGCAGCGATATGGTCGAAACGTATTTGCCATCGAGTGTAAAACGCTTGAGCGCATTCCGTCGGCGATCAGTAATGAGCAGCGTTGGGCTACTGGTTCGGCGGTCAACGACAATACCGTGGCAGCAATCAAACGTATCGTTCGCTTCGCCCTTACCACCCCAATACCGGATAAGTTTACCGGCTTTGTCATACTGCATTACGTAGTTCAGGCCATACCCATCGACTACATAAATATCGCCATTGGCTGGGTTTATAGCGGTTTCGGTCGGCTTAAACTGCGTCGGGTAGGCATAAACGCCCGTTTCTTTCGGATAGTCTAGCTTCATCAGTTCACTCCCTTTCAGATCCGTCTTAATGACCTGATGCCGGTCGGTATCGCTGATCAGCAGGTATTGGTCATTGCCTTCTCCACCCAGCGTTAAGCCATGACCACCGGGGTAGTCGTGGCCCCAGGTTTCGAGCAACTTACCTGACTTATCATAAACGAGAATATTATTTTTGGTCTCGTTGGTTAGGAGAATGATTCGCCCCTTAGCGTCCTGTACCATCTCGTGGCAATCATTAACGGGATTTTTTCCCGCATCCAATACGCCCCAGCCTGGCACTACCCGATAACGGAATCCATTATGCCCTAAAACAGTTGTTTCGGCGCTATAACGATTGGTTTTTGCCGAAAGAATCGTTGGTACGGAGGTACTTGCCGCTGCTACGAGCGATGCCTGCCGAATAAATGAGCGACGCGAAAACGAAGAAGCCATGGTGTCTGTACTATTTACAGAAAAAGGAAGTTGGCCCTAAACTTTACTGTTACCAGCATGCTTACTGGCCTGCCTTGTCCATTCTCAGGCGAATCAGCAGGTAGCCCGATTCCGGGAAACGCCTAAACGGCAGAGGCCTGATTCTTCAAAGCAAGAATCAGGCCTCTGCCGTTTAGGTTAATTCGTTCAGTTTTTTTCCTGATCGTCCTTACTTCCATGATTTCCACCCTTGCCTCTTCCCATGCGGCCACGCATCGATTCAAACTTAGTGAATTGATCGGGTGTCAAAATACTTTGCAGTTTACTTTTAAAATCGTCGGCATTAGCCTTCAAAGCCTCTGCTTTTGTTTTGTTGTCATCAGAACTTTTCTGAATCGCATCCACTTTCTCAGCGCGGGCTAAGGTTACATCATAAACCTTTTTAGAAGTAGCCTCGTCCAGCCCTAGTTGCTGCGTCATCCGGTCGGTCATTTTCCGGGCACGTGTAGCTGGGTCACCAGCCTGATACTCCTGCATGGCCCGGCCTCTACCTCTCTGGGCTGAAGCGGGGGCATCGGGGGTAGTCGTTTGCTGGGCCAACAGCGACAAAGAGAGCATCGAAAGCATCAGTCCGCTAAATGCAATTTTCTTAAACATGGTTCGTGATCGTTTTATTCGAACCTAAGACGACCTGCAACAGCCTATGGTTTAAGCAATCGCCAGAATTTAATAGCATCTTAACCAGGTTTATCGAAGAGGGCTATTCAGCAGTATAGTGTAAATCGGTAATCAATGCCGCGATGCGTTCCAGATGTTGAACGTCGACGTCGCTAAAGTCATTTAATTGATCACTATCGACATCCAGTACCATACGAACTGTTCCCGCCCGATCAAACACAGGCACAACAACCTCCGATTTCGACGCCGAACTACAGGCAATATGTCCGGGAAACTGCTCAACGTCGGGCACCAGAATTGTTTCACGCCGGGTATAGGCTGCTCCGCAAACACCCTTATCGAACGCGATACGTGTGCAGGCAATAGGCCCCTGAAACGGTCCAAGTACCAACTGATTCTCTTTTTTGATATAAAAGCCAACCCAAAAGAAACCAAAGGCTTCTTTCAGCGCGGCCGAAATATTGGCCAGATTAGCAATTAGATCCGGTTCGCCATCAATAAGTGCGGCAATTTGCGGAATCAGGCTATCGTAAACCAGCCGACGATCGGCGGTCTGGGGGAGAAATAAGGATTCTGCCATTTTTATCGATACTGCTTATTGATGCAGTAGTAGAATGACAAAAAACAAAACGGAGTTAGTTCCGCGTAAAAAACTGAATGAGAACGATACTTAGGGTCGTAAACAGCGTACTGGCTCCAACCCGAATCAGCGTAGGAATCAATAAGGTCAGGCTGCTGGCTTCAATAAAAAACAGGGCCGAGTGATGTATCAGTGCCAATATAAATACATACCGAAAAAACACGCCGACTCCCAGTTCCTTCAATGAAAACTCAATTCGTGATTCCATACCCGGCACGTCAATTTGTGTTCGTACGACAAACGGCCTAAAATAAGCCATCAGCACCGTAGCGGCCGCATGCATACCGAGCGTATTGTAGAACGTATCGACAATAATTCCGGTCACAAACCCAATGAGCAGCAGCCAGGTAAGGCTGGTCTCGTTGGGCAATAACAGAATACAGGCGATGTAAACGAAACAGAACGCGTAATCAAAGAGCACCAAATTCCGCACAAGCAGGATCTGCAATACCAGATACAGCAAAAATAAAAACGCAGTAGACAGAATTTCGCGTAAAGTCATCTTGTAGTAGGCGGTGGGCAGTCGATAGTTGGCAGTTGGCTAGTTTCTCACTGCCGGCTGCCCATTCCTTACTGCTTACTATTTCTCTGTTTCAACTTGTTTTTCTAACTGCTCCTGCTCTGCCTGCAGGCGATTTTCTACGATATATACAAAGGCCAGACTGCCGAAGTTTGTGGCCAGATTAAGTGTAATATCGTGAAAGACCCGATTGGGCTGGACGCCAACTGTTCGGACATAGCCGACCAAGATACCCGGAGGAAACGTAGAGTTACGCTCCGAGGTAACGACCGAATCGCCTTTGTGAACCGTCTTTGTCAGCGAAATGTCATTCAGCTTGATCAGGCTCGGGTCTACGCCATCCCACCTCGCCGTCCCAATTTCATCCGCTTTCGTTAAAGCTGACGACACCAGAAACCCAGAATGCAAAATCGACGTAACGACCGAAAAATGTCGGTTACACACTTTCACCTTACCGACGACACCCGTTGGCGAAATCACGCCCATACCCGGTCGGATTCCATCATCGGTACCTTTATCGATCGTAATGTAGTTGTTAGCGAACTGTGTTGTATTGTCAATTACCTTAGCAACAGTGTACTTAAAGCGGTCGGCAAAAGCCGAGTCGGCCAGATACTCTCTTGGAGACGCGGGCTTACTTTGCAGTAACTGAGTTAGTTGGGTATTGAGCCGTTGGTTTTCCATGGCCAGGTCAGCATTAACCTGCCGCAGACGAGCATATTCATTGGCCGCGTTGGACCACGCCAACACCTGAGCCGCATACCGGTTCGATGTGTTGAAATAGGTCACGCTCCAGTAATTGCTTGTGTTAATGATAAAATAGAAGCAGAACACTTCCAGTAACACAAACAAGATGAAGTTTCGGCTTCGAATAAAAAAGTCGACTAACTCTCCCATAAAGTGGGGAACATCTTAACAATGTAGCCTGGACTTGGTCGGGTAGCCGGAGGCCAGGTTGTAGAGACAAAATACCAGCTACAATCCAGCCTTCGGTTAACCGGGCTAAAGTCCAGGCTACATTACAAAACTTAACTAATCAGAACGGATCTGTACATATCCAGATTCTTAATCACCTCGCCCGTACCTTTTACAACAGCTTTGAGCGGATCATCGGCCACGTGAATGGGCAGCTTGGTTTTTGCGCCCAGCCGTTTGTCGAGACCATGCAGCAGGGCACCGCCCCCCGTCAGGTGAATACCGTTCGTGTAAATGTCGGCCGAAAGTTCCGGTGGCGAAATTTCCAGCGCCTTCATCGTAGCCTCTTCAATCTTTGAAATTGATTTGTCGAGAGCGTAGGCGATTTCGCTGTAGGTAACCTTAATTTCTTTCGGAATACCGGTCATTAAGTCACGACCCCGGATTTCGTAATCGGCGGGCGGGTTGTCGAGTTCGGGCAAAGCCGAGCCAACTTCCATTTTGATTTGTTCAGCTGAGCGTTCGCCAATAAGCAGGTTATGTTCCCGACGCATGTAATCGACAATATCGCGGGTGAAAACGTCTCCGGCGATCCGGATCGACTGTTCGCAGACAATTCCTGATAAAGCAATTACGGCAATTTCGGTAGTACCACCGCCAATATCGACAATCATGGTACCATTCGGCTGTGTAATATCGATACCGATGCCAATTGCCGCGGCAATTGGTTCATGTACCATGTAAACTTCCTTCGCCCCGGCATGTTCGGCAGAGTCTTTAACAGCGCGCTTTTCCACTTCGGTAATCCCCGATGGTATACAAATAACCATCCGATGCGAAGGTGAAAACAGTTTGCTCCCGGTATCTATCATCTTGATCATGCCCCGAATCATTAGTTCGGCGGCAGTAAAGTCGGCAATTACGCCGTCTTTCAACGGGCGAATCGTCTTAATATTTTCATTGGTCTTTTCGTGCATTTGCATGGCCTTATGGCCAATGGCCAGCACTTTTCCGCTGGCTTTGTCCATTGCAATAATCGAAGGCTCATCCACCACAATCCGATCCTTGTGAATAATCAAGGTATTCGCCGTGCCCAGGTCAATCGCAATGTCGCTGGTTAAAAAATTGAAAAGTCCCATTCCTGGTTGCTGTTGTTCCTTTTTACAAGTACCGTTTTTAAAAGGTTTGCAAAAATATGGATTATTCAAGAGAAACAACGATGCTATGTAAATACAGTATTGCTTTTTTTATATGACAATCAGAACAGTTAGCAATTTTCGACCCTTAGTTTGTACCAATTAATCAAGATCGGCCTGCCAACCCGCGCTGCTATTACCCATTACAAACTCCCTTACTGAAGACTGCCAACTGTTTTCGTAACTTTGCATCATTATGGGAATTCGCTCAGTCGTAAGTAAGCCACTGGCTAAATGGGTTGTAGAAAGACAGCAGTCGTGGATGTATCAACCCGCCGAGGCCCAGCAGCGTTGGTTGCAGGAGTTGGTTAAAGGTGGTCGCAACACGGTGTTTGGCCGTATTCACCACTTTCGGGATATACAAACGGTTGACGATTTTCGGCAAGCGGTTCCTGTACGCGATTACGAAGATCTCAAACCTTACATTGATCAGATCCTGGCCGGTACACCGGATGTGCTCTGGAAAGGCCAGCCATTGTACCTGGCTAAAACCTCAGGAACAACCTCCGGTACAAAATACATTCCGATTACGAAGGATTCCATTCCGAACCACATCAACTCAGCCCGTGATGCGCTTTTGAATTACATCTACGAAACGGGAAACAGTGCTTTTCTCGACAAAAAACTCATTTTCCTATCGGGTAGTCCCGAACTGGCGCAAAAAGCGGGTATCAATATCGGGCGTTTGTCGGGCATAGCCAATCACCATGTTCCGGCTTATCTACGGTCGAATCAGTTACCCAGCTACGAAACCAATGTTATCGACGATTGGGAAACCAAGCTGGAGCGTGTCATCGACGAAACGTTGACGCAGCCCATGTCGTTGATCTCGGGCATTCCTCCCTGGGTCCAAATGTATTTCGACCGAATTCAGGACCGAACGGGAAAGCTGATTAAAGATGTCTTCCCCGATTTTTCGGTGTTTGTCTATGGTGGCGTCAATTTTGAACCGTACCGTGCCAAATTGTTCGAGAGCATCGGCAAGCGGATCGATTCGATCGAAACCTATCCGGCATCAGAGGGTTTTATCGCTTTTCAGGATACGCAGACCGAAGAAGGTTTGTTGATGTTACTCGACAGTGGTATCTTCTTCGAGTTCATTGCGGCCGACGAATACTTTACCGAAAACCCGCGCCGATTAACGATTGATGAGGTCGAACTAGGTAAAAATTACGCTGTCATCATCAATAACAACGCCGGGCTGTGGGGCTATTCTCTGGGCGATACGGTTAAATTTGTTTCGCGGGAGCCTTACCGGTTACTCGTAACAGGACGCATCAAGCACTTTATTTCGGCCTTCGGCGAACACGTTATTGGCGAAGAAGTTGAAAAGGCTTTGCAGTACGCGATGCAGCTTCACCCCGAAACAGAGGTCGTAGAGTTTACGGTTGCGCCGATGGTTAGCCCCAAAGAAGGATTACCCTACCACGAATGGTTAATTGAATTTGCCACTCCCCCCAACGATCCGGCTGCCTTTGCCCGCGACATCGACAACCGATTAATCGGATTAAACGTATATTACGACGACCTCATCACGGGCTCGATCCTGCAACCGCTCAAGCTAACCAGCCTGCCTCGTGGGGCATTCCAGCGCTACATGAAGTCGCAGGGAAAACTAGGTGGCCAAAATAAAGTGCCACGTTTGGCTAATGATCGGAAAATTGCGGAGGGGTTAGCAGGAATAATGTCCAATGCCTAATGAATAATGGGTAATGAAAATAACAGGAATCGACATTGGCGACTACCGCCAGTTTAAAAATATAAAATTTGATTTTACGTATCCGGCCGACCACCCAACCAAAGCAGGTCTGCCGTTGGATAAGGTATGCTTTATCGGGCAGAGCGGTACAGGGAAGACGACGTTGCTGAATGTAATTTGGGATTTCTTTCAAGTTGTAAGCACCAGCTTTCAGCGATTAGCTAACAAACATATTCCTGTAAACGACGAACCTTATAAAACTTTCAAAGAAGTTACTATTCACTCCACTCTTGAAGAAAATAAAATTACGCTGGGTAGCTCCCTTCTTGGAGGAGATTCCGATTGGTTAGATCTAGATACAAAATCAGACTTCGCATCTTTAGGCTTTCATTGGTTAAAAGGTCAAAATATTTACAAAAATCTAAAAGAAATTACACGAGAAGGAAAACTATGCTTGTACATAGATGAATCTGCTGTTAGCTCATCTAAAAATCTTCTGGAGGAAAGAGATTCAGCAGATAAAAGTATAGTTATACTTAAAGAGCAGGCATCTAGTTTTACTGATACGAAAATCAACACGCCAATATTAGGCTTAAGTGAATACCCCTCTGAGAGTTTATGGTCAAGTGTACTAGGCGATATAGATAGTTATGATAATGATTTAAAGCAATTTGCAGCTAATCTGGTGAGCAAAAATTCATTCAGTGAGAACCGTTTAATTAGTCAAATAAGTCAGTGGCAGAAAGACCATCCAAACCCAAGGGCAGACTTAGCAGAAAACTGTTTGAATAAAATTCTTCGTCTACTTTATTTGGAAGTAGATACAGATGGCACTGAGTCTAGGCTTGTTTTAAAAACTAATCAGGGAGATCATATATCTGGAAAATACCTTAGTGCGGGGACCAAACAGTTGCTAACTACATCAATTCCAATTTATAAAATCAATATTAGTGAAGGAGTTATCTTGTTCGATGAACCAGAGCGTTCCCTATTCCCTGATATTCAGCGCGAACTAATAAGCCATTACACATCCCTCGCTCCTACGGCCCAGTTTTTCTTCGCTACTCACTCGCCCATTATCGCATCTGCTTTTGAGCCATGCGAACGGTTCATTCTGTATTTTGACGAGAATGGCGAAGTGAAGTTCCATAACGGTATTGCGCCAGAAGGCGACGACCCAAATGATATTTTGCGACAGGATTTTGCTATGGCCGACTTGATGTTACAGAAAGGATTGGAAGCTTACGAAAAGTACCGCCAGCTTGCGATGCAGATTCGGTCGGAAACAAATGAAGAAAAGAAAAACCAACTTATTGTCGAGCGGATAGAATTAGGTAATCGCTATAATTTCTGAGTCGAATGCGAAGAGTTAATAAGCCAGTAACCTCCGAGATTTTAAAGAACAAGCTTATTTACAAGGTTGGAGGAAATAATTCAAAGCTTGCAAAAGCATTATGTGATGAACAACATAATATCTGTGCTTATACGGAAACCTATTTGGGGCGTTCGGACAAGAAAGATATTGACCATTTCAATCCAACTCTGAAGGGTAAAGCAGAGGATGGCTTTGATAATTGGTTCCTTGTTAAATCGCAATGGAATAGCGAAAAAGCAACGAAATGGAACCCAGACCGACCTATCTTACATCCAACCTCTATTGACTTCGAGAACCGTATTATATATGTTGAAGGTGAATATTATCCAGCTTCAACAGCTGACAGTGCAGCAATAAACTTGATTCGATTGTTGAAATTGGATGATGAGCAATTGGCGAATACACGTAAACGCTACATAAAACGCATACGAGAAACCATTAGTTGGTCAGGAAAAACTAGCCAAAGGTTTATTGATGATTTATTATTGACTGACCGAGACGGACTTTACTTCATCCGCGCCATTGAAGAAGAATTACAGGTAAAAGTCAATTTTGACTTAGTGAAAACTAAATGACTGATATAAAAAAACGCCATATCGCCATCCTTGGCTCGACGGGCTCCATCGGAACGCAGGCCGTTGATGTGGTCAAGAGCCATCCCGACCAGTTTCAGGTCGAAGCGCTGACGACCAACAACAATGCGGACTTACTCATTGAGCAGGCCATCGACCTGAAACCTAACGTTGTCGTGATCTGCAACGAAACCAGGTACGATCAGGTATTTGGCGCGCTTGATCCGCTAGGCATTAAGGTATATGCAGGGGCCAAAGCGATAGCGTCGGTAGTGCAGATGGACACGATTGACATGGTCCTGACCGCAATGGTTGGCTATGCGGGTTTACTGCCGACCATTAAGGCGATTGAAGCCGGAAAATCCATCGCGCTGGCCAATAAAGAAACCCTTGTCGTTGCGGGCGAGCTAATTACCCGACTGGCTGCGCAAAAGGGTGTCAACATCTATCCGGTTGATTCTGAGCACTCTGCTATTTTTCAGTGTCTGGTTGGCGAGTTCCACAACCCGATTGAGAAAATCATCCTGACCGCTTCTGGAGGGCCATTCCGGGGGAAATCGCGGGAGTTTCTATCGACGGTCACGAAAGCGCAGGCGCTTAAACACCCCAACTGGACCATGGGTGCCAAGATCACGATCGACTCGGCTACGCTCATGAACAAAGGACTGGAAGTAATCGAAGCGAAATGGCTTTTCGGCCTGACACCCGCCCAGATTGACGTAATCGTGCATCCACAGAGCATCATTCATTCGCTGGTTCAGTTCGAAGACGGAAGCCTGAAAGCTCAGATGGGTCTGCCCGATATGCGACTGCCGATTCAGTTCGCCCTTGGGTATCCGAATCGATTGCCGTCCAATTTCCCTCGTTTCAATTTTCTGGACTATCCGTCACTAACGTTTGAAAAGCCGGACCTGGAAACATTTCGGAATCTGCAACTCGCTTTCGAAGCCCTCGATCGGGGCGGGAATGCCCCTTGTATTATCAACGCTGCCAATGAAGTAGCCGTAGATGCTTTTCTTCATGATCAGATTGGTTTTCTGGAAATTTCGGAGATAATTGAATTATGCTTAGCGAAATCGACCTTTGTTCAGAATCCGACTTATGACGATTACGTCAACTCGGACGATGAAGCCCGTCGATTAGCTTCAGAACGAATTAAAAGTTTTGTTTAACTGTTTGTATTATATGACCTGAACATATCGTTTTTACGATCACGACGTATTGAATTTAGCTGACCAATCCTGTAAATTACTCCTTTGGCATCGGCCCAGTTGATACGCAGTCGTTAAATAATCTTAAATTTGATCTTATCATTCTGTTGAATACATGGAAATTTTAGTGATGGCCGGACAGCTCATTCTGGGTCTGTCCATCTTGGTGGGGTTACATGAGTTAGGTCACCTGCTGGCCGCAAAAGCTTTTGGCATGCGGGTAGAGCAATATTTCATTGGATTTCCTCCTAAAATATGGAGTATCAAACGGGGCGAAACCGAATATGGCGTCGGAGCAATTCCGCTCGGCGGCTTCGTAAAAATCTCGGGGATGATCGACGAATCCCTTGATACGGCCCATACACATACCGAACCACAACCCTACGAGTTTAGGGCTAAACCAGCCTGGCAACGACTCATCGTTATGCTTGGCGGTATCATCGTAAACGTGATTGTTGGCATCCTGATTTTCGTGATCCTGACCTACAAAAACGGGAATACGTATCTGGCGGCCAAAGATGCGAAATACGGCATTGTTGCCTACGATTTGGCCAAGGGCATTGGTTTGCAAACAGGCGATAAGATTGTTAAAGTCAACGGCAAGCCGATCACCGATTTCAATGAAATTCGTAGCTCTGACGTATTCCTTGGTAATAATAGCTCCTATACGGTTGAACGAAACGGCAAGCTTGAAGACATTTATATCCCCAATAATTTTGTGGATAAGCTGGCCGACAAGAAATCTGCCGGTCAGTTTGTTGAAGCTATAGAGCCTTTTAAAGTTGGCGAATTAGTACCTGGTCAACCAGCGACCAAAGCTGGTCTGAAGAAAGGTGATTTTATAACAAGTGCCAATGGCAAGCCAATCCGGTTTTATCATGAGTTTACCGAAGTTGTAAAACCGCTGAAGGGGAAACCCATTGCTCTGGGCATCAATCGCAATGGACAGGCGCTTACGCTCAATATGACCACCACCGAAGAGGGAACGATTGGTTTCTACCCTGACCTGCTGCTTCCACTTACGAAAGAAGAGTACACGTTCGGCCAGGCGCTGTCTATTGGTACCAAAAAAGCATTCCAGGTTGTGTTTGACAACATTAAAGGTTTTGGCAAGATTTTCCGTGGTGAAGTATCGGCATCAAAAGCGCTGAGCGGCCCAATCGGTATCGCCCAAAACCTGTTTGGTGGCATTTGGGTATGGGATCGTTTCTGGACTGTTACAGGCCTCCTCTCAATGGCTCTGGCCTTTATGAACGCCTTACCAATTCCGGCGCTCGACGGTGGCCATGCCACGATTTTAGGCTACGAAATCATCTCTGGCCGCAAACCGTCTGATCGTTTTCTGGAAGCCGCTCAGCGGGTTGGTATGGTGATTCTGCTTGGCTTAATGGCCTTTGCTATCTTCAATGACGTCTTTAAAGCTGTTTTTTAAGCATTGAAATCGCCTAAATTAATCACAGCGCTGATAATAATGGTGGCCGGTTGCCTGATAGGCAGCCGGCCACTGACACTTCATGATTTTCATGCCAGTGTCACGCAGATGCAGTATAATTCGAAAGAACGAACGTTTGAAATTAGTGTCCGAATTTTTACGGACGATTTTGAAAAAGCATTATCTCAGGAAACAAATACCAAAGTACATTTATCAGGATCTCCGGGCGGACCGAATGATAAAAATGACCCGTTAATAGAAAAATATATTCGTTCACATTTTGCTTACGTAAATTCACAAAAACAAACTAAGGTTATTGAGTATGTGGGCAATGAGGTTGAGGCCGATGCAAATTGGATTTATCTCGAAATGCCGTATGCCGAACCATTTAAGGGGGGGGTGCTAAAGCAAAATGCACTCATGGAACTGTTTGATGATCAGGTAAATATGGTCAATATTCAATATCAGGGACAGAAAAAAACATTTGTTTTTAAAAAAAATCAGCCCGTTCAGGATGTTTCGTTCTGAATAATAAATTTATTGGTTCAGTGCCCATCCTATTTAATTACTTTTGCAGTAAACGCAGGTGACCTGTCGGTTCGTCATAGGTTAGTGCTATGGCACGGCTCTTGCAATTGGCTCATAACCTTGCCTTTCCTGACATTATAAGACACCTACCACATAATGAAAGCTGTCAGTTTGGCAGTTCACATATGATTTCAGAAAAAGAATTAGCTACCCGTTTGATGCTGGCCGATTTCGACTCGGACAATTTAGAGATTGTGCCACTTGGGTCGCCAGAAGGGTTAGATGATGATTATGACCTTCCGCCGAACCTGCCAATCCTGCCGGTTCGTAATACGGTGTTGTTTCCAGGTATGGTTATTCCCGTTACGGTGGGTCGGGCAAAATCAATCCGACTCGTAAAAAAAGCATATAAAGGAAACCGGATCATTGGTGTTGTCGCGCAGTTGAATCAACAAAAAGATGAACCAACCGCCGACGATCTCTATCGTTTCGGTACAGTGGCCTATATCATCAAGATGATTACGCTGCCCGATGGTAACATTACCATTATCATTCAGGGTAAAAAGCGCTTTGAAATTCAGCAGATCACGCAGGAAGAACCCTTCATGACGGCACAGGTTCGTCAGATTGAGGATTCGTTTCCAAGTGTGACGAAAAAGGAAGGAAAAGCCTTGCTGCAATCGCTTAAAGATTCGGCCTATAAAATTCTGCGGCTCAATCCGGAAATACCCCAGGAAGCACGTATTGCGCTCGATAATATCGAGAGCCCAACGTTCCTGTTACACTTCCTGTCGTCGAACATCAATGCCGAAGTAGGTGATAAGCAACGCCTTCTGGAAACGCTTGAAGGCAATCAGCAGGCGAATTTGCTGCTTGAATACATGCTCCGGGAAGTCCAGTTGCTTGAACTCAAGCGCGAAATTCAGTCCAAAGCATCCTCTGACCTCGATCAGCAACAGCGCGATTATTACCTGCGCCAGCAAATGAAGGTTTTGCAGGACGAGTTGGGCATGGATAACCCCGATCGTGAGATCGACGAGCTACGGATAAAGGCCGATCGCAAAAAATGGCCTACCGAAGTACGTTCTCATTTTGATAAAGAACTAAATAAGCTACAGCGTATCAACCCAATGGCGCCGGAATATCCGGTGACGATGAATTACGTCGAGTTGATGGTCGATCTGCCCTGGAATGAATACACCAAGGACAATTTTGATCTGAAGCGAGCGCAGAAAATACTGGATGCCGATCATTTCGGACTCGAAAAAGTAAAAGAGCGAATCATTGAATACCTGGCCGTTCTGAAGTTAAAGAACGACATGAAAGCGCCGATCCTGTGCCTTTACGGGCCTCCGGGCGTGGGTAAAACCTCGCTGGGCAAGTCGGTAGCTAAGGCATTGGGCCGTAAATATAGCCGGATGGCACTAGGTGGTGTTCACGATGAAGCCGAAATTCGGGGACACCGTAAAACCTACATTGGTGCTATGCCAGGTAAGGTGATCCAGAACATTAGAAAGTGCGGCACATCGAACCCGGTCTTTATCCTGGACGAAATCGACAAGGTTAGTTCAGATTTCCGGGGTGATCCATCGTCGGCCCTGCTCGAAGTTCTTGATCCTGAACAGAATTCGACGTTCATGGACAATTACCTCGAAACGGAGTTTGATCTGTCGAGGGTGTTATTCATTGCCACGGCGAACTCGCTCGATACCATTCACCCCGCCCTACGCGACCGGATGGAAATTATCGATATTGCGGGCTACACGGTAGAAGAAAAAGTCCAGATTGCGAAGAAGTATCTGATTCCCAAGCAGCGTAGAGATCACGGCCTGAAGCCCAAAGATTTACTGTTTGAAGACAAAGCCATTCTGCGGATCATTGAGGGCTATACCCGTGAGTCGGGGGTTCGGAATCTGGAGCAAAAAATCGGGGCTCTGGTCCGGAAAATAGCCAAATCCATCGCAATGGAGGAGGAATATAATCACACGATCAAAGCTGCCGACGTCCCTAAAATGCTGGGGGCCGAGATTTTCGATAAAGAGCTTTATGCCGATGATGACATCGCCGGTATTGTAACGGGGCTGGCCTGGACCCAGGTTGGGGGAGAAATTCTGCTTATTGAGTCGAGCTTGAGCCGTGGGAAAGGTGCCCTGACCTTATCGGGTCAATTGGGTGATGTCATGAAGGAGTCAGCCATAACTGCCCTCTCCTACCTGAAAGCCCACGCCGATGATCTGGGCATAGATTATCGAATTTTTAGTCATTACGATCTGCATATTCACATTCCAGCGGGGGCCGTACCAAAAGATGGGCCATCGGCGGGGATTACGATGCTGACATCCATGACGTCGATTTATACCCAGCGTAAAGTTAAGCCTTATCTGGCCATGACCGGTGAGGTTACATTACGCGGTAAGGTATTGCCAGTTGGCGGGATTAAGGAGAAAATTCTGGCAGCTAATCGGGCCGGTATCAAGGAGATAATCCTGTGTTCGAAAAACCGTAAGGATATTGAGGAAATCAATGCCTCCTATATCAAAGATCTCAAGTTTCATTACGCAGATACAGTCGATCAGGTACTTGAAATGGCGCTTTTACCTGGCAAAGTCGGCAAGCCGATGAAGTTTGTGTTACCCGAAGACAAAGAACAGCGTGAAGTAGAGCGCGTATATTAAGTACCAAAGGAGCGCGGCTCAAACGAATTTTAACAACTAAAAGCGGATAATCCGTTTGAGTCGTACAATTCGTTTGAGCCGCGTTTTTATCTTTACACCGTGCTTGATTTTCATAAACTTTCCGCCGACTATCAGCAGGCTTTGCTTCGCCAGATTGTACCGTTTTGGCTTAAACACAGCCGCGACGAGCAATGTGGTGGCTATTTTGACTATCTGACTGATACGGGGCAAGTTATTGAAGGCGATAAATTCGTTACCACTCAGGCACAACAGGTGTGGGCATTTGCCTGGCTCCACAATAAGTTTGATGGCCAGCCCGCCTGGCTTGAACATGCCCGTCACGGAGCTGTTTTTCTGAGCCAGTTTGCCCATAATGAAACGCTAAACGCCTATGGTCAACTCGATCGCCGGGGTCGTTCGGTCGCCCCTTCCAACGATTGTTTAGCCGATTGTTCGCTGGTTATAGCCTATGCTCAGCTCCATCGCGCCACCAAAGATGATGAGTGGGCAATGCTGGCCAGGCAAACTTTTTCGACTCTATTCCAACATTGGACCAATACGCGCACAGAGCAGGCACAGATCGTGGGTGGTTTTCGACAACAGTGTCACCTGAGCGAACCGGTGCTATTGCTTAAAACTTTACTTGAGATTCAATCGCTATTGGATGAGGAGACCTGGAAGGAAAACATAGAGGCTGTACTGAATGTGTTGTTACGCGAATTTCTGGATCGCCGTACGGATACATTGCGCGAGTACGTGCTGCCCGAAGGTTCGTTTTTCAATACACCCGATGGACGACGACTTAACGTTGGACTAACCTTTCAGGCAATTGGTTTTCTGCTTGATCTCTGCGCCGAATCAGGTAACCGTAAATTAGCCATGCAGGCTACAACCTGGAGTCTTCGCATGTGTGAGCTTGCCTGGTCGGAGTCGACGCTGGGGCTCAATCAGTATGTAGACCTGAAAAATCAACCGCTGATTTTCCCCGAATGGAGCCAGAAATGGGCATGGGTACAGGTTGAAGCGATCTCGGCGCTGGCTAAAAGCTACTTTCAAACTCGCCATCCAGAATGCCCGAAGTGGATTAAGCGTATCCATGATTTTACGTTCCAATACTTTCCGGACCCCAAACACACTGGGTGGCATGTAGCCGTTGGTCAGAACAATCAGCCGTTGCTGGCGGCAAAGGCAATTGCCCCAATTGGTTGCTTTTCGCTCATTCGGTGCCTCGCCGAAACGGCACAGACGCTAACTAAATGCGCCCAATTGCAGCCAGTAGGCCGACATATTCGCATAAATTGAACGACTATAAAGCAATCACGGCCAATTCTTGGGTATTGACTTCAGCAACCAGAAAATTGATTGAGCTTTTGTCATTTACAGCAATTGACGTAGAAAACGTATGACTTCCTGCTTCAATAAATTCTGAAACAAGCGTCTGCTGCCGGGTTGCGTGGACGGCGTCTAACTGATACAGGTTTATTTTTAATTGGCCATTCAAGAGCTTCCCGAACGTTTGTTTAAGGCATTCGGGAAGTTGACAATTAACGGGACTGATTATAGCCGTCAATAGCTCCTCTGACATTGCTATATTTTGCCAGCAACTCCTCCGCTTCTTCCCGACTAACCCCAATTTCGCTCATCACCATTTTGGCAGCCCGGTCCTGTAATTTAATATTGGTCAATTGCATATCAACCATTTTATTCCCCTTTACCCGACCTAGCTGAATCATGACCGAGGTAGAAATCATATTGAGCACAAGCTTCTGAGCAGTGCCTGCTTTCATACGCGTACTGCCTGTAACGAACTCTGGCCCAACAACCACTTCAACCGGAAATTCAGCGGCCTGCGCTACGGCAGAACCCGGATTACAGACGACACAACCTGTGAGAAGACCAGCCGCCCGCGCTTGATTCAAACCACCAATCACGTACGGGGTTCTGCCCGATGCGGCAATACCAATCACGGTATCATGCTCATCTGGATGATACGGTTCAATATCTTTCCAGGCTTGCTCGGCATCGTCTTCGGCAAACTCAACCGCTTTGCGGATAGCCCCATCGCCACCAGCCATCAGGCCAATCACCAGATCATGCGGAACGCCATAGGTAGGTGGGCATTCAGAGGCATCGACAACACCCAGCCGCCCGCTTGTTCCGGCGCCAATATAAATAAGGCGACCGCCTTCTTTCATCCGTTTGACAATCGCGGTAACCAATGCTTCAATTTGAGGAATTGCCTTTTCGACGGCAAAGGGCACCGTTTTATCTTCCTTATTAATATTCGTCAGCAAGTCGTGAACCGACATCTGCTCCAAATGATCGTAATGCGACGAGGTTTCTGTTATCATATACCAAAAGTAATAGGTCGTTATTTTAACTGGCAAATAATCCGATATTACTTTATAGGACTTTCGCTGAGAGTCGTGGCACGGTACTAAGGATGGATAAACTAACCGTGGCAAGGCTCGAAGCGAAAGGCATAAACTGAATGATAGAACGTGAACTTGCCGTTTTTGTCAGGATTAAATGATTTTCAACCGTTCTTCTTCCAAATCGATTTGATATAACTGCTGACGGATAATATCTTCATCAATCTTCGGGTCTTTGTTGAGTTCGGTAAGGTATTGCCGTTGAGTTTCGAGCAATTCCACAAAAATTACCTTTGTCTTTTCAGTCATCCAGCTATCATCGGTGGCTTTGGCCCGCTCTTCCCATTGCTTCAGGAATTTCTCCATACCGGCGTAACCATTCAGCTCGCTTTCATATTTATTTTTCAGAAACTGATAGACGTGTTGTTTCAGGCCTTGTTTCATGTTTCGTCTGGTCAACTCTTCTGGTTCTTCTTCGATAAAGCCGTCAAACAATCTCAACCGTTTTATCAAATAAGGGAGCGTAAGTCCCTGCACCAGGAGTGTAAGCAGGATCACAACAAACGTGACAAACAGAATCAGGTTCCTTTGTGGGAAAGCGATACCATTGTCTAGCGTGATGGGTATTGCTAAAGCCGCAGCCAGCGACACCACCCCCCGCATACCCGTCCAACCCAGAAGCAGAGGCATCAGCCAACGCCTTCTATTGGATCTGGCACGAGGAAGTACGCCAGGACGGAAGATAAACGTAGCCAGTAATGCTACATAAGAACTAATGACTCTGGCCGCAATCAACACGCCTGTTACCAATACGCCAGAGCCAATGGCGGTCCGTAATGGAATGCCTTTAGCATGTAGCCCTTCGACAATTTCGGGAAGCTCCAGGCCGATGATCAGAAAGACAATACCATTCAATATAAATACAAAACTTTCCCAGACACTAAAGCTCTGAATACGGCTGGCACTGTTTAGAAAAATAAGCCGCCTGGTCGACATAAACAAGCCACCGCTTACTACCGCCAGCACACCCGAGCAATGAAACTGCTCAGCTACCCAATACATAAAATAAGGCTCAATAAGCGTCAGTGCTATAGCTGATTGAGCATCGAGAGGGAGTCGTTTATGAGCCTCAACAAAAATCCAGGCCAGCAATAAGCCACTACCCGCACCACCTATTACCATCCATAAAAAACTCAGAGCCGCTTGCTGCCAGATAAACTGACCTGTAGCCACAGCTACCAGGGCAAACTGGAAAATGATCAGCGATGAAGCATCATTGAGCAGGCTTTCACCTTCCAGAATAGCCGAAGTGGATTTGGGAATTTTAACAAATTTGGTAATGGCTCCGGTACTCACCGCATCGGGTGGTGATATGATTCCTCCCAATAAAAATCCTAAGGCAATGGTAAATCCTGGAATGAAATGAGTAGCCACTACCGCTACCGACAATGCGGTAAAAAACACCACCAGAAAGGCAAAACTACCAATGATACGCCACCATTTTTTCATCTCCTTAAACGAGATCGTCCAGGAAGCCTCAAATAAGAGTGGTGGCAGGAAAATAAAAAAGATAAGGTCAGGATTGATTCGTACCCTTGGCAGACCCGAGATAAAACTAACTAACAGCCCGGCAATAACCAGCAGAACCGGATAAGCAATTTTCAGTTTGTTAGCCCACATGTTCAGCAACACGATGGCTGCTATCATGGCGAGCAGAAAAGGTAAAAGTGTGTGCATTAAACCAGGGTTGTGTAGTGCTTATATTTCTAAAAAAAATAGTTGCTCATTTGTTTACACGATGAACCGACGGTTCGCTTTGCAGGCATTGCATGAGAGATGAATTAATACCCGCCGTCGCGGCTCAATCAGTTGCACCCAGAAAAATAAAAAAAGTAATTACCTTATTCTTTAGCCGTCAGCGTCAATAATTCCTGAAGATAACCGCCCCAGATGGTCGGGTTGGAATGGGTACCATGGCCCGTCGTTTTGTCCGATATAGGCAGTAGAATGTAGCGACCCCGTTTAACGCTTCCGATGTGCTTTTCCATGAGTTGGAGTTCAGGGGGATTAACCTGATCATCAGCAGAGTTTATAGCAAACAAAGGCGCTTTTATTTTAGACAGATTAGGTGCGGGATTGTAGTCCCGGGAGGCATCAAATTGATAAATAAAATCATTGGCATCCAGGGACGTAAAATACCTCTGTTCCAGCATCACCAGGGACGAATCGGCCTTTGATTTGGTGGGCGACCCTTTTTGCATCTGAAACGGACTGCTGGTCATAAAAATCAGGGATGATATGGCACCCGTTAAGCCAACCTTTGGCTGCGAGGTATACTCCCCCTGTTTCCATTCCGGATCCATTTTAATCAGATCAATGGCCATTTTCCGCACCATCCGATTTCGACCCGCAATTTCTACAGGAAGGCTCGCCAGCGGCATCAGGGCATCCATAAAATCAGGGTAGGTATAGCCCCATACCCACGCCTGCATAGCGCCCATGGAGGTACCCAAAACCAGGCGAAGATGATTGACACCTAAATGCTCGGTGAGCAGTCGGTAGTTGGCGGCAACCATATCATCATAGGTGTATTCAGGAAACTTCATGCGTAAACCATTGCTTGGCTTGCTCGATTTTCCATGCCCTACGGCATCGGGTAATATGATATAATATTTGGCGACATCCAGCAATTGGCCGGGGCTGAATAGATTCCCGGCAAACAGATCGCTTAAAAAACCACGGCCACTGCCGGTCGTGCCATGCATGATTAAGACGGCATTGATCACCGTTCCGGTTTTGTCTTTTACTGGCTGCCCAAGGGTTGTGTAATGGATATTGAGTTGGGGGAGAACGTCACCAGTTTCAAATTTGAAGTTTTTGATTGCGTAATCTGATTCGGTACCCGTGGGAAATTTTGCCTGGGCATATCCATTTAGGCTGATCAGGATAGCACTCCAGAGCACTATAAATAGTTTCATTTTTCCAGTGAAGTGGGGTTTCTAATTTGGAAGTGACTAAAAATACAGGCTAACCGGTTGTAAAACAAGCTAAAGAGACAGATGTGGTGTTCTCCAAATGCTGGCTGGTTTGGGAGAGCACCTAGTAGTTGCTACGTATAAACTGAATTGGTCATTAATGGAAAACCGGCGCTGTTTGACCATCCTCTACTACAGGTCGAACAATCTTCCGACGGCCAATGAGCAAAATCAGCAGTGCGCCCGTTGCAGCCACGGCCATTATACTGATCATGGGCACTGCCGATTGAACATCAAATAGGCTTACGGCCACCGAAGCAAGCGCCCCAATGCCCATCTGGAGAGCACCCATCAGCGCCGATGCACTTCCGGCATTATTCGCAAACGGCGCTAATGATAACGCCGACGTATTAGGATTGGTAAAACCCAGGCAACACAGAAAGGCAAATAAAAACGCAATCGTGCTAAACAGTCCCAGCAAGCCCAATAGCGCACTAATTAAGAAAATGAGGCCAATTATCGATTGGCTCAGTAAGGCGACAGGTACAATCTGTTCACTTCGATAGTAACGCAAAGCGATACTGTTCAGTTGGCTGGAGCCAATAAAGCCGACAGACAAAAAGGCGAATATCCATCCATATCCCTGGCCACTGACTTTGTATATACCCATAAATACCTGCGCTGATCCAGCCACATAAGCAAACAAACCCGAGAACGTAACCGCACCTGCCAGCGCATAGGTATAAAACTGGGGCTCCCGAAGCACCGACCAGAACCGGGTAAGAATTGGTTTGGGCTTTAACGAATACGATGGATCAGGTTGATAGCTTTCAGGCAGCCAGAAAAAGGTAGCCAGCAGGATGAGTGTTCCCAACACCATTAAAATCAAAAATACCGCCTGCCATCCATAAGCCGCGATTACGTAGCCGCCTACTGTGGGGGCAATCATGGGTGAAGCCCCAAGCACCAGCAAGAGCAGGGAGAATACCTTGGCATTGTCCTCAATGGGAAACAAATCCCGGACCATTGCCACCGCAGCAACAGCAGCGGCACAACTACCAATCGCCTGAACAAATCGAAGAGCGATCAGCGTATCGACAGAGTGGATGAAAAGGCAACCGGCGGATGCTACTACGTAGAGAATCAGCCCCAGACAAAGCGGCTTCTTCCGCCCAAAGCGGTCAAGTAGCGGTCCATATAGCAATTGCCCGGCTGAGATGCCGATAAAGAAGCTCGACAGGGAAAGCGAGACACTGGCAACGGTGGTGTGTAGGTCTTTGGCGATAGCCAGAAAACCGGGCAAATACATGTCGATTGAGAAAGGGCCCAGAGCCGATAAGGAACCCAAAATCAGAATTAAAAAGACGTATCGTTTTGTCGTCATTAGTGCTGAATTACTTTACGAAGTAGTTATGGGCCAATTAGCAGACTCTACTTCAACTAGCGAAGAAATGCTCTTTAAGAAGAAGCAGTTACTTTTAATGGTTCCTCACAGGCAGCTACAAACTAAAAAGATAATCTACGTGATTGTTGCATAACTCATTTGTGGTAAGGTCCAACGGAAATTTTGATGACTAACTAATTCAGAAACGGCTATTTAGCCGAAAATTTGAGTTTTCAATAGTTGACCTTTTTCAAAATCCTTTCCGATTCCTCCTTAATCACTCCTCTAAGTCATCCAATTGAAACAAAACTTCGACAGTCGTATTAAAAACCTTAGCCATCCGTAAGGCAAGTACCGTGGATGGGATAAATTTCCCGGTTTCAATCGAATTTAGCCCCTGTCGGGATATCCCGATGTGTGTTGCCAGGTCGGCCTGTGTCCAGTTTTTCTTAGCTCGTTCCACCTTAATCGTGTTTTTCATACTCCGTACTTTTTTTTCGAAATCAACCAGCCAATAAAATAAAAACCCCAGCAATAGCCCGCCAGTTGTCCATAGCCAAACAGGTCGGGGTTCGAAATATCACATAGGCCAAGCAAAAACAACAGCATCAGCAGCATAGCTGTCAATGCAAAACCGATCACAACGGCTTCCAATTGCACCCGTTGCTTCACTTCGTCCAATACCGAAAAGTCGTTGATGAATTTAACAATAAAAATGGCGAACGTAATAATTGGTACTACTGCAATAAGTACCGAAACAGGTTGACTAAATCGTTGACCTGTTAACAGCCATGTTGCCGGCAAATAGGTGGCTACGTGCAGGAGGGCGAAGATAACCGAGCGTTGGTTCAGTTTTTTTTAGAGTGTTCCATTATGTTCTATTGTTTAGCTTCTTTCAAAGATATGTAAACGTTTCTTTTTGTCAAGTATTATAGACTTTTTGTCAAGTATTATGGCTCTTCGTGTAATGATGATTCTTATCAGTACTGAACATTGAAGAAGAATAAGCGTATTGAGACCTTAATAGGTTTTGTTCGTAAGTGAGGTGTTCCAACAGCCCCCTACATTTTGGTTGAAGTTAGCCACCGGCCTGACAAATGATGCGTTTTGCTCGATTACTGAAACTTCTTCAGCCTCTATCCAGCCAGGAAAAATCAATTAGGCTCAAGTCGGGTTTCAGTTTGTGATTCATACCATCGATAAGCCTGTGAGAGCTACTCACCCCGCTTGCGTTGTAGTATGTAGGCTACGAAAAAGTGGGACAGGTACTTAAATCAAAGTAGGAAATGTCCGATTATCCTTGAAAGACCAGATGCTACTGAGCTACTTTTAACTCCAGTCGAAACAGACTCGCCTAAACGGGTAAGGACACGATGCCGTAGGCCCGAAGATGAGATGGAGTTACAGAAGTACAAGCGATGAAGGCGGAAAATCCATCATATAGATAGTATCTTTAAAAACCAGATGAAGAAGCCTTAAGCCCTGGTTCAAATACCACCATGTTTCTAGAAAAGATCAAATCCGGAGAATCAGGCGTGCTGCTTTACGGCATCACTCCGCCCAAAGCCGGTACTACCCCTGAACGCATTGCCGAAATTGCCCAAAAAACAATGGAGCGACTGTCTACCCTGGATATCGATGCACTCGTGGTATATGATGTACAGGATGAGTCGGCCCGGACAACAGAAAAAAGGCCCTTTCCGTTTTTAAATGCGCTTGACCCTCTTGTTTTTGCCGCCGACTATCTGTCGACTTTAAACATCCCGAAAATAATCTACCGACCTGCCGGCAAATTTTCTAACGTCGAGCTATCAGCTTGGCTGGAAGAGCTGCACGGATACAATTTCTACCCTGTTTTTGTAGGCGTACCAGCGCCGGATTTCCCGGTAAAAACTAGCCTCCCGGAAGCTTACAAGATCTGGAGCAAACACCAGGATACCTCCGTTATCGGTGCTGTAACCATCCCCGAAAGGCATAAAGTGCTGAAAGATGAAGATGTCAGGATGCTGGATAAGATGAACTGCGGAGTATCTTACTTTATTTCACAGTGTGTTTTCAATCTTGACTACGCAAAGCAGGTCATCGAAGACCTGGCGATCAGTTGTAACAGGGAGCACATAAAATCCCCGACCATCATTTTCACGATTACCGCCTGTGGATCTACCAAAACACTGCATTTTATGGAGTGGCTAGGTATTCACGTACCGGATGAATTGAAAGAAGACCTGAAAAAATCAGACGATATTCTGGAGAAATCTGTAAAGATATGCCTCGATATCGCTTCGGAGCTGACCACCTACTGTATGGAACGCTCTATCCCCTTCGGCTTCAATATCGAAAGCGTTGCCATTCGCAAAGCCGAGATCGAAGCGTCAATCTATTTAGCCAATGAGATAGGTCAGATGCTTCATCATAAAGGGGTAAGGAAGTCGTCAGAAAGTAAGGATTATGAAGTCACGAACGGTTACAGATAAGTATGCGTGGTACTAATTTTGAAAGAGATGGTTACTCCCTTTACCAGTTTGAAAAACAGGACTGGATGTCTCTAAAAAAAATAAGACTCGAAGCGTTGACAGAAGAACCAGGAGTCTTCGGTAGCTCATTTGCAAAAGAATCACTGCTTTCCGATAGTAGCTGGCAGGAAAGGCTCGCTGCGAAAGATAAGGCGTATTTTGGGCTGTTTCTGGATAATGGAGAATGCGTTGGCATCACTGGTATCGGAAGACAAACAAGCATGGGCAATTCGGTTGTTCTGGTCGCTTCCTATATAAAGAAAGAACATCGAGGCCGAGGATTATCGAAACTCTTTTACGATGCACGGATCGACTGGGCCAAACAAAATGGATACGATAAAGCCATAGTTTCACACCGTGATACCAATCTAATGTCGAAAGCGGCTAATCAGAAGGCTGGCTTCAACTTCACTCACTCGGAAGAACGAGTGTGGCCTGACGGAATACGATCAAACGAGTTATTTTATGAGCTTTGTTTGTAGTCACAGCTCAATGCGGAGTTTGCAACGTAGTGTGTATACTATGCGACTGATCGTATTTGACAGGTATTAAAAAAATGACAATCCTACTCCAGTTCGAAGCAAATACTAATTTGATCGGACGGCATAGGCCGCGCTACGCCGAAGCAGACTGTCTTACTAAGCTCCTTTGGCTAACATCTTCCCTGAACTAGTTGGCCGCCCGGCCCCTATCAGATGCATATCAATGTAAACGAAAGCCCAGGTTTCGCCGGGCACCCGGTGGCGAAATGTGCCAGATGAAGCCTCTGTGGCGCGGCCGTATTTCGACGATTTTAATGGCTGTCCGACTCAATCATCGGTTGGCGAAATACAACTAACCTAACACTCAAAATTTTAAAGAATTTTCCGCCAACATTACGTACCTTAACGCATACTTTCCTCTATACTCGTCAACATGCCTAGCCCTAATCTTTATGCCTTAATTGTGGGTATTGGCGCTTACGAACGGGTACGCCCTTTACGCGGGCCCGTTAACGATGCGCTTTCTGTCAATAATTATTTAGGACTATTAGCGCCCCATTTCACCCTGAACATACAGGTCCTAACCGACCAGCAAGCCAATAAAACCGCCATTATTGACGGGTTTCAGACCCATCTGGCTCAGGCGGGTCCGGATGATACCGTGCTGTTTTATTTTGCCGGGCATGGCACGCAGGAAGCCGCCGATTCAACAATCTGGCTCACCGAAACCGACGGACAACTTGAATGCCTGGTTTGCCATGATGCGGGCACTGCCAATACATGGGATTTTCTGCTGGCCGACAAAGAACTGCGCTACCTCATCGGTCAGGTCGGCGCAACGGGGGCGCACGTCGTCACCGCGTTCGATTGCTGTCATTCGGGCGATAATACCCGATCCGACGTGTTGCTGATGGCCGCGCTTGCCGAACAGGATGTGCGCGAACGACGACTGACCTTCAACGCCCCTCAACGCCCGTATAATGGCTTTTGTTTTCACACCACGGTGCCGGCTGAATTGATTAAAAGCCATGGCATCGAAACGGCGCTGCCTCAGGGTGCGCATGTTCAGATGGCCGCCTGTGAGTCGGATGAGAGTGCGGTGGAAGTTAATGGCGAAGGCGTTTTTACCAAACATCTGCTGGCGGTGTTGGGAGCGGCTCACGGGCAGTTATCGTATGGCGATTTGCACAACCGCGTTCGGCAAACGATGCGGTTCGGCTACGAACAGCACCTACGAATATATACACCGGCGGCAGGCTCACCCAGCGATGGTGGGGATAGCCTGCTGAGCCGGGGATTTCTGAACCAGCCGCTTGATGCCGATACGCTCACGGCCTCTGTTATGTTCAATAGACAGGAAGGCTGGCTGCTCGACGTGGGGGCTATTCATGGAGTCGGGAAGTCCGATCAAACTATTTATCTGTATGACCGCGATGGAGAACGTTATCTGCTCGGTATTGAACGGATCGGGGCCGATTATAGCGTTGTAACCCTTCCCGATGCTTTACGGCCTATACTCGACAAAATGATCGTCTATCGGGCAACAGTGGCGGGTCTGTTGAGTCAACCCATTCGGCTTCAGTTGTTCAATCACGGTGGCCTGGCAAGCGATTTACCCGATTTGTTGAGCGAGCTAAACAATCGGGCTGGCGCCTGCTTCGTGACGGAAGATGATCCGGCTAAAGCCGACTATTGCCTGCACGTTCGTAACGGACTCTATTACATCACCCATCCTGATATAACCGATCCGTTAGCCCACGAGCGACCACTCATTCGCCCCGTTCAGGCCGACAATCCGCAGGCGTTTGAGGGATTGGCGGAAGACCTGCGCCACCTGGCCCGCTGGCACTACCTGACCCATCTCCGTAACCCCGAGGTTACTGATCCGGTATTAAATGTAGAGGTAGAAACCACATCGGAGCAGTCCATACCCTTAACTGAAGCCCATCCAGCGCCATTGCCTGTTCAGTTTACCCGTATAAACCCAACTAAACCTTATTTGGCGCAACTTCGCATTCGGCTGACTAATCCCAATGATCAGGCGCTGTATTGTACGGTGCTGTATCTTTCGCGGGATTTTGGTTCGTTTCTGGATTTTCTGCCCACAAATTACCGCCTGGAAGCTGGCCAAAACGTCGCGTTGGGTTTGGCCGATCGAAAAGCGCCGACGGGTCGGCAAACAACATTGCGGCTGGGACTGGAAGAGGTAATCCGACAGTATAACTGGCCCACGGTTTTCGAACAGATTAAATTACTTATTACGACGGAGCCGCTGTCGGAGAAAACACTGGCGTTTATAAAGTTAAACGCGCTGCCTTCGCCCCCAGTACTGACCGACCGCAACAAACCGGAGGGAATGAACCGGGGAGCATTCGAAATCGACGCCGACGAAACCGAACCCCTACCCGAATGGAGTACGCAAACTATTACCCTTCAACTAGTTAATCCGCTTTACAACCAGGTTCGGGCGGATGAAGTAAGCCAAATGCTGGAACCGGTTGCTGACGGGTCTTACTCCGTTCAGACTGATTTTGCACTGGGTTTATATTACAAAATGACCCAGGCCAATGGGTTGCTGCCAGATTTACAACTCCGCGACGAACTGGTTTTGATACACCCGGCCGAGGGCGAACGTGGGCTCTGGAACGACCTGAAAGTAGGCATTGCCAATCGGATAGCGAACCAGTTACGGAATCGGCAATACCGACAAAACCTGATCCGCTATCCAGACCGTATCCGCATCGTGGCGGAGGGTGATTCCTGGTTCCATTATCCGTTTCTGCTGCGGGATATTGTCGATTATCTGTCGGGAGTTTATACCGTTTACAACGTAGCCAGTGCGGGGGCCACGATGGATGACTACCTGAAAGAGGGTAGTTTTCTGGAGGCTATCGCACAGGTAAAACCAGCATTTTTCCTTCTAAGCGGAGGGGGCGATGAGTTATTTGGTGAAGCCTTTCCCCGACTCATTCGCGACGTACCCCGTACCGACGTATCGGATGCTTCCCGATATGTGTCCGACGCTATTGACGAAACGTTGGCGCAGCTAAATGAACGCTTCACCCGTATGCTGCGACTCGTGCAGCAGGGATATCCGAAGGTAAACGTACTGATACACGGTTACGATTATGTCATTCCGGCAAATACCGCCATGAATAGGCAACCCGGCTGGCTAGGTAAAATCCTGGTAGCCAAAGGTATTACGGACGCCAACGAGCGCGAAGCAATTATCCGCTATGTAGTCGATGCCTTTAACAACGAACTCCGCCGGGTGTCGGATGCTTATTCGAACGTAACGTATCTTGATTTGCGCAGTACGATTCAGCGCACCAACCGGCCCGCCGATTACTGGTACGATGAAGTTCATCCCAACGACAAAGGCTTTCTGCGTTTGGCTTCACGATATGTAAGCCACATCAACCACAAGGAAGGAAAAACCGACAGTATCGATGCCGCATCCACCGACGCAACCGGTGAGGATGGCGACGCCCCCGAACGTTGGTCAACCGCTTACCTGGAAAGCAAGCGCCTGTTAGGCGACCCTTTGGCCGACCACGTTATCGAAACATTGCTGGCCGAAAACCAAAAAGGCGAAATCGACCAGATTTTTCAGGTGCTCGTGCGAAACCGACACTTTCCCAATCCTGCTTTCGACGTGCTGCCTGATCCGGTTAAGCGCATCGTTGAGAATTATTTCGGGCAAACCCGCCAGCTACCCGCCAACGCCGAGCCGTTCAAACTGATGATCGCCAGCGAGGTGTTCAAGCATCATGGCCCGAAAATCCTGTTTATTCTGCTCTGCAAGTCGCTTCCGCTTTGCTACACCTGCTGGCGAGGGGCCAAAGTGCTGTATCGCACCGGTCGGTTGCGCGTTAACGACGGCTCTCTGGATGCCTTTAGCCGACGGGTAATGGAAACCGCCCAGTTTGTGGTAGACATGATGACGCACAATAATTTTGAGCATGACGGTACAGCCATTGTCGCTACGCAGAAAGTCCGGCTTATACACGCGACCATCCGGTACTTTGCGCAACAGCGGGCCTGGGACATAGATACTTACGGCATTCCCATTAACCAGGAAGATTTAGCCGGTACGCTCTTGTCCTTCAGTGTAACTATCCTTGATGGGCTGGACCAGCTCGGCGTAATGCTCACGCCCGAAGAGCGTAGTGCGTATATGCACCTGTGGAGCGTCGTAGGGACGATGATAGGCATTGACCCCGATCTGGCAGTAGAAGACGAAAACGAGGCTCGTGCCCTGATGAAGGCCATTATGGACCACCAGGCCGGACCTTCCATGGAAGGGGCCGAACTAACCAATGCGTGCATCGAGCTCATGAACGAGCGGATGGTGGTGGGGCCGCTCAAGCGGCTGTCGCCTTATTTTGTCCGATTTTTCATTGGCGATCACTACGCCGACATGCTCCGCATCGCAACCGTCGATCCAGACAACTCGTTTGTACTGGAAGCGGCTCAATGGTTAGACAAGGGCATTCGGGGAATGAACGAGCGGAACCTACTGCTGGCAGCTTTGGGCCGCTCGTTGAGCCACAGCATGGTCACTGGATTCATGCGGTTTACCAATGCCGCGAAACACGAACAGTTTTACTTACCCTCGGCTCTGACCGACGACTGGGAGGCCGTCACGCCCGACTTTCGGATTCCACCCCTCGATCGTATTGAGGATATGATCAGTTACCTGGATAAACTGGCGCGCCACTTTCGGGCACAGAACAATCCAATGGGGCTGTTCTGTGCTGTTTATAAACTGGTTACGGAGCGCGTGGCAGCTGGTATCCGACTCGGCCTATTTGAGAATCCGGTGGAGATGGAACAGGTCGATGTGGGATTTGGAAACCGTTATTTTGAGGCTATCAATCTGTACTTCGACGGCAAACCCGCACCGGGTCCCTGGCAACTTTCGTTCGATGCTGCCCAGACGCTCCTCACTACCGATCAGCATATTTTTTCGGCAGCCAACGCGCATATCACGTATGACCTGCCCATTGTCGTAGCGGAGGTATATCGAGGTAAAGACATTGAGCGGTTCAAAGACGATTTTACCCAGATGAACGCGCTCTTCGACGATCTGTACCACCAGATGAACGACAATGTCGGGCGGATCTTCCGGCCTTTCGGTCGTATACTGACCTACTTTTCCGACCAAATCATACGACTTGAGAGCGAAGTGATGAAAAAAGGCCGTGAGCTGGCCTGGCAGAAAAGCGGACAACTTCATCGGGCAACCGACACCACCGAATACGCCCGGCTGCTCGCCCAGCTTGAAGCCGACGCCACCGCGTTGGGCGACGCTATCGTGCATCCGCCGGTGTTGTTGCGAATGCCGTTGCAACGCATTGCCAAACAGGAATTCGGAACGGCCGCCCACAAAATAGATGTTATGCTTCGAACGGCGTTGCTGCCCGAAGTCGCTTAATTACCCGTTGATCCATGCCCATAAAACGCTGTTATCTCTTCGCCTTGTTGGCCTTCCTGCTGATTAGTTCGCTTCGGGCAGCGCCGGTCGTTGTTCAGGACCCAGCTCAATCCTATAATCTCTTCAATGCCAGTACGCTGCTGGAGACGAAAGCAGGGAGTTTATCGATGAAGGCTTTGCTGCAAAACCCAGAACGGTATCAATTTGTACCTACCCAGCATGGGCTGATCAAACCTTATTATCGCCAGTTTGAATACTGGTTTCGGTTCGAGCTGACAAACCAAACCGCATCGGACCTGTTTCTGCACTTCGTTTACGCTGGAACCGAATACATCACCGTTTATGAAGTGGCTGATGGAAAGCTCCTGGAGACCTATCAACTCGGCACGCTCCAACCCCAACGGACATACACATATCTGAAAAGTAATGAAGTGTGCCCTACGTCGGTTCGCCAGGGCCAAACGCACGTCTTCTATGTGCAGATGCGCGGAGTATTCACTACGGCGCTGCCCATCTACGCCCAGGCCACGGGGATGTTGTTGCAAACGTTGCACCGGGACGATCTGTTTTACGGCCTCTATTACGGATTTATCCTGATTATCATTATTTACAGCCTGCTTCTATACGTTCGGCTTCGGGAAAACGATACGCTCCTGTATAGCATCTGGGTCATTTTTATGGGGCTGCAACTGGCCCTTTTTCGGGGTCATACCAACGAGTTTTTCTGGCCGTCGAACCCCGCTATCGAGCGCTACGCTACGGTCCTGGCCGGGCTTACGGGGCTGGTGCATATCCCGTTCACGCTGGCCTTTCTTCGTCTGCGCCAGCGAGCTCCGCTATTCTACAAACTGGGCATCGGCATACTGATCCTCTACGCGATCGGGATCGTTCTCAACCTCATCGGCGTCAGTGCGTCAGTGGGCGAAAGCCGTCGGTTGGACTTTGTTCCCCAAATTGCCTTGCTGGAAGGCATTTTCAGCGTAACGGCGGGGATCATCATCTTCCGTCGGGGATTCCGGCCCGCCCTGTTCTACGTCATTGGTAACCTGGTCTTTTTTGCGTCTATTTTCCTTTTTCTGGCTTACGCCAACGGGACGTTACCGTACTCGTTCTGGACTTATAATAGCCTGCATCTGGGGTCGGGCATTGAGATTATTCTATTTACGCTCGCCCTGACCAACAAGGTAAACCTGCTCAAACAACAGCAGGAAGCTGCCGTACAGGAACAGCTTCGACTGACCGAAGCCAACCGGCAACTGGTAGCGCAGCAGAACACTATCCTGGAAGAAAAAGTAAGCCTACGCACGGCGGAACTACATAGTCAGAAGGAAGAATTGCAGAAAACATTAACCACGCTGCAGGCCACCCAGACGCAACTGATTCAGCAGGCAAAACTTGCGTCGCTGGGCGAAGTGACGGCGGGTATTGCCCACGAAATCCTGAATCCGCTCAACTTCGTCAATAATTTCGCCAAAATGTCGGTCGAGCTGGCCGATGAGTTGAAAGAGGGTGTAGAAACGAACGACTATCCGTTGGTGACCGATCTGACGGGTGATATCCGAAAAAATTTACAGTCTATCGCACAGAACGGACAGCGGGCAGCGGACATCGTTGGAAATATGCTTGAACACGCCCGTACTGGCACCTCTGGCCCGCGCCAACCCACAGACCTTAACGCTTTGGCCGACAGGTACATCCATTTGAGCTATCACGCCCTGCTGGCCAAAGACAAGTCGGGTTCGCTGGCTCAACTTAACGCCCAGCTAATTACCGACCTAGACCCTAAGGTGGGCATGATTGATCTGGTGCCGCAGGATATGGGGCGGGTGTTGCAGAATTTGTTCAATAACGCTTTTTACGAAGTGGCTCAGAAAGCCCGGAAGCAGCCTGCCGATTATCAGCCAACTGTATGCGTTCGGACGGAACGGACGAAAAACGAAGTTAAACTCACCGTATACGACAATGGTGCAGGCATTCCCGTGTCGATCCGTCCCAAGATTTTTCAGCCATTTTTCACGACCAAACCCACCGGACAGGGTATTGGGCTGGGCCTATCGCTCAGCTACGACATCGTTACCAACGGCAACGGCGGGCGTATAGACGTTCACACGGAAGAAGGCAATTTCACTGAATTTCACGTTTATCTACCACTTAGTTCCTCTGGATCATGAGTTCCCAGGAACTTCCTACGATCGCAGTCCGCTTTTGCAAGTCCGGACAGGAGGGCTGATAGATGTCGGGGCCAACGAATCGCTCATTCCGCTGCTGCCTAAGCCGAGACCTGCCATGTACGAAAATGAGCCGTATGAAAACAGGATGTAACCGGTTACTAATGGATCATAAGTTGGCGTACCGTCAACTCAATAATTACCCAGGTAAACAGGCTGATATATAATCTTTTGCGCTAGATTTATAGTGATTTCTGTATTCTTTCACTTATGAAAACCCTTCTTTTCTGCTTTGCCAACGACCGGGATCGTCCGCTGCCAGAACTACGGCGCGAGGACGATACCATTGATCGGTTGCTGGACCCATTAAGCAGCCAACAACACTTTCAAAAGATTCGGGATTCATTCGCCACAACCAACTCCATTGCCAGCAAAATCATTACGTATCAGGACTCGTTGTGTCTGTTTCATTACAGTGGACACGCGGGGGCTTCCATGCTCCATCTGGAAGATTCACCAGCCAGAGCCGTGGGGGTTGCGCAACTGCTGGCCCGTTGCCCGCAGCTCCGATTGATCTTTTTAAATGGCTGTTCCACGCTGGAACACATCCAGTTGCTTCGGCAGCAAAACAGCAAAGCCGCTATCATTGCCACCAGCACCCCCGTTGAGGATACGGTAGCGACCCAGTTCTCGATTACGTTTTACCGCGCCCTGATCAGTGGCACGACCCTGGCGGAAGCACTGGACCGGGCACGTCTGGAACTCCAGGTTAAAGACTCAACTGTGATCGAAACCATCCGGGGCGGTATCGTTACCGAACTGGAAGAGGTAAGCCGAAATCAATGGTACTTCTCGACACCCGATGAAGTAACTACGCAATGGAAGCTGCCCGCCGGGGAGGAGTTGCGTAGTGCCGAGCGCCGGACCCGCTACGACCGCAACATCCGCCTGGCCCTGATTCTGGGCAGTATAGCGATTGTGGGCGGGAGTTATCAGTATTTTCGCACGCATCAGAGTTTCGACTACATCGTTTACCTACGCCCTGGGCAAGGCCAGGCCCCGGTTGCGGGTAAAGTCAAACTACGGCTGCTTCTGGGAAATACGCCCCGTGAGGAAACAGCCGATGCAAACGGCCGGGTAGTGATTGCGGGAATTCCGGCCCAGTTTCAGGAAAAACCCGTTCGCATCGAACTGCTCAACAGCCCGGATCAGGCGTTTAGCAACGGTACATCCGTCGATACGCTCCTATTGGCCGAAACCGAAGCCACATTGTTGTTAATTCCGCACCAGGATTTGTGCTGCATTCGTGGCACGGTCTACGATAACAACGGCCAGCCCGTTCCCAAAGCCACCGTTTGGGCGGAGAACTTTCCGGCCCAGCAAACTGACAGCGTAGGGCGTTTTGTCCTCCCGTTGCCGGTACAGTACCAACAGGAAACCAGCATCCGCGTGACGGCCCGTAAAAACCAGCAGCAAGCCTCCGTACACGCGACTCCCCGCGAAGAAACGTCGGTATCACTTCCTCTATAGCCCATGAAAACGGTAATTGCACTAATCGTTTGGGTGAGTCTGCCGCTGCTAATGCAGGCGCAGGCTCCCTGTTTACAGGAATATAAGGGCGAAATAACCCTTTACACCAACAAAGGCCGGTTACCTCAGATACCGATTGTGATTGACGGCAATCAGGGGCCACTGAGCGATGCCAATGGTATCTTTCGGTATCGCCTGAATAAGTGTCCGGGCATGACGGTTCGCATCAAGTTAGGCGGCAGCAATTGGGATATTGTTAACCACAGCGAAATCTATTCCTATACGATCCGCCAACTGGCCGACCCCTCTGATTTTCAGTTTAAGCTGATTGTGGCGCAAGTCCAGGACATCGAAAAAGCAAGGCGTCAGTACTACGCCACTATTGCCGGCGTGGCGTTGGATAAAGGCTTGACGTCGATGAAAGGA
This sequence comes from Spirosoma endbachense, assembly GCF_010233585.1. Classification (NCBI taxonomy): domain Bacteria; kingdom Pseudomonadati; phylum Bacteroidota; class Cytophagia; order Cytophagales; family Cytophagaceae; genus Spirosoma; species Spirosoma endbachense. Next base: position 6,152,488 of record NZ_CP045997.1, read on the forward strand.
GACATCAAGAAACTAACCGATCTGGTAGTTGATCAACAGCGGCTCATGGCAAATGGAGCGAAAAAACCGGAGGGACAACCGCAACCATCGACCGGCGCTCTGGAGCAACGGCTGCAACAGCAACAAAAAGAGTATCAGCGCGTACTGGATAGTCTGGTCAAAGCGCCTGCGATGCTCACCAGTCGCATTGATGAGTTGCAGAAATTACTCGAAAAGCAGCGGGGAGCTGACAAACGACTGATCGACAGTCTGGGCCGTGGAGGAACCAGCCAGCAAAGTAAAATTGCCGAGTTAGAAAAAATCCTGAATCGACAGCGGCAGGAAAATCAGCAATTGCTGACGAAACTAGTGCAGCAACAGGATTCGACCCGGCAGAACGATAAGTCTGGGGAGTTACGAAAACTTGTTGAACAGCAAAAACAGGAGAACCAGCGACTACTCGACAGTCTGGGCAAAAAGGAACTGGCCTGGCAAAAGAGCCGGCAGAACGAGCTGGCCAGTACCGAAAAAAATAAGACAATCGAGCAACTGCGCGACAGCCTGTCCCGGATGCAAAACCGCTATGAGCAGGCCCTGAGCGAACGGGATAAACAGCTGAGCGAAGCCCAGGCAATGGCGGCCGTTTTTGCGAAGCAAACCGCAATCGACAGCAGTTATCAGAAAGCCTTCCTGCAATATAAAGAAGGCCAGTTTGCGAAAGCGTTATCGGCGCTGGACGATGATGATATACGCATCAAACAATCCATGAAGAAGAGCGCTCAGGTAGGCACCGGCGCTCCTCCGAATGGTGCTTCTTCTAGTGCAAATGAGCAAACAAATCAAGTACCGGTGGAGGATCGGGCTGTCTACATCGGTAAGTGCTTGTTAAAAGCCAACATTTACCGCAGCCAGTATGACATGGACCAGGCGGCACATTGGTATGAGGAAGCCATCCAGGCCGATCCGACGCAGGTGGAAAACATACTCACCTACGCCAACTTCCTACAGCAACTGAATCGGCCTCTGGAACCAGGGCGTTGGTATCAGAAAGCCTTGGACCTCAATCCACCCGCTTCGCTTAAGGCCGACATCTACGTTGAATTGGGCTATTATCACATGGCCAACAATCGGTTCGAGGAAGCCGAAGCCGCGCTTCAGCAAGCCAAAACTCTAAGACAGCAACTGGCCCGGACTAATCCTGAGCAGAATGAGCCGGGTCTGGCCCACGTGCTGGATGGATTAGGGACACTTTACTCGAAAAAAAGACAATTCGATGAGGCTGAAAAAGCCTTTGTTCAGGCCAAGAACATCCGCGAGAAACTGGTTGAAAAGTATGCCGATGAGTTTGAAGCCGATCTGGCGTTTTCGCTCAATAACCTGGGTACATTTTATTACATCAACAAACGGTTAGGCGACGCCGGAAAGACGTATCTCCGCGCCAAAACGATACAGGATCGGCTTGTTCGCCGAAATGCGGATCAATATGAACCGGATCTGGCATCTACCCTGAATAATCTGGGTACGCTCAATTCTGACCTGGAACGGATACCCGACGCAGAAACGGCCTATAAACAGTCTAAAGCCATTCGGGAGAAACTCGCTCAGAAAAACCCTGACCTATATGAACCGAGTCTGGCGCAGGTGCTTAATGATTTAGGCGATCTGTATAGCCTGACGAAGCGGTATCCTGAAGCAGAAGCCTCGTATCAACAGGCCAAAACCATTCGGGAAAAACTCGCCCAGAAAAACCCCGACCAGTTTGAGGGCGACCTGGCACAAACCCTGACTGATATCGGTAATTTTTACCGGGATACAAAACGCTATCCAGAAGCCGAAGCAACGTATACGCGTGCCAAAACGATACAGCAGAAACTCGCCGGTAAGTTTGCCGAGCTGTTCGAACCGACTCTGGCGATGACTCTGGGCGATATGGGCTTTTTCTACACCGAAATGAAGCGCTACCCCGAAGCCGAAGCCTTTTATCAAGAGGCCAAAACGATTCAGGAAAAGCTTGCGAAAAAGAAGCCAATCGATTTTGAGCCCGACCTGGTGTATACACTGATGGATATGGGAAATCTCTACTTCGACACAGAACGGCCCAGAGAAGCCAAAGGCGCGTATGTAAGGACCAAAGACATCCTGGAGCGACTTGCCGCAACAGATGGCGGACAGTCGACCTCGCTACAGATTCAGGTCCTGCATCGACTGGCGCTCCTAAGCGATGCACAGGAGCGTAGCAGCTATTTTCTGGAAGCTGATTCCTTACAGCAAAAAGTGGTTGAACTGGTCGAAAAACAATTTGGTGATGCAGATTCGGCGCTGATGGCCCGTGAATTGAGCAATTGGTCGTATCACTCGCTTTTCAGCAGAAAGTTTGCCAAAGCTCAATCATTAGCGGAGAAGTCGCTTTCCTACGATGACCACGAAGCATGGGTTAATGCCAATTTAGCGATGGCCTACCTGATGCAGGGCAAGCTTGACGATGCCAAATCGCTCTATACGTATCTGAAAAACAAACCCCACCGATCTGGCAGGTACAAAAAGACGTTTTTAGCCGACCTGGATGAATTGGAAGCCGCCGGTTTGACCCATCCAGATATGGCGATAATTCGCAAATTATTAAATCAATAGCCGTTTGGGCTTACTGTTAGTGAGCCCAAACGGCTATCAGACGTATCTTTAATCACTTTAACGAAACTGACTTGCCTGATTTTGCGGAGGCTTTGGCTGCTTCCAGAATTTCAACAACCGTTACGTTGACTGGTAATTCATATAAATCGTTTTCATCCAGTTTCAGGCGACCTTGCACTACGTCGGCCAATACCGAAAAAGGATCTGTAAAAGGGGCAGGGCGGGGATCAAGTTTTTTTCGCTCTTCCGGGGCTTTACCGTCTAACCGTTCCCTGACTGTTGTTGCATCAATAGCCACAGCATATCCCTTTGTTCCGTACACTTCCATGTCCTTGCGGGCAAATGTCCAGTTCCAGGAGCCTTGAATAATGCATTGGGCTGTCGGATATTGTAAAATGATGGACGCTTCATCATCCACGTTCGGATATATATCGGGTTTATTCTGATGCGTAACGGCCATCACGGAAAGGGGACGTTTGCCTTTCATCAACCAGGTCATCAGGTTAGCGCCATAACAGCCAAAATCGACCAAAGCACCCGCCCCGTTTTTGGCAGGATCAGTTAAAATGGCGAAAAACTCGTTGCTGACGTTGATTTCTTTAGGTCCCTGGTGCCCGTCATTGACCATAACTTTTCTAATTTCCCCTAATTTACCGGCCTGATACAATTCATTAACGTACTGGTTGCTGGCATACCAGGACGTTTCGAAATTGGTCAGGACTTTAATCGTATTCTTCTGAGCCAGGGTCTGAATTTCTTTTGCATCGGCAAACGTAGTAGCCAGTGGTTTTTCCACCATTACATTTATTTTTCTGGGTGCACAGGCACGTACAATCGTGATATGGTCACTGATTGCTCCAAAAGCCGAAACAGCATCTGGTTTTGTCTGATCCAGCATCTTCGTTAAATCACTAAAAAACAGCTTCTTATCCAGATTGTATCGTTTAATAAAACGATCAACCAGTTCCTGATTCGGTTCGTAAATACCAACCAGTTCAACGTCCTTTTTATCCGGTCGGTTAAAAATCCAGCCTACGTGTCCATGACTTAACCCGGCAATGGCAAGCTTCAATGGCGTTTGTGCGCGACCAGATGTGATCAGGAAAGCAAAAAGCAAAAGGGTTACTAAATAGTTCATTGGCTTAAAATGGAGGCTTGTGTAGTCAATCACTAACTGCTAAAGGCTTGCATCTACCTGCACATACTGCCTTAGAACTACCAAAATGAAGTTGCGGGCCGAATAGATCCCTGATTTCGTACGCTCTTTGTTCGCATTTTCTGGATTACAGAAACAGAGCCTTGGGGATACCAGGTTAACAGCCTGCGAACTAATCCAAGTATAAGAACATTTATAATCGACAATCCAGACCTATAAACTCGGTTAACAATCGGTAGATCAGGTTCTGATCCTCGAAAAGCTGGAGGATTTCGCCCGCTTCGCCGGTGATGGCAATCATTAATAAGTGGTGGGTTATGGTTTTTGTAGCCGGTTAATCACTTCGTTCCTTGATTCATTGTCCTATTTCTATATTGGTAGATATGGAAAACAGAAAATCGACACTGCCTACGACCACTAGCCTTTTTCTGGATTTCCTCCGAATTTGCTCGGCTGTCATAGTCCTACTCGTTCATTCAGAAGAAAAGCTTTCTCCTTCTACCAAAATCTTTAGAGGTGATACAGGCCACTATGCCGTTATTATTTTCTTTGTGCTTTCTGGCTATGTTATTTCATACAGTACATCTGGAAAACCAAGCGCCTTAGGGTACGCAATTGCGCGGCTTACCAGGCTATATTCAGTCCTAATCCCAGCCCTATTAATTACCGTACTAATTCACCTTTTCATTCTTTACATTGATCCTGTCCTGGCTCACCAATACACCAGGAGGTATGAAGTGATTCGGTATGTACTATCGGTTTGCTTCTTGTCCCAGATCTGGGGACTTTCATCTTACCCGACCATAAATTCACCGCTTTGGTCGCTATGCTATGAATTTTGGTATTACCTATTTTTTGGTCTCTGGATTTATAGAGGACGTATTAGCGCTAAAGGCAAACTCCTTGCGGTCCTGGCGGGCCTACTGGCAGGCCCCCAAATAGTACTGCTCATGCCCGTATGGCTAATGGGATGTTACATACAACGGCTTCCCAAATCAAATCTAGGAATCGGTCTACTTTGCATCCTATCAATAGTGTCAGTTACGGGAGCCGTCATTGCCTTTTCAAATCCAGGGATGCCTTATTCAATTGGTTATCCGCCATTTTATTTTTCCAATCAATTCATTACCGATTGGCTATTTGGGCTTTTTGTTGCAGCCGCCATCTACTTCTTCCCGTTTCAAGACCTGCCCTTGCAAAAGCCATCCTGGTTTACCCAATTTAGGCTCATTGCCGATCTAACCTTTTCACTTTATATTCTACATTACCCGCTCATTATTTTATTTCAATCCCTGGTAAGCTATACCTCAACATGGTGGATGCCAATTGCTTTGTGCATTGGCATCGTCACTATGATAATAGGCTATGCAATAGAGCAGAAACGGCAAACCTGGAAATCGTTTTTTGTGTCTTTTTTTGATAAAGCCTTGCCCTTTATAAGAAATACAAAGGCGACAGTATAGTCACTTCAAACGAAACCCTGCAATTACGATATAGGATTTATGCCTCCGTAATTTTCACATTAATAGCTTATTGGCGTCGCCGGATACTCAATTCGTATTTAGGTTAACCCGAACGAAAGGCCAGTTAAGATTCATTACCTCGCAATACCCGACTGAGCTGTCTGTGTCGCGCCAGAACGACACAGTGCTCCGACAAATCCATCTGAAAGTAGGGCTCATGCGGCAATACGGGAATCAATTAGATTATCGAAGAATCCGAGGTTGTAACATCACCACGGTATACCTGTTTCCGCGGCAAAACCACAAACATAGAAAAAAACAATGTCCTCTACAAGAAGGTAGATTGACCCAAAAAAACACAAAAGCCACTGATAGTCAGTGGCTTTTGTGTTTTTCCCTTTTTAGAGAGTGTTGTACCAGGAGCGGGAGTCGAACCCGCACGGGCCGTAAAGCCCACAGGATTTTAAGTCCGGCGTGTCTACCAATTCCACCATCCCGGCGCTTCCACAGAAGCGGACATTTACGAAAAAAGCACCGTGGGTCGGTGCCTTTTTTCGTGGAGCGAAAGACGGGGTTCGAACCCGCGACCTCGACCTTGGCAAGGTCGCGCTCTACCAGCTGAGCTACTTTCGCATTTTCAATTTGCCCTACCTCGGCGAATTGTGGATGCAAATTTAGTGGGTTTTATCCGTTTGTCAAGTCTATCGCTGAAAAAAAATTTACCTGCTCCCCTCAAATAAGCCGCTCAAAACTGATTACGAACGAGTTAATGCAATTAAAACCAGAAAAAAACTATTCAAGCCAATGCTCGAAATCCACATCATCCGCATGGTTGTACGATAATTCGCCAGACTACTGTCTCGATATACCAGCCAAAACCAGCGCAGAAAGAAAACAACAGCCGGAAACAGAAACGCCAGATATAATAATACAACATAGCTACCATCAAAATACGTATAGAAGCCAATTAGCGACAACGCATAAAGTATCACCGCACTTAGGAATGTACCTCGAATGCCCATCATCCGACTGATGGTCATATCACCCCGACGGGCATCTTCCTCATGCTGATATACCTGCGTAACAGGGTATAAGGCCATCAGATTTAAGGTAGCCAGCAAGCCGCCAAAGAGGAGTTTAGGCTCTGTAATAGTGGATAACGGCAAATCATTGATGGAAATATAGGTCATGATGTACGTTAGCCCTCCCTGAAGAATACTGATCAGGAACCAGCTCAAAATCGGGTACTTTTTGAGTCGTATTCGGTCGTGGCTATACGCTTTTGTAACAAACCCGTAAACAAGTAAGTAGAGCACAAAAGGCCAGTTGACGAACATTCCCAGCAAAAGCGCGACCCCATCGAGCACCCACGATACCCAATACAGATCTTTGTCGACGGGAGGGGGCGTTTCCAGGCCGCCAATGCTACCTTCATCCTTATCAAAATAGCTATTATAGGCATTACTGGCCGGATAAAGCAGCAAATGCACAACTAAAAGCACGATTATAGATTTGGTAATATCTGGAGTCGCTGATTGACTAATGGCAAACCAGAACATTGGCAATAAGAAAAACGAGAAGGGTACGCGCAGGTGTAGCCAAATAGTACGGGCGGTCATGGCGTGTTTTTAATGAGAGTCGTCAATTTACAGAACTTTCGGCAATCAGCATAGTTATACAACCAATGGCGTTCTATGAATAAATGAACGCTTCGGCGAATGGCTCCACGGCAATCTCAACCAGACGGTTATATCAATGCTATCGGTACTTCAGTACCTGCTTACTATGCCTCTCAACAACATGCGGCAGAATTCATGGCCGATCTCCTTCAGCTCGATGATCGCGATCGCCGTCGATTGATGACCTTGTACCGCTATACCCGAATCGAAAAGCGGCACACGGTTATGGCCGATTATACGCGCTCCATGGGCGAATTTACCTTCTATCCTAACACGCCTGGTATGGAACCGTTTCCGACGGTGAGCCAGCGAATGGGCGTTTATCGGCAGGAAGCCGTTCCACTAGCCTTGAAGGCCATTAGCGATTGTTTTAGCAGCTATCCCGACTTCGATCCACAAACCATTACCCATTTGATTACCGTCAGTTGTACGGGGCTGTATGCACCAGGGCCAGATATTGAGATCATTGAAGCGCTGGGATTACCTACCACCACTCAACGGCTGGCAATCAATTTTATGGGTTGCTATGGGGCTTTCAACGGCCTGAAAGCGGCCAATGCCATCGTTCGGTCTGAGCCGGATGCAAAAGTGCTGGTCGTTTGTATTGAATTGTGTACCATCCACTTTCAGAAGAAAACAGAAACGGACTATTTACTTTCAAACGCGCTGTTTGCTGATGGCTCAGCTGCTGTGTTGGTCGAAAGCAAACCCCGTCCTGAGCAATCGTTTCGCCTGCGATCGTTCTATTGTGATTTGCTGCCCGAAGGAAAAGACGCTATGGCCTGGCATATTAGCGATTTTGGCTTCGAAATGACTCTTACGGCTGACGTGCCAACTCACATTCAGCGAGGTATTGGCCAGCTCATGCAACGACTGCTGGCTCAATGCGGTTTGACATTAGGCGATATTGGTCAGTATGCGCTACACCCTGGTGGCCGTCGAATTCTGGAAGTAATCGAAGAACAACTCGGTATCACGGCCAATGATGACCGTTATGCGTATAATGTGTTGCGGCAATTTGGTAATATGTCCTCGGCAACGGTCTTATTTGTCTTAAAAGCGGTTTGGGAGGATCTTATTTCCGGCGTAGCCAGGCTCGATACTGACCGGCCCAATATTCTGAGTTGCGCATTCGGTCCGGGCCTGACCCTGGAAGCGATGGTTCTTGAAGCCCTTGTCAATGAATCATCTATAATTCCTGATTTTGCTACGTCAGAATCTTCCAGCGCATTAGTCCCAGTTTTGTAAAAAAATACAACAGTGAGGTCCGAAGAACGCCTAAGCCATAGATGGAGCTTCTACGGAAGTTGATCGACGAAGCTTCTTTGAAGTACTTTGTTGGACAGGTAACTTCGGCAATCTCGTAACCCTTGTAGAAAATCTGGGCGATCATTTCGTTATCAAAAATGAAATCGTCGGAATTATGCGTAAAGTCCAAACTCCGCAGTACTTCACCAGAGAAAGCCCGGTAGCCCGTGTGATATTCCGACAACTTCTGATTCATCAACAGATTCTGCGCAAACGTCAAAAATCTGTTGGCAATGTATTTGTACATTGGCATACCACCCTTGAGTGCCCCTTTTCCTAAAATACGCGACGCAAAAACGACAGGATAAAGCCCGTTACCAATGATAGAGATCATGGCGGGTAGCAGCATGGGTGTATACTGGTAATCAGGATGCAACATCACAACAATATCAGCCCCCAGCTCCAGGGCTTTGGCATAACAGGTTTTTTGATTACCGCCATAGCCTTTATTCCGGTCATGCCGGATAACGTGCCGGATACCCAACTGCCGGGCAACGTCAACGGTATTATCAGGACTGGCATCGTCTACCAGAATTACATCATCGACAAGATCAAACGGAATTTCCCGGTACGTACGCTCAAGCGTTAGTGCTGCCCGATAAGCGGGCATTACCACAATAACTTTTTTATTATTAAACATAGGCCAAAACTAACGGGTTAGGGGCATTATGCCAATTATTTGCTCAACGAAGCCGGTAGCTTCAACAGTTTGAGCGTAGATTTGCGGATTGATGTCAACTTTTCCGTCTTCACGGCGTTAGTTTTCTATCCGCCTTACTGTTTATGCTCTCCAACGAAACTGTATTTTTCCTCGCATTCGCTACGTTTGTTCTGCTCATCATGGCCATCGACCTGGGAGCCTTTACCAAACAAAAGAGTCACATTGTCGAATTTAAAGAAGCAGCAATCTGGAGTACGATCTGGGTTGCTCTTTCTATTGCCTTCTACTTCTTTCTACAACAATTCGGTTATCTCGTCCATGGCATTACTGGTATGGACCGGCTTGAGGAAATCCGAAACCGCTACGCTGAACACGTCAAATTAGTACCTAACAATTTTCCGGCCAGTTTAGCAAACTTCCAGTCAAATATGTCACTGGAATACATAACAGGTTATCTGGTTGAGTATTCTCTTTCTGCCGACAATATTTTCGTATTCATTCTGATTTTCAATTCGTTTGGCGTTCATCAGCGGTTTTATAAAAAAATTCTGGTCTGGGGAATTCTGGGAGCCATCATTCTACGCTTTATTTTCATTTTTCTCGGCTCAGCGCTGATTCAGCGGTTCGAGTGGATCATGTACCTCTTCGGCGCGTTTCTGGTCTATACGGGGGTTCAGTTGTTTTTTCAGGGAGATGAAGACGAGAAGATTGAGCCCTCCAAACATCCCGTTGTTCGGTTCGCCAGTAAATACCTGAACGTCTACCACCGAAACGTGACGGACAACTTCTTCGTCCGCCGTAAGTCTGACCATAAGCTATTTGTTACACCCCTGTTTATCATTGTCATTGTGGTGGCCTTTACCGATCTGGTCTTTGCCGTTGACTCTATACCGGCCATTTTCTCGATTACGAAAGATCCTTACATCGTCTTCTTCTCGAACGTTTTTGCCATCATGGGCCTTCGTTCCATGTTCTTCTTCCTGTCGAGTATCATGAGTAAATTCAGGTTCCTCAAAGTCGGCCTGGCGGTACTCTTAACCTTTATTGGCATTAAGATGCTTACTGAACACTGGCTGGCTGAAATGGGCTTCCAACCGGTTTATTCCCTTTATATTATTGTCGGTATTTTAAGTGTAAGTATTCTGGCATCCTGGCTGATACCCGAAAAAAGTCCGAACCCAGACTCTTAAGATTAAGAAGATTTTCAGGATTTTGCGTTTTAATTCTGTGAATCAGACAAATCTTGTGAAAATCGATCAAAATCGCCAGCAGGTTCAGACCATACTCCGTTCGTTCCGACGACGCCTGACTAATCTTAGCAGTCGTAATCGGTCCCTGTTATTGACAAGCTTACCAGCCGGACAATTTCTGGACCTACACGAAACTGATTTTCTGCTTAACAAGCCATCCTTTACCCTGATTGCTGATCTTATCGGGAGGAAAGCGTCCCTGACAATAAGTGAAGTGCTTGACCCCCGACAGGAACGCAGCAATGAAGTAAGTCAAAAAATCAGGCGTATTGCCCGGACGGCTACGTTCATAACCGAAGAACGCGGCACGGAGGATTTATACATTGGCTGGCCATTTGTGCGGGGTAAATTTCTGGATGATACCGTAGTTCATGCACCGCTTCTTTTTTTCCCTGTGCAAATCGAACAACAGGGTAAGTTCTGGAAACTGATACGGCGAGGTGACGAATTTGTCTTTCTTAACCCGACGTTCGCGTTGGCTTACGGGCAGTTTAATCAGGTCAAAATTTCGGATGAAGTCCTTGAAAAACCGCTGGACGACTTTGACCGCGATGTACTCGTTTTTCGTACACAGCTTTACGAGTGGCTAAAGTCCAGCCCGCTGGAAATCAACTTCAATCAGAATCTTTTCACTGATATCCTCCAGTTTTTTGATAAACAGACGGCCAAAAGCCTTGGTCAACTGGAGCGCATTGGTGAGCTAAAACTCCATTCTGAAGCTGTTTTAGGCATTTTTCCTCAGGCCGGATCGTTTTTGGTACCCGATTATGATGCACTTCTGGCAAGAGACGAGGAGCAGGATGCGGACAATGACGAATTTCAGGGATTATTTCCCTCTGCCCTCTCCTTCCCCACACCTTCATTCCTGCCCGAAAATAAAATTCATACTCCCCTGCCGCTCGATGCTTCGCAGGAAGTCGCCTTACGCGCGGTGAAAAGTGGGCAGTCGCTGGTTGTGCAAGGACCTCCGGGTACAGGCAAGTCCCAACTGATTGCGAACTTAATGGCCGACGCGGCCGCCGGAGGTAAGCGGGTATTGCTTGTCTGCCAGAAACGTGCCGCGCTCGATGTTGTACAGGAACGTCTCCGACAGGTCGGTATGGCCCCGTTTCTTGCCCTTATTCATGACTTTCAGGACGACCGTCGCGCACTGTATGCACAGATTGCCGGACAGGTTGAGCAGCTGGACAGTTACCGCCAGAAAAACAACAGCCTTAATGCGGTGCTGCTTGAACGGGATTTTGATCAGGAAAGCCGTCGAATTGATGAGGCAGTCACTGAACTTCAGGTATTTAAAGATGCCCTATTTAATACCAGTGAGTGCGGAGTTTCTGCTAAGGAGCTTTATTTAACGACGAATCCAGCTGTCCCTTCGATTCCGCTGGAAGAAAGTTATCCACATTTCCCTGTTGACGCTGTGGATAACTTTCTTCGGCGGCTCGGCGCTTATGCAGATTACCAACAACGGCTAGGATCGAACCATCTCTGGAGTCAACGAGTTAGCTTCAGTTCGTTTGCACCACTGGATTTGGCGAAGGCTGATCAGACTATTAAACAATGGTCTGAGACGGCACAAACGGCAATTGAACAAACAAGTATTCTTCTGGGACAATCGCCCTCTGTACCTCAATTAACTGACTGGCTAGCGCACGATTGGGAGTTAACCGCGTTACTGTCTCTGCTCGATGACACCAATGAGACAGAATTCTGGCCCATTATACACTATCTGCGAAGCACTCCCAACCATCCCGTTTTCAGTAGCAGTGAGATTCAGCTCGAATCATTGGCCAACGATTGGGAAACAGCGCTGGCATCACCAGGTCCTGAATCGACATTATCTACAGTTGAAACCCCAGCATTTGCGTTATTAGTGGCCGACGCGTTACAGGCTCGCCCGTCCTGGGTACGCTGGAACTGGTGGCAGTTAACCAATACGGGCAAAACCCAGCTACAGGTTGTAGCGGCTTCCAATCAGTTGACCCTGTCGGAAAGAGATCTGCAAACGCTTCGGGACCGGGTAGCAAAACGAATCCAGCTCGAGACGATTAAGCGGCAAATCAGCCCACTACTAGCCGATCTGCCACTAGCCGAGACTCCTGCCGGTTTACGGCTTCTCCGGCGGGCTATTCACTTCGTCGAGCGGCTAAAATCGATTCGGGTACTCGATCAATTGCCGATATCAGCCTGGTTAACGAGCCTTACATTTCGTGACACTATTGCCCGCTTGCTCTCAACAGCAAGCATGGTCGATCAGCAACGAATCGCTTCACAGAAATACTTACTTGACTCCCAGCTGGAAGAAATCTGGCAGAATCGTTCATTGGCTGAACTACTTCGGCAATCGCTCCGTCAGGATTTTGACTTGCTGGTGGAAGCAGACCGGCTCAAAGAGGGGTTTTCAGAAATTGAAATACTGGTCGTTGAACAACTGGGGTCCAGGAACCCAGCCGAATGGGTCGAGACCTTCACGAACTCCCTTCGCTTAGCCTGGCTCGATCACCTGGAGCGTAAATATCCTGAGCTGCGCAGTGTTTCTTCGCTGAAAATGGGGCACACTGAAGATGCCTTACAGGAGAGTGTTCAGCGTAAGCAGACGCTTAGCCGTGATATTCTGCTCATGAAACTTCGGGAGCAAACCTACCGTAATCTGACCTTCAATCGGCTCAATAACATTGTAACCTACCGCGATCTGCTTCATCAAACAACCAAGAAGCGAAACATCTGGCCAGTTCGGAAACTAATGGAGTCGTTTGCCGAGGAGGTTTTTAAACTAGTGCCTTGCTGGTTGGCCTCACCCGAATCGGTATCGGCGATGTTCCCGCTTCGCGAAGGTCTCTTCGATCTCGTTATTTTCGACGAAGCTTCTCAGTGTTTTGCAGAAAATGGTATTCCTGCGATGTTTCGGGCTAAGCAGGTCGTTGTCACTGGCGATAATCAACAACTTCGGCCCAGTGATCTTTATCGTGTTCAGGTAGATGATCCAGAAACTGCTGACGAAACCCTCCCGACCGCTCTTGAAGTTGAATCGTTACTTGAATTAGCAGCTCAGCAATTGCCGCAGATTTCGCTAACCGAACACTATCGTAGCCGCTCTCTAGACCTCATCACGTTCTCGAATCAGCATTTTTATCAGAACAAATTACAACTCCTGCCTTATTTCAACGATGCTAACCGACACGAACCCGCTATTCGCTATTTGAACGTTAAAGGCGTCTGGGATAAAAACACGAATCTCGCTGAGGCCGAAGCCGTTCTGGAACTTCTCGATCAAATCGCCATTGAAATGCCCGGTCGATCGGTTGGTGTTGTGACCTTCAACTATCCGCAACAGCAGTTGATTCAGGATATGCTGGAAACTAAGATGGTTGACAGGTCTAATCTATCTTCTGCTGATTCTGAGCGAGACTTTTCAGCGCCTTTGCTGGTAAAAAACATCGAAAATGTTCAGGGTGACGAACGGGATATTATTATTTTCTCCATCGGCTACGCTCCTGATGAACGGGGGCGGCTTTCAATGCAATTTGGTAGCTTAAATGCAAAAGGGGGTGCTAATCGCCTGAACGTAGCAGTCACGCGAGCGCGTGAGCGTGTGTATGTCGTTACCAGTCTATGGCCCGAACAATTAAATGTGGCTGAGGCCGCAAATGAAGGCCCCAAATTACTACGCTCTTACTTGGAGTACGCCCTCAGGGTAGCTAAGGGAGATTTTGAGTCTTATTATCAGCCAAACCCAATTCTGGCGATCAATTCACTATTAAAAGTTCAATTAGAAGCTCAGCACCCCAATTGGCGAACTGAACTTCCTTTCGCAGACTTAACGGTTAAGGCTAACGGGTTCTATGAATCGCTTGTTTTAACCGATGATGAGGCTTATTACCAACAGTCGTTGAAGCAATCCCACGCCTATTTACCAATTGCGCTCCGAGCCAGAAACTGGCCCTTTCAACGCTTCTGGAGCCGTGAATTCTGGCGATCAGCTGGTAATTAAAAAAGCCTGGATTCGTCCAGGCCTTTTTAGTTTATTCATTCATCATGCCAACAAACTGATCGAACAGGTAACGCGAATCATGCGGCCCTGGCGACGATTCCGGGTGATATTGCACCGAAAAGGCGGGTTTATCTGTCCGACGAATACCTTCAATCGTTTTATCATTCAGGTTAATGTGAGTAAGCTCGACATTAGCCGTGTCCATAACCTCTTCTGCCCGCACCGCAAACCCGTGATTTTGCGACGTCACTTCGCAATGGCCCGTAATCAAATTTTTGACCGGATGGTTGAGGCCACGGTGGCCGTTATGCATTTTATAGGTCGAAATACCGCTTGCCAGCGATAAGATCTGGTGGCCCAGACAAATGCCAAACATGGGCGTTTCAGCATCCAATACCTGCTTCACGGTTTCAACAGCATAGGGCATCGCAGCGGGATCACCGGGACCATTGGCAATAAAATAGCCATTTGGCTTCCAGGATTCTAATTCGCTATATGGTGTTTTTGCTGGAAACACTTTGCAGAATACACCCCGCTCGTTGAAGTTGGACAATATACTACGCTTCACACCTAAATCCAGAACAGCTACCCGTAGTTTCGACTCCGGATCGCCCTGCTCGTAAGATTCCTTTGTGCTTACTTCCGACGAAAGTTCAAGCCCTTCCATATCCGGCACTTTGTGCAGCTCTGCCAATAAAACGACCGGATCAAGTATTTCAGACGAGATGATACAGTTCATTACGCCCTTCGAACGAATATAACGTACCAGTTGCCGCGTATCGACGCCATGAATACCAACAATATTAGCCTGTTCAAAGTAATCCTGTAGCGATCCATCGGCCGTATAGCGCGAGTGGATATTTGAGAAGAAGTTGCAAACCATCCCCCGAATCTTCACACTATTGGACTCCTGTTCGCCATCATTCAACACACCGTAATTTCCGATGTGCGATGTGGTATTGATAATAACCTGCCCATAATAAGACGGGTCGGTATAAATTTCCTGATACCCGGTCATCCCGGTATTAAAGCAAATTTCTCCGCCGGCTGTACCTTTTTTACCAAGAGCTAATCCCCGATATACGGTACCATCTTGCAAAACAAGCAAGGCCTCAGGTTGCTGCGTATGTTTCATTTTTGCGTTTTGGCTTAAAAGACTAAAAAAAAGGGCTAACCAGTGCGGCTAACCCATTTCTATATGACTGGTTGGTAGATCACTCAATTATTCTTCTTTACCACCTTTCAAACGATCCTGTAACTCTTTCAGTTCGTCTAGTTTGCCATCACGTGCCAGAGCAGCCTGTTCGTTCCAGGTTGTTGCATCATGTACGTTGAAGCGAGAGCCTGCGTCTGTCAGCACTTGCTGAACGGCTTCGTCTTCTGAAGCAGCTAGTTGTGCAAATGTAGTGATACCAGCGTTGTTGAGCAGCTCAGCAATCTTTGGGCCAATACCTTCAATCAGCGTCAGATCATCACCCGTTGTTTGAGCAGCTTCAGGAGCTTCTTCAACAACAACCTCAGCAACAGGCGTTTCGGTCGCTTCAGCAGCAGGAGCAGCTTCAGCAGTTGGGCGAGCACTACCGCGACGGCTACGACGTGTTTTGGTCGTTGATGCAGCTTTTTCAGCAGCAGCCGAGATCAGTACTTCGTTGAAATCAACTAATTCGATCAGGCAGGTTTCGGCGTTATCACCTAACCGGTTACCCAGTTTGATGATCCGGGTATAACCACCTGGACGACTGGCGATTTTATCAGCTACTGCACCGAATAGTTCTTTTACAGTTTCTTTGTTGGTCAGTGATTGGAACACAACCCGACGATTCTGGTAGGTATCGTCTTTAGCCCGCGTTAAAATAGGCTCCACAAATTTGCGGAGTTCTTTCGCCTTCGCTACGGTCGTCTCGATCCGCTTGTGCAGGATTAGCGAAGACGCCAAGTTCTGCAACATCGCTTCGCGGTGCGAGTGCGTCCGGCTGAGGTGATTATCTTTTTTACCGTGTCTCATTATCTTGTGAGGTTTACGGTCTATGGTTTACAGTTTACAGCTTTATGTCGAAATATCGACGAGAAACTGCAAACCATAAACCGTAAACCGACTTAGTCTTCGTCTAATCTGTACTTAGCGACGTCCATACCGAACGTCAGGTTCTTTTCCGCAACGAGTTGTTCCAATTCCGTCAATGACTTCTTACCGAAGTTGCGGAATTTCATCATGTCCGAAATTTCTAACCGAACAAGATCACCCAATGTGCGCACATCAGCCGACTTGAGGCAGTTGTAAGCACGAACAGACAAGTCGAGGTCAGCCAACGAGGTTTTGAGCAGTTTCCGCATGTGCAGTACTTCTTCATCGACCACGTTTTCTTCTTCAGGCTTCGTCGTTTCAAACGTCATCGTCTGATCCGAGAACAGCATGAAGTGCTGAATCAGAATATAAGCTGCACCTTTCAGCGCTTCTTCGGGGTGGATCGAACCATCTGTTTCGATGTCCAGTAAAAGACGCTCATAATCTGTTTTCTGCTCAACCCGTGTGTTTTCAACGCTATATTTTACGTTTTTGATTGGCGTATAAATAGCATCGATGGGTATATGGCCAAACGGAAGTTCATTCGCCCGTGGTTCATCAGCCGGAACATAGCCACGACCTTTTTCCACGAAGATTTCCATTTCCAGATCCCGTGTATCATCGATGTGGCAGATTTCCAGTTCTGGATTCAGCACCTCGAATGATGGCGAGAATTTGGATATATCACCAGCCTTTAAGACTGATTGCTTCTTGATGTTGACCGTAATTTTGTTGTCAACCATGTCTGAAATCTTCTTAAAACGAACCATTTTAAGGTTCAGAATGATTTCAGTCACGTCTTCAACCACACCCTCGATTGAAGAAAATTCGTGCAACACACCCGGAAATTTTACGCTTGTGATCGCATAACCTTCCAGCGATGACAGCAAAATACGCCGAAGCGCATTGCCGATTGTTACACCGTATCCTTTTTCAAGGGGTTTGAATTCAAACACCCCGTGAAAGTCGTCAGCTTTCTCCACTACGACTTTGTCGGGCATTTGGAACGCTAAAATTGACATACGTTTCGTATTGTTTACAGCAGTTCTCTGCCTTGGCGTGAAGACTGAAACAAGTTTATGGTTATAGTTTGAAGCATTTCGTTGTCAGGAACGACAAACCAAAACAGTAAACCATAAACGATTTATACTAAAACCAGCAGAACCCGAATGAGTTCTGCCAGCCTGATTACTTCGAATATAATTCGACGATGGCCTGTTCGTTGAAGTTCTCAGGAATCTGATCACGTTCAGGATAGCTGATGAACTTACCCGTTAGCTCCTGATTGTCCCACTCAACCCAGTTGTAACGTTTTGTGTTACGAGCTGACAGGCTGGAAGTAACGGCTTCAAGCGACTTCGATTTTTCACGAACGCCGATCAATTGACCTGGCTTCAATGAATAAGAAGGAATGTTGACAACTTCACCGTCAACAATAATATGCTTGTGTGATACTAACTGGCGAGCTGCACGACGTGACGAAGCGATACCAAGGCGATAAACTGTGTTATCTAACCGAGCTTCGCACAACTTCAACAGGTTTTCGCCGGTGATACCTTCCCGAACCTGAGCCCGGTGGAACAATGCCCGGAACTGGCGTTCCAGAATGCCATAGGTATATTTTACTTTTTGCTTCTCGAGCAATTGGAGCGCATATTCGGATTGTTTCCGTTTGCGTCCGCGACCGTGCATACCCGGTCCGTAATTTTTCTTTTGGAGCGCCTTGCTCGGTCCCAAGATGGGCTCGCCGAACTTACGCGAAACTTTGGCTTTAGGCCCAGTGTAACGTGCCATTCTTCAATGAATGAATAATTGTGAAACATTGGACAGACACAACCGAATGTCGCCTGCCCCTATTCATGCCATCCGTAATTATACGCGACGACGTTTTGGCGGCCGGCAACCATTGTGCGGCAGCGGGGTAATATCACGAATCGTGGTTACTTCGATCCCTGAGTTCTGAATGGTACGGATCGCCGATTCACGACCTGATCCTGGACCTTTCACGAACACTTCGGCTTTGCGCATACCCAGATCGTGGGCAACGGCAGCACAGTTTTGAGCGGCAGTCTGAGCAGCATACGGCGTGTTTTTCTTAGAGCCACGGAAGCCCATTTTACCGGCCGATGCCCAGGAGATTACCTGGCCGTTCATGTTAGTGATCGAAATGATGATATTGTTAAACGTAGCCCGGATGTGTACCTGGCCAACCGATTCAACAACTACCACCCGCTTTTTCGCTTTGTCTTTGCGTTTTGCTTGAGCCATTGTTTTTTAGGTAATCGTCATTGCCATAAACTGTCATAATTTGTTATCTATTTGCTGATTAACAGCCGATAACCGCACATGACTATCATTATGACCAGAAACGACCAATTAATTATTTGGTGACTTTCTTCTTGTTAGCAACAGTCTTCCGTTTACCCTTACGAGTACGGGAGTTGTTTTTCGTATGCTGACCACGAACGGGCAAGCCTTTCCGGTGACGTAGGCCTCGGTAGCAACCAATGTCCATCAAGCGTTTGATGCTCAACTGAACTTCAGAACGTAGCTGACCTTCTACCTTGTACTCGTTTGAGATCGCATTACGCACTGCGCTAGCTTCTTCATCCGACCACTCGCTGGCTTTTTTGTCAACATTGATACCTGCGTCGGTCAAGATTTTCTTTGCCCGGCTGCGGCCAATGCCGTAGATGTATGTCAGCGCGATTTCGCCACGCTTCTTGTCTGGAATATCAACACCTGCAATACGTGCCATTCTTAGCCTTGTCTTTGTTTATAACGGGGATTCTTCTTGTTGATCACGTACAGCTTTCCTTTCCGACGGATCACGATGCAGTCTTCGCTGCGCTTCTTGATGGACGCTTTAACTTTCATGATTAAAAAGTTTTCAGTTGTAAGTTCTCAGTTGCGAGTTGTCAGATACAGACCGAAAACTCTAAACCGAAAACTGTAAACTCATTTGTATCGGTACACAATCCGTGCCTTACTTAAATCATAAGGCGACATTTCCAGTTTCACGCGATCTCCCGGTAAAATTTTGATGTAGTTCATCCGCATTTTACCAGAGATATGAGCGATTACCTCGTGCTTGTTTGCCAGTTCGACCCGGAACATTGCATTTGATAATGCCTCCAAAATCACACCATCCTGTTCTATAGAATTCTGCTTTGCCATGTTCGCTTTATGCCGCCATCAGTTCCTGTGTTTCGACCATCAGGCTTGTGTTCGCGGTGACTGCTTCAATGTATTCAAAGGTTGTCAGAATCTCCGCTTTACCTTTACGAACAGCTACTGTGTGTTCGAAGTGAGCAGAGGGTTTACGATCGGCCGTTCGAATTGTCCAGCCATCCCGCTCCTGAAAAATTCCTTTTTTCCCGAAGTTAATCATCGGCTCAATCGCCAAAATCATACCTTCACGCAATTTTGGCCCTTGTCCTCGTTTGCCATAATTTGGCACTTCAGGAGCTTCATGCAGGTTCTGACCAACGCCATGACCTACTAACTCCCGAACGACTGAATACCCGAATTTTTCCGTGTATGTCTGAATGGCGTACCCAATATCGCCTACCCGATTCCCTTCAACAGCCTTTTCTATACCAATATAGAGTGACTCTTTTGTCCGGGTCAGCAATCGCCGTGTTGCAGGATTAACGTCTCCAACGGGATAGGTGTAAGCACTATCGCTATGATAGCCATTAAGTTTTACTCCGCAGTCGATCGAGATAATGTCACCGTCGCGAAGTTCATATCGGCTTGGAAATCCGTGGACAACCACATCATTAACCGATATACACAATGAAGCCGGAAACTTATTATAACCTAAGAAAGATGGAGAGCCACCGTTATCCTTAATAAACGTTTCGGCGACCCTATCCAGTTCCTTCGTCTGAATGCCAGGACGGATTAGCTTGGCTACTTCAGCGTGGGCTTTCCCAAGTACCTGCGCACTGATTTTTATCAGGGCGATTTCTTCATCGCTCCTGTAATAAATCATTTTTTCTTTCTTATCAGAACTAGCCATTTCTGTTAGGCTGCAACTGTCTCGTTAGTCCGGCCCTGTACGCGACCAGACTTCATCAATCCTTCGTACCGACGCATTAACAGATAGCTTTCTACTTGCTGCAATGTATCAAGTACTACACCGACCATGATAAGCAGTGACGTTCCGCCAAAGAACTGTGCAAAACCGCTGGTCATTCCCAGCAAGTTAGCAATGGCAGGCAGGATAGCCACAATCGCCAGCATGATCGCCCCTGGCAAGGTAATCCGGTCCAGAACCGTACCAATGTATTCAGAAGTCTGAATTCCTGGTTTAACTCCTGGAATGAATCCACCACTGCGCTTCATGTCATCAGCAATTTGAGTCGGGTTAACCGAAATCGCTGTATAAAAGAACGTGAAGATGATGATCAGCAACGCAAACAGCACGTTATATTGCCAGGTCGTATAGCTTTGGAATGCATTTTGCACACCTGCGGCAAAATCGCTTTTCTCGGCAAACAATCCTGACAGATAACCGGGAATGAACATCAGTGCCTGAGCAAAAATGATCGGCATTACACCAGCAGCATTCAGTTTCAATGGCAGATATTGCCGTTGTCCGCCTACCACTTTGTTTCCAATCACCTGTTTGGCATACTGAATTGGAATCCGACGAACGGCCTGAGTCAATACAACTGCTCCCATAACAACGAAGTATAGAGCAACTAACTCAAGTACGAAAAGAAGGATACCACCTGTGCCTCTCGACTGTTGTTCGCCAATGATAGCGCCTGGTAGCCGGGAAACAATCCCGATCATAATGATCATGGAGATACCATTTCCGATACCCTTGTCTGTTATCCGTTCACCCAGCCACATACAAAAGATCGTGCCTGAGGTTAAGATAAACAGGGAGGAGATCGTGAACAGACCCCGATCGATCAGGAGTGCTTCAGCAGGAATCGTTGTACGGATGTAGGTAATTGCCTGCACTGCCGTTACGCCAATTGTCAGCACACGTGTGATCTGATTCAATCGCTTACGACCCGATTCGCCTTCCTTCTGCATTTTCTGGAAGTAAGGCAAAGCCAGGGTAAGTAATTGAATAGCGATCGATGCCGAGATATACGGCATGATGCCCAATGCAAAAATAGACGCTTTGCTGAACGCACCACCCAAAAAAGTGTCTAACAAACCGAGTAATCCCTGCGGATTCAGATTCAGTTTGTTAGGGTCAACGCCCGGTAGCACAATTGCTGAACCAAGACGAAACGCCGTAATAAACAATAACGTGTTGAGGATACGACTCCGCAACTCATCTATTGCAAAAATATTCTTAAACGTGGTGATCAGTCGGTTCATAAAAGTAGGCGGCTGATGCCGTGCTCACAACTTAGTTCGTTGCTTCCTCTTTCGCTTGTTTAGCGGGCACAATTGCTTTACCACCTGCTTTTTCGATCGCTTCTTTAGCGCTGCTCGAGAAAGCATGTGCGTGAACTTCTACAGCCGATGTCAATTCACCACGGCTTAAGATTTTCACAAGATCTTTTTTGCTTACCAACCCATGCTGAAGCAGGAAGTCGATATCCACTACAGTTGCTTTGGTTTCGTCTACCAAGGCCTGGATCGAATCCAGATTGAGGGGTTTGTACTCGACGCGGTTGATATTCTTGAAGCCAAATTTCGGCACACGACGTTGCAATGGCATCTGGCCACCTTCGAAGTGTGTCTTACGGCTATAACCTGAACGCGACTGCGCTCCTTTGTGACCACGCGTAGACGTTCCGCCCATGCCTGATCCTTGCCCGCGTCCGACTCGCTTGCGCTCTCTGACGGAACCTTTTGCCGGTCTAAGGTTGCTTAAATTCATCTTATTATTATTAAAAAGCTGATTCTTTTGACCTCTCAATACGCACATGACACCGGGCCATGGCAAACAGGAAGCCAAAAGAATCGCAAAGATACTTAAATTTCTTCAACCTTCACTAAGTGCTGTACTTTGTTGATAGCACCTTTTAAAGAGTCGTTGTATTCCAGTTCAACACTACGGTTGATTTTGCCCAAGCCTAACGACTTGATCGCATTTTTTTGAGATAGCGGTCGTTTGATGGTGCTGCTGACCTGCGTGATGCGTACTCGTGCCATGTCTGTTGCTCCTTTCTAATTAACCGTTAAACACTTTAGCCAGACTTATCTGACGCTGGAATGCTACCTGATGAGGTAGGCGCATTTTCAGCAGCGCATCTAAGGTAGCCTTCACTACGTTGTGTGGGTTCGACGAACCTTTCGATTTCGCCAATACGTCGCGTACGCCAGCTGATTCAAGAACAGCCCGCATAGCACCGCCGGCGATAACACCTGTACCTGGTGCTGCTGGCTTCAGCAGGACAAAGCCACCGCTGAATTTACCTTCCATTTCGTGAGGTACCGTATGCTTCAGGAGGGGAATCTGCACCAGATTTTTCTTAGCATCTTCTACACCTTTAGCAATCGCGTCCGTTACTTCATTGGCTTTTCCTAGTCCGTATCCGACGACACCGTTACCGTCTCCGACAACGACAATTGCCGAAAAACTGAACCGGCGACCACCTTTTACCACCTTCGCAACGCGATTGATGGCTACCACCTTTTCTTTCAGGTCGGCTTCGTTAAACTTTGTCGGTCTTGCTGAGTTCGTGTTCATCATTTAGAACTTAAGGCCACCCTCGCGGGCTGCGTCGGCCAGTGCTTTTACTTTACCGTGATACAAATAACCGTTACGGTCGAACACGACAGTGTCAATGTTCTTGGCAAGGGCTTTTTCGGCCAGCCGTTGTCCGACTTTCTTCGCCGTTTCGACGGTGTTGCCTTCTACTTCGCTCTTCAGTTCGACCGATGAAGCGGCAGCCAGTGTATTACCAGCGACGTCATCAATCAATTGGGCGTAGATCGCTTTGTTCGAGCGAAAAACTGACAGCCGTGGACGCTCAGCCGTTCCGGAAACTTTTGCCCGGATGCCAAACTTAATCCGCTGTCTTCTTTCTTGTTTACTTGTTGCCATGTTATTTGATTCCGACCAAATAGGCGAATGTTAGTTTGGTATTCGTGGTTTGTTGCTTGCCTTTGACGTTTGACCGTAAAGCACCAACAACAAACCACAAATCATTTATTTCTTCGACGAAGACTTACCAGCTTTACGGCGAACCTGCTCACCAATAAAGCGGATACCTTTGCCTTTGTAAGGCTCAACTTTACGGAGCGAGCGAATTTTGGCCGCTACATCGCCGAGCAGTTGTTTATCAGAGCCTTCCAAATATACTTTCGGGTTCTGACCTTTTTCGGTTACAGCTGTTACTTTGATCTCTGTAGGAACGGCCAGGTACACGTTGTGTGAGTAACCGAGTTGCAATTCGAGAACATTGTTGGCAACTGAAGCCTTATAACCAACCCCGATCACTTCCAGATCGAGTTTGAAGCCTTCGCTAACACCTGTTACCATGTTGTTTACCAACGAACGGTAAAGGCCGTGCAGGGCTTTATGACGTTTTTGCTCCGTCGGGCGCGACACCTGGATCTGCCCATCTTCGACTGCTACCGAAATGTCCGGGTCAATCGTTTGGGTCAGCGTGCCTTTGGGCCCTTTCACAGTCACAACGTTCTGTCCATCTACAGACAGCGTAACGTTGCTTGGGAGGGCGATGGGTTTCTTACCTATGCGTGACATCGTTCAGTTCGGATTAATACACGTAACATAATACCTCACCACCCACGTTCAGCGTTTTCGCTTCTTTATCGGTCATAACGCCTTTCGAGGTCGAGATGATAGCGACGCCCAATCCATTCAGGATACGGGGCAGGTGATCAGCGCCCCGGTATTGACGAAGACCCGGACGGCTGATGCGCTGTAGGTCAACAATAGCGGATTGCTTTGTTGTTGGGTTGTACTTCAGAGCGATTTTAATCGTACCCTGTACCGAGCTATCATCGAACTTATAGTTCTGGATGTACCCTTTTTCGTACAAAACCTTTGTAATTTCTTTCTTTATATTGGAAGCAGGAATCTCCACAACCCGGTGCTTGGCCCGGATAGCGTTTCTGATACGAGTCAGAAAATCTGCTATTGGATCTGTATTCATTCTTTGCGTTGCGTTACTTGCAAACCCCTGTTTCCAAGAAAGTTCGCAAAATTACGGAAACTGAATTACAAATGGAAATGATGACTGGAACTACCAGCTAGACTTAGTTACACCTGGAATTTTACCTGCCGATGCCATCTCACGGAATGTTACCCGCGAAATACCAAATTTACGCATGTAACCCCGTGGGCGACCTGTGAGTTTGCAACGATTGTGCAGACGAACAGGCGATGCATTTTTTGGCAGCTTGTCCAGACCGATATAATCGCCAGCAGCTTTCAGAGCAGCCCGCTTCGTAGCATACTTAGCTACCAGTGCTTCACGTTTCCGTTCCCGTGCTTTGATTGATTCTTTTGCCATGTCGGTCGGTTATTTCTTGCCAGAATTTGCAAACGGCATACCCAATGATTTCAACAACTCGTAGCTTTCGTTATCGGTATTGGCGGTCGTCACAAATGTGATGTCCATCCCCGAAATCCGGGCTACTTTGTCAATACTAATCTCAGGGAAGATGATCTGCTCCTGCACACCGAACGTGTAGTTGCCATGGCCATCGAATCCTTTATCGCTGATACCTTTGAAGTCACGAACGCGGGGTAACGAAACACTCGTCAACCGGTCCAGGAATTCATACATCCGCTCACCACGCAACGTTACCTTCGCACCAATGGGCATTTTTTCCCGTAGTTTGAAGTTCGAAACAGCCTTTTTCGACATTGTCGGAACGGCTCTCTGACCCGTGATGGTCGTTAATTCTTCGACACCTACATCGACCAGTTTTTTATCTGCGACAGCGGCACCGATCCCTTTGTTGATAACAATTTTGCTCAGACGCGGAACTTGCATTACCGACTTATACTGAAACTTGTCTTTCAACTGAGGAACGACCTCGTTTAAATATTTTTCTTTCAGTCTTGGCGTTGCCATTTTCTTAGACCTTTATTATTTACGACCCGCGCCAGCAGACTGGTCAGGGATGAAATTGCCGGTTTTCTTCGAGTAGCGTTGTAGCTTACCCTTCTCGTTCAACTTACGGCCCGTGCGGGTTGGTTCGCCGGTGGCCGGATCAACCACTTTCAGATTACTGATGTGGATTGAACCTTCCGTTTTTTCGAGGCTCCCCTGCGGGTTTGAAGCGGTTGGCTTCATGTGTTTGGTAATCATGGCGACGCCCTCAACCCGAGCACGATCTTTTTCCACGATTACTTCTTTCACCACACCGCGCTGGCCTTTTGAGTTACCACCAATCACGAGGACCGTATCGCCCGTCTTGATGTGGAATTTGTGCTTCGGCAGCGTTATTTTCTTTTCCATTGCTTACAATACCTCTGGAGCTAACGATACGATTTTCATAAACTGCTTCTCACGCAATTCGCGAGCCACAGGTCCGAAAATCCGGGTGCCGCGAGGCTCATCGTTGTTGTTAAGCAGCACAGCCGCATTGTCTTCAAAACGGATGTATGAACCGTCTTTACGACGTACTTCTTTTTTAGTCCGAACGACAACGGCTTTCGATACCGTACCTTTCTTCATACTGCTGGACGACAGAGCCTGTTTCACCGTGACGACAATCTTGTCACCGACCGATGCATAACGCTTACCTGTACCGCCCAGAACGCGGATAACCAGCACTTCTTTCGCGCCACTGTTATCGGCTACACCTAATCTAGATTCTTGCTGTACCATGGCTTACTTCGCTTTTTCGATGATTTCGACTAAACGCCAACGCTTATTCTTGCTCAATGGGCGGGTTTCCATCACACGAACTGTGTCACCGATTCCACACTCATTTTTCTCGTCATGAACGGTCAGTTTCTTCGTTTTCTTCTGAAACTTACCATACAGTGGGTGTTTCACTTTGCGTTCGATCGCAACCGTGATTGTTTTCTGCATTTTATTGCTAGTCACCCGTCCGATACGCTCTTTCCGAGCGTTCCGCTCCGACGCCGTTTCCTCACTCACTACTGGAGTTACGGGAGCGGCTGCCTGCGGCTGTTCTGTTGCTACGACCGCCGAAGCAGTTGCTTCTTCCTGCGGTGCTGGTGCTTGTTGCTCTTCCATCGTCGTATCTTATTAGGCTTGCCGCGATTTAACCGTCAGTTCTGTATTCAGGCGAGCAATCCGTTTGCGGCTCTCGCGGATGCGCATTGGGTTCTCCACTGGAGATACCGCATGGGCGAACTTTAGTTTCAGCAGGCGGTCCTGTTCCACACCGAGTTCAGTGCGTAACTCGTCAGCCGACAATCCTTTCAAATCTTCTTTTTTCATCTTGTTCGTCGCTTAGGGGGATTACTCGCCTTGCTCCTGATAATCGCGCCGGACCACAAACTTGGTCCGAACCGGCAGTTTTTGAGCTGCCAACCGCAGGGCTTCCATACCTGTTGCTAAATCAACGCCCGTTGCTTCGAACATTATCGTGCCGGGCTTTACTACGGCTACCCAGTACTCGGGTGCACCTTTACCTTTACCCATCCGTACTTCGGCTGGCTTCTTGGTGATCGGCTTGTCGGGGAAAATACGAATCCAAACCTGGCCTTCACGTTTCATAGCCCGCGTTACGGAAATACGAGCGGCTTCAATCTGACGGGCAGTGATCCGGCCTGGTTCCAGCGATTTAATGCCGAACGTACCGAACGCTATTTCGTGGCCCCGCGATGCGATACCAGGAATCCGTCCTTTATGTTGCTTGCGAAATTTTGTTCTTTTTGGCTGTAACATAGCTCTAAAAGTTGCGAGTCGATAGTGGTTAGCCGTTAGTCGCTCACTTGCGGATGACTATCGACTGACAACTGATGACTAAAGTTTATCGTCTTGGTCCTCCACCGCCACGGTTACCACCCTGGCCACCACCACCGCCACGGTTACCACCCTGGCCACCACCGCCACCACGGTTGCCGCCCTGGCCACCACCGCCACGGTTGTTACCGCCACGGTCGTTTCCACCACGATCACCACGGTTACGACCACCACGGTCGTTACCATCACGATCACCACGTGGGCCACGACGGTCACCACGGTCATTAGCACTGGCACTACGTTCGCCCGCCTGCGCCTGGCTCATCATAGCCGCTGGAGACAGATCACGCTTACCGTAAACTTCGCCTTTGAAAATCCACACCTTGATGCCGATTTTACCATAGACGGTTTGTGCTTCCGAAATAGCATAGTCAATATCAGCGCGAAGCGTATGAAGAGGAACGCGTCCTTCTTTATACTGCTCTGAACGGGCAATTTCAGCACCGCCCAAACGACCTGATACTTTCACTTTGATGCCTTGCGCACCCACTCGGATTGCCGACTGAATGGCTTGCTTCATGGCACGACGGAACGAAATACGCGCTTGTAATTGCTGAGCAATGGCTTCACCAACTAGTTTCGCATCGATTTCAGGCCGCTTAATTTCGAAGATATTGATCTGGACATCTTTGCCCGTAACCTTCTTTAATTCTTCTTTGATCTTATCGACCTCGCCACCACCTTTACCGATCACAATGCCTGGACGGGCTGTGTGGATCGTTAGAGTAACACGCTTCAGGGTACGTTCGATCACAACCCGTGCGATAGCTCCTTTCGGAATACGGGCTGCAACGTATTTACGGATTTTCTCGTCTTCAACGAGTTTATCTGCAAATTCTTTACCCCCGTACCAGCTCGACTCCCAGCCTCGAACAATACCAAGTCGCAGGCCAACTGGATTAATTTTTTGTCCCATTTCTTAGTTCTCGTTTTCTGGGGTTTCTACTTCTGCCTGACCTAATACCGGCTGAGCAGCGCTGTCGACCACGATGGTGATGTGGTTTGACCGCTTCCGAATCCGGTGACCACGACCCTGGGGGGCGGGGCGCAGACGTTTCAGCATTGGACCGCCGTCTACGAAGATCGTTTTTACAAAGAGGTCGGCGTCTTCAATGCGCTCATTCTCATTTTTTTGTTGCCAGTTGGCAACTGCCGATAACAGCACTTTCTGCAATACGGCGGCACCGGCTTGCGGCTGATATTTTAACAGACCCAACGCCCGGCTAACGCGCTGACCACGAATCAGATCGGCGATTAACCGCATCTTACGGGGCGACGTGGGCACATCTCTAAGTCTTGCTACTGCTTCCATGTTTAGTCTTCAGTTTGCAGTTTGCAGTGGGCAGCTGACAAGTCATTATCGACTGCCTACTGCTTTCTGCTAACTATTATCGTTTGCCCTTGTCTTTCTTTGCGGTGTGACCCCGGAAGTTGCGCGTCGGCGAAAACTCACCGAGCTTGTGGCCTACCATGTTTTCCGTTACGTAAACCGGGATAAACTTGTTGCCGTTATGTACAGCAAATGTGTGGCCTACGAAATCCGGCGAAATCATTGAACGACGCGACCAGGTTTTGATGACCGATTTCTTGCCCGAATCATTCTGCGCCTGTACCTTGTTGTCCAGGCGAAAATCAATATATGGGCCTTTTTTGAGTGAACGTGCCATTGGTATCTGTTACTTTTTGCGTCGGCTAATAATCATGCTTTCTGATGCCTTGTTCTTGTTGCGGGTCTTTTGACCTTTAGCGAACTGGCCATTGCGCGAACGTGGGTGACCACCGGAAGCCCGGCCTTCGCCACCACCCATTGGGTGATCGACAGGGTTCATTACCACAGCACGAACACGTGGGCGACGGCCTAACCAACGGTTACGACCAGCTTTACCTACCACAACGTTCATGTGATCCGGGTTCGACACAGAGCCAACCGTCGCCATACCAGCACTCAAAACCCGACGGGTTTCACCAGAAGGAAGGCGCAGGATTGCATATTTATCTTCGCGACCAACTAACTGTGCATAGGTTCCGGCAGAACGAGCCATTGCTGCGCCTTTGCCGGGAGTCAGTTCGATGTTGTGAACGATCGTACCGATTGGCATAGAAGCTAATGGAAGCGCATTACCGACGTCGGGGGTTGCCCCTTCGCCAGACTGAATCGTCTGACCTACGGTGATACCTTGTGGTGCAATGATGTAGCGTTTCTCTCCGTCAGCATATTGTACCAGCGAAATGCGGGCTGAACGGTTTGGATCGTATTCTACAGTCAAAACTTCGGCGGGTTGGCCGACTTTATCGCGCTTGAAGTCAATAATACGGTAGTGCCGCTTATGACCTCCACCAATGTAGCGCATAGTGCGGTGACCTTCATTATTCCGGCCACCGGTTCTCTTTAGGGGCTCCAGCAGACTTTTTTCCGGCTTGGAGGCTGTTATTTCCGCAAAGTCGGGTGCCACGCGAAAACGTGTACTCGGCGTTATTGGTCTTAGTTTTTTAACTCCCATGACTGATTAATTGGTAGGGCAATGCCCGGTTTACAAGTCAGCGTAGATATCGATTACTTCGCCTTCTGCAACCGTTACGATTGCTTTCTTGGTAGTTGGGGTCTTGCCCGTTACAACGCGTCCGTTGATATTCTTGCTACGCTTTTTACCAAGCGACCGCAATGTGTTTACAGACTCGACGTTTACGCCATACAATTTCTCGACAGCTTTAACGATTTCGAGTTTGTTCGCTTTCAATTCAACCTCAAAAGCATACTTCCCCTGCTTGTTAAGGCCCGTCATTTTTTCGGTGACGATTGGTCGTTTTAGTACGCTCATGATTATTTGTCGAACAGCGTTTGGATGGTTGACAAAGCTTCTTCGCTAATCAGCAGTTGGTCGGCGTTTACCAGATCGTAGGTATTTACCTGCGAAGCGGTTGTCACTTTTGCCTTCTGCACGTTCCGGCTCGACAACACAACGTTCAAGTTCACATCCGGCAGGATAAGCAGTGTTTTACGGCCTGTCAAATTCAGGTCACTCAAAAACTGTATGTAATCCTTTGTGCGGGGCGACTCCAGCGTAATGCTGTCAATAACCGAAATCTTTTCAGCCTGTGCTTTAGCGGCAAGAGCCGATTTGCGGGCCAGCGATTTCACTTTCTTGTTCAGTTTGAAGCTATAATCGCGGGGGCGAGGTCCGAAAATCGTACCACCACCAACGAATACCGGCGATTTAGCGCTACCTGCGCGAGCACCACCTGTACCTTTTTGCTTCTTCAGTTTGCGAGTCGAGTGTGCATTTTCAGCGCGCTCTTTCGCTTTGTGCGTTCCCTGACGTTGGTTAGCCAGGTATTGTTTCACGTCGAGATAAATCGCGTGTTGGTTCGGCTCAATACCGAAAACCTCTTCCGGCAGCGTGACCTTCTTGCCCGTGTCCTCGCCCTTGCTGTTATATACGATTACGTCCATGGCCTATTTCTCAATAATAACGTATGAATTTTTGGCTCCTGGAACCGAACCACTAACAACGAGCAGGTTTTGCTCAGACAGAACGCGCAGAACGCGCAGGTTTTGCACCTTTACGCGGTTACCACCCATACGGCCAGCCATACGCAGACCTTTGAAAACCCGTGATGGGAATGAGCAGGCACCGATCGAACCTGGGTGACGACCCCGGTTGTGCTGACCGTGCGTTTGACCGCCAACACCGGCGAATCCGTGACGCTTCACAACGCCCTGGAAGCCGCGCCCTTTGGCTGTCCCGACTACGTCAACGAAGTCGCCTTCGCCGAATACGTCGGCCGCCGTGAGTGTATCACCCAGGTTAAACTCTTGTACGAATTCTTTAAATTCGACGAGTTTGCGCTTAGGTGTGGTACCAGCTTTTTTGAAGTGGCCCAACTCCGGCTTGTTGGTGTGCTTTTCTTTCTTGTCGCCGAAACCCAGCTGCACAGCCGCGTAGCCGTCTTTCTCGACGCTACGAACTTGAGTTACGACACAGGGACCCGTTTCAATCACTGTACATGCCAGAGCCTGCCCGTCCGCATTGTACACGCTGGTCATCCCGATTTTCTTGCCAATTAAACCAGACATTTGTGTTTGTTTAAAGTAAGCAGGTAATTGAAAAATTATTCCCGTCCTCAGCCATGCAATACCAGTCGCATTACCTGAATCGGGCCGCAAAGGTAGACAAATTGTCGGACGAATCCTATATCTGCTTAACAATCAGGGCCAAAAAGACATAAAAAAAGGTCCGGTGCATTACACCTGACCTTTCATGGGCAGACAACACCTTGCAGAACAAGGTTTGTTTGCCCAAAAGTCAGATGTGGTTTCCACTTTATAGCGGACCTTCACCTTCGTATATCTTCGACTCTCGTTCGAGTTTGGGAGTGCAAAAGTATAAAATAGTTGGGAGAAATGGAAAATATATTTTGAAGTATTTTTGAATCATTATCTGTGTGCCCCAATGAATTAAACAAAAGCCGCCAGCCTGACACGTTTACGTATCATACTGGCGGCTTTGTAAGCCTGTAGGAAAAGATCGTTAGACTTTGATCTCTACATCAACACCACTCGGCAATTCGAGTTTCATTAATGCATCAACCGTTTTAGCACTGCTGCTATAGATGTCGACCAGACGCTTGTAGGTGCACAGTTGGAACTGCTCCCGCGCTTTCTTGTTGACGTGGGGTGACCGCAGTACGGTGTAAATCTCTTTGTCGGTCGGAAGTGGGATGGGACCACTAACGATAGCGCCCGTCGATTTCACGGCCTTTACGATTTTCTCCGCCGATTTGTCAACCAGCATGTGGTCGAACGATTTCAGCTTAATGCGAATTTTTTGGCTCATTGTGTTGTGGTTCGTTATGTGTTTATAAGAAGTGCCGCCGAAAGAACCATTTACTCCGACAGCACAAAAAATGGGCAGTAAGTCAATTTTAACTTACTGCCCAATATCGAACAGGCTTACGCCTTCACTGTACCTTTTTCTTTGGCTACAACGGTATCTGAAATGTTCTGTGGCACAACTTCGTAGTGCGCGAACGTCAGGTTAGCCGTAGCACGACCAGATGACATCGTCCGTAGATCCGTTACATAACCGAACAGTTCCGATAGAGGAACATCGGCCTTGATCACCTGCGATCCGGCTTTCGTGTCCATACCTTTCATGACACCACGACGACGGTTCAGGTCACCCGTGATTGGACCGGTATATTCTTCTGGCGTCAGTACTTCAACTGCCATGATTGGTTCAAGCAGTTTAGGACCAGCCTGACGAGCTGCCTCACGGAAGCCCAGACGAGCCGCCATTTCAAAAGACAAAGAATCGGAGTCAACGTCGTGGTACGAACCGTGGAACAACCGAACTTTCATGCTTTCGAGCGGGAAGCCCGCCAACGGACCGTTTTTCAGCGATTCGTCAAAGCCTTTCTGTACGGCTGGGATGAATTCGCGAGGAATAACACCACCAACAATACCGTTTACGAATTCCAGGCCAGGCTGCACGATACCATTTTCGTCTTCGCCCCGTGGTCCGAGTTCAAATACGATGTCGGCAAACTTACCACGACCACCCGTTTGTTTCTTATAAACTTCACGGTGTTCAACGTTTTTGGTAAGCTTTTCTTTGTAGGCTACCTGTGGAGCACCCTGATTTACTTCAACTTTGAACTCACGACGCATCCGGTCGATGATGATTTCAAGGTGAAGCTCACCCATACCACGGATAATGGTCTGACCGGTTTCTTCGTTCGATTCAACCTTCAAGGTTGGATCTTCTTCGATCAGTTTACCGATCGCTTTCGAGAAGTTATCCTGATCGGCTGATTTCTTCGGTTCGATAGCGTATCCGATAACTGGGTCAGGGAATACCATCGACTCCAGAACGATTGGGTGCTTCTCATCCGACAGGGTATCACCCGTCTTGATGTCTTTGAAACCAACCACAGCACCGATATCACCAGCTTCCAGACGATCGATCTGGTTCTGCTTGTTGGCGTGCATCTGGAAAATCCGCGAAATCCGCTCTTTGTTACCCGAACGGTTGTTCAGGATGTAAGAGCCTGACTCCAGCACACCCGAGTAAGAACGAACAAAGCACAAACGACCTACATAGGGGTCTGTTGCGATTTTGAACGCCAGAGCCGAGAATGGTTCGGTAGATGACGGCTTACGCGAAATCTCTTCACCTGTGTCTGGATTGGTGCCTTTGATGCTTTCTTTGTCCATAGGCGATGGCAACAGGGCCATCACATAGTCGAGCATGGTTTGAACACCTTTATTTTTGAACGAAGAACCGCAAAGCATCGGCACAATTTTCATGCTGATGGTAGCTTTACGAAGAGCAGCCAGGATTTCGTCTTCCGAAATCGACTCTGGATCTTCGAAATATTTCTCCATCAGGCTGTCGTCGAATTCGGCAACTGCTTCAAGGAGTTTTTCGCGCCATTCGGTGGCTTCGTCCAGCATATCGTCCGGGATAGGAACTTCCTGGAAGGTCATACCTTTATCGTCTTCATTCCACTGGATACCGCGGAAGTTAACGAGGTCAACTACACCTTTAAAGTTCTCTTCTTCGCCGATTGGCAACTGAAGAGGAACAGCGTAGCTACCCAACATTTCTTTTACCTGCTTGCACACATTCAGGAAGTCGGCTCCTGAACGGTCCATTTTGTTAACGAAGCCCAAACGAGCTACGTTATAGTTGTTGGCCAGACGCCAGTTGGTTTCTGACTGTGGTTCTACACCATCAACGGCGCTGAAGAGGAACACCAGACCATCAAGAACGCGCAGCGAACGGTTCACTTCAACGGTGAAGTCAACGTGGCCCGGCGTATCAATGATGTTGATGTGGTATTTCTTGTCCCGGTAGGTCCAGTCAACGGTAGTCGCAGCGGAAGTGATCGTGATACCACGCTCCTGCTCCTGCTCCATCCAGTCCATCGTGGCGGCACCATCGTGTACCTCACCGATTTTGTGGCTTACCCCGGCGTAATAGAGAATTCGTTCGGTTGTGGTCGTTTTACCTGCATCAATGTGAGCAGCGATACCGATGTTTCTCGTGAAATTTAAATCGCGAGCCATTAGCTTGTTATACTGAGAGTTATTTAATTCTAAAACAGCAGGAAGGAGCCGCAAAGTTCGCAAACGGCACCTTTCACGAATCAGGTCGCAAAATTACTGAAAGCCAATCAGAAAACAAATGAATAAACTAAGAATATAACGAAAACTCTTCATCTTTTTTGTCAATTTTGTTAGTGGAATGCATTACAAAATCGTGTCTGTAACTTAGAATCATGCAAAATCCATATATAACCCTACTTCGAACAGCCTGGACGTATGCCCGGCACGAAAAGCGGCAGTATATACTGGTTTATTTCCTATTTATTATGGCCAATGTTGTGGCGGCTATTCGACCATTGCTATTCGGGTGGTTTATTGGGGAGCTTCAACAGCAGGACACAGCCATTTTACGGCTGGTCTGGCTTTATGCGGGTGGTTACGTAACCCTTGAACTACTAGAATGGGCTTTTCATGGACCGGCAAGGGTTATGGAACGCCGATTAGCATTCAATTTAAGCCGTAATTTTCTGGACGAATTATTTCACCAGACCCTCTATCTTCCGGTTGGCTGGCATAAAGATCACCACAGTGGGGCAACAATCAATCGAATCCGAAAGGCTTACGATGCCCTGAAAACGTTTTTTCAGGACGGCTTTATTTATATTCAGGCGCTCTCCAAATTTGTGTTCTCATTTGGAGCTATGCTATTCTTCTCTCCTTTATTTGGGCTGGCCGGTGTTGCATTGGGTGCCTTAACTATTTGGGTTATTCTCCGCTTCGACCGTCCTTTCATTAAGGCACTTGACGAGACGAATGAACGCGAGCACGTTGTTTCATCGACTCTGTTCGACAGTTTATCCAATATTATTACTGTCATAACCCTACGGTTAGAACAACGGATTCAGGAGAGCTTAGGCAGTAAAATCGCGGCCGTTTTTCCGCCGTTCATGAGGCAGGTACGAATCAATGAGTGGAAGTGGTTTGTAGCCTCAATGTTGGTAGCGCTCATTTATATTGTTCTGGCAACAGGCTATGTTTACCAGCATTACACACCAGGACAGGTCTTTCTTATCGGGGGTTTAGTGACACTGCTGGGCTATGTGAATCAATTTACGAGTGTTTTTCATGATGTAGCCTGGCAATATACCCAGATCGTACAGTTCAATACAGATGTCCAAACAGCACGGGGTATTAAAGAAGCTTATGGTCAACACGAACGGCCAGACTACGAAACGCTACCCGATAGATGGCAAACTATTGACATAACGGGACTCAATTTCTCACATAGTCGCTCAGGCTCAACAGATCGTAAGGCCCCGACCTTAAATAATCTAAAAATTAGCCTAAGCCGAGGCAAACGAATTGCTTTTATTGGGGAAAGTGGTTCTGGCAAGAGTACTTTACTGACGCTCCTACGCGGATTGTATGCGCCAGAATCTGGCTTGTCAGTGCGGATAGATGGTCAACATTTTTCCAATCTAAACGGTGTTTCTAACACGGTAACGCTGTTTCCACAAGAACCGGAGATTTTCGAGAACACAATAGCCTACAACATTACTCTTGGCTTACCCTTTAACGATGATGAGATTACCCAGGTTTGTCAAATTGCTCGTTTTGATGATGTAGTCAGGCAATTACCGAATGGTCTCGAAACGAATATTCAGGAAAAAGGTGTGAATCTGTCGGGTGGCCAGCGGCAACGACTAGCGCTGGCGCGGGGCATATTAGCCGCCCGAACGAGCGATATTGTACTCCTGGATGAACCAACAAGCAGTGTAGACCCCAAAACTGAGCTGGCTGTTTATCGTCAGCTTCTGCGCGAATTTTCTGACAAGGCCTTAGTATCAACCCTTCATCGACTCCACTTACTACCGCTGTTCGATTATATCTACATTATGCAGGATGGCCGTATTGTCGATGAAGGTAATTTCTCAACGCTGTTGACGCGAAGTCCTACTTTTCAGGAAATGTGGGCGCATCAGAAAGAAGCCTTGCAGGGTGAAAACCATCAAGTCGATAGCTTGTAAATTTACTCTACTGGTGCTTCTACGATTGTTACAATCTTCCACATCCCGCGAATATCCTGTAATGGAACCGTCACGTTCCCTCCATTTGGATTATCAGAGTGTAGTGTCAGGTATTTCCGTGTGATCAGTTCATTGTCGCGGATACGTTTCACAACAAAGTAATCACGGTACATGACGGCATAAACACCCCCAGATTGATACTCCCAGTCACTTTCGCTGATGCGTACCGCTAATACTTTGGCTCCGTGGGCGAGTTGTGGACTCATGCTATTGCCCGAGATTTCCAGCACAACCGCCTGCCTATGTCCTTTCATAACGGGTTTTCGGACCCGGAATGATTCTGTTTCTGACGCGCTGGAGCCATCGGCATAACTCTCCACAAATGTGGCGTAGAATCGGACCGGCACAAACGGCACCTCGACGGTTTCATCATCGGATGGCATCATTTTTGCATTGGGCTCTGGCGAATTCAGCACAGGAAGAATCCCTCGTATCAGGTAATCTGCACTGATTTGAGGATAACACGCCAGTAAACTCATGATGGTGTCATACGATGGTTTGGCCCGCCCATTCAGAATATTATAAAATTTAGACGGATTTTCGCCTAATTCTTTGGCAATCTGATAGATAGTAATGCCCAACGCATCAAACACCTGCTTTAATCGATCTTGTATAGTCACTGCGTCATTAATTTTTTCTAAACATTTTCCTGCCATTGTCGTATAGATTGTCGACAACATAATACAAGTAAAATATATTGCGCTTGTATTACAACAAACATACAACAAATACAGACGAATGAATAGGCCAAAAGACACTTTCTTTTCGTAAAATTAATGAACCACAACCGACTCACGACGCATACTTCTCCAACGGTACTGTTTGTGGATATGAACAGTTTCTTTGCTTCCTGCGAACAGCAGGAAAATTATTGGCTGCGTGGGCGTCCTGTAGGCGTATGTGTGTATACAGGTCGGCATGGTTGTGTAATTGCTCCCTCGATAGAAGCTAAACAGAAAGGCGTAAAAACAGGAATGCGGCTCAATCAGGC
Source organism: Spirosoma endbachense (assembly GCF_010233585.1). Lineage (NCBI taxonomy): Bacteria > Pseudomonadati > Bacteroidota > Cytophagia > Cytophagales > Cytophagaceae > Spirosoma > Spirosoma endbachense. The sequence goes on from NZ_CP045997.1 coordinate 6,189,689, forward strand.
CATTTTCTTATGCCAGGAACCAGTACCAATAGAGACGCACCCAAATCGGTATCGGGAATATCATACGAAGATTATTGCCGTTCTGCGTACGTTTTCTGACGATGTTGTTCCAAAAAGTGTTGACGAAGCTGTCGTTGATCTGACGAGTTAACAGCTGGTTTATAAAGACATGCAACAGGTGGCCGAAACATCAAGCAGGTGATTCGGGAGAAAGTGGGCGATTATCTGCAATGTTCTATTGGGATTGCGCCTAATGGATTTCTGGCAAAACTGGCATCAGATATCCAAAAACCGGATGGCTTAACCATCATTACACCAGATACGATCGACAATGTGCTGCAAACGCTTTCTCTGACTGATTTGCCCGGCATTGGGCACCGCATGGCCGCACGGTTGCAGGCAGGAGGAGTATACACTCCGCTCGATCTCCGTTATGCCTCCCCAAATCACCTCAAGGCTATCTGCAAAAGTATTATTGGCTGGCACTGGCATTTGCGCCTAAACTTTGGCGGAGAGGTCGATTTACAAACGAACGACGGCAACAAAAGCATGTCTGCCATGCGAACGATTTCAGTTGAACAGCGGCACACCCCAGAACGCTTAGATGAATTACTTCGGTCGCTCTGTCTTACACTCGAACGAAGGATGGTGAAGCAGGGCGTATTTTGCCAGGATATGTCATTCCCGTGCCGATACCACACGGGCAAGACCTTTAACTACGAAGCTCATTTTCCTGAACCGAAACAGGATGGTATCGAACTTTATCAGATTATTCGGGGACGATTGGATAAGTTTCAGGCAGCTCATCGTTGCGAACCCGTTTTAAACGAACTCCTGCATACCATGTACGTTGTTGTTTTCCGGTTCATACCAACCGAAGTAGTATTGTCTGTTTACCGATACGACACGTAAGTATAAATTTCGGCAAACACTCTATGATCTAAAAACAAAGTTCGGCTCCGATAAACTCGTTCGCGCTACGGAACTTCGTGAGAATCCTGTTTATAGAGACGTAATTGGATCTGGGAATATTAAGGATTTATAACGTTGTACAACAGAGGGTTGCCTGTAAGAGAAAACAATAATCGGGTATTTCAATAAGCTATAACGATGATAGTGCCAGTACTTACTTTTTCGGTGTCAGTTAGCTAACCCACTATTTCGGTTGGTGCATAACCATAACGTTTTCTAAAGGCATAGCCAAAATGGGATAGATTCTCAAAGCCAGCCTCCAGATAAACCTCGGAAGGCTTTCGCTTCTTTTCCCGGATCTGATAATGGGCGAGTTCCAATCGCTTATCCATAAGCCATTTTTGCGGGGTAGTCTGGAATACTTTTTTAAAATCCCGCTTAAACGTGGTCAAGCTGCGGCCAGTCAGGTAACCGAACTTATCCATCGACATGTTGAACATGTAGTTCTGCTCCATGAAATCGACAAGACTTAACTTGCCGGGCTCATCAAAATTAGCCAGCAAATGGTCGATATTGGGATCGATCATCCTAAGTATAGTAATGGCTTCTTCTATTTTTATGGAAGCAATTGTATCGGGCAATGATTCTTTCAGCTCAAAATAGGGAATCAAGGAGGCCAGACAGCTTTTTAGAAGCGGATGCTGGTCAAATGTGTGGAATTTCGGAGGCTGCATCTGCTTAACGTCAACCTTATTTTTAGCGTAAAACCCGGTTAATCGACTCTTAGTCAGATGCATTACTACTGATTTGTGCGGCAAACCGTCTTTAGGATAATTGATTACCGTCACGAGCTGATTACGGGGAAACAATAAGATGTCGCCAGCACCGAACCAATGAACCTTATCCCCCTGCACGATCTTGGTTTCTCCTGAAATAAACCAGACCAGCAAATGATGCTCGAACAGCACGTCGGCTTTATAAAACTTATCATCGAAGGATGACAGCTTCAGGTCAGGATGGATATAGTAGGCTTGATGTCCCACGATTTTTAAAGGCTATGGTACAAAACAAACTCTTTGTAAAATCTGACGGTCATACGAATGGCACACCCATCGACCCAGGTAAAAAGGTAGAGTCTTAAACGCTACCTTTTTACCCGTTTTAACCCATTGGTAGGTAGAAAACAGATCTTACTCCGTTACAAACGAAACGCCTGTTAGCTCTTCACTCAACGTCCACAATCGTTTCGCATTTTCCGCATCGACTGAATAAGGTTTTACACCACGAAGTGTCAATGGGTCATCATAGTGATGGTCAATGTTTCCCAGATCTAATTCGGCCACATCGGCATTCTCACAATACACTCCGCCCAGATTAGCCAGTTGCGGGCTGGTTGCACACCAAACGGTTGTTGCGGCACCCTGTGGAATCGTTTTTAGTTTCCGGGCAACCTCAGGAAACAGGTTGCCTTCGGTATCATGGGTGCCCATTTGTTGAAATAAGTCCATGGGAGCAACCCGCCCTAAATCAGTTCCATTAACGGATCCCGGATGAAGCGAAAAGGCACGAACTCCAAACGCTTTGGCCCTGGAATCCAGTTCTACAGCAAAAAGATTATTTGCCGTTTTAGACTGGCCATAGCCTACCAGGGTTTCATAGGTTCGGTGGTCAAAGTTGGGGTCGTCAAAGTTAAAGGGTGCCATCTGATGACCAAAAGAAGAAACACTGACAACTCGGGCATTACCCGCTTTTTTTAGGGCTGGCCAAAGCCTTACCGTGAGTTGAAAATGCCCCAGATGATTCGTGGCCAGTTGAGATTCATATCCTCGTGCATCCCGCTGGAGCGGTACCCACATTATACCCGCATTGTTGACTAATATATGTAGCGGCCTATCGGTACTGAGGAATTTTGCCGCAAACGCATCAATGGAAGGTGAGTCCATCAAATCCATCGGTTCGATGAGAATGTTCGGGATGCCTTCCAGATTTTTTGCCGCCTTGTTAACATCACGAGCAGGCACTACAACATGTGCTCCTGCCTCTACAAAGGTTTTAACCGTTTCTAACCCTATTCCTGCATAACCTCCGGTTACGATGGCTGTTTTTCCGCTAAGGTCAATTCCTTTAATGACGTCAGTGGTGGTGGAAGTGGCTGTAAAACCGGAATGGATTGGCTTCTGCAGAGCCCCGTTGGCATAGTCTACGCTTGTTTCTTGTTCCATGATTTAAGAGATAAATGGTTGGAACAAAAGTAGGCCGAGCGGATTTTGAGGGTTTTGTTTTAAAGACCTTATTTCTTTGTTTTAAAGACCATTGACCAAACCCGACCATAGTATTTGGTTGGAGCTGTTCTAGTTGAACAGGTATTTAAGCGAAGGGATGAAAATTACCACTGGTTTTCTCCTCAGGAGTTCCGCTCAGAACTATACCACGATTACTAATGATACGAAAAAAAACCGTGGTACAGTTCTGAGCGGAACTCCTACTTCTGTTACGAAGACACTAAAACTCAATTCAGTACGCCCATGCGGCCAGCCTGAAAGTCATTAAATGCTTCTATTAGCTCTTCCCTGCTATTCATTACAAATGGGCCATAAGCTGCCAGAGGCTCATGAATTGGCTCACCGGCCAGGATGAGTAATTTCGCATCAGCAGTGGTCGAAAGCGTAATCGACTCGCCATCGTGATTCAGTAAAGCAATCTGACCACGTTGGAGTGATTCACCGTTCAGAGCTGCCGACCCACTTAAGACATAAACCATCAGCGAATAATCGGTAGGCACCTGTATGGTTTCTGACTGGCCCGCCGACAACGATAAGTCGGCAAGAACCACTGGACTAAAAGTCTGAGCTGGCCCCTGCAAGCCCGATAGTTCACCGGCAATAACCCGAAGTTGCCCCCCGTTAGCCAGTGTTTCCGTCGGAATTCTTGTCGATGCAATATCCTGATAACGGGGTGGCCTCATTTTATCTTTAGCTTGCAGATTAACCCACAGTTGTACAAAATCCAGTTGACCACCCTGACGGGAAAATTCTTTCTCGTGTTTTTCTTCATGAATGATGCCCGACGCTGCCGTCATCCATTGTACATCACCAGCAAAGAGTTTTCCATGGTTGCCTGCCGAATCGCGGTGTTCCAAAGCGCCTTTATAAACAATTGTCACTGTTTCAAAACCCCGATGCGGATGTTCATCAACCCCTTTTGGTTTATTGGAGGGTTGTACCGTCATTGGCCCATGATGATCTAAAAGTAGAAATGGATTAAATGGTCTGGACCCTTGCGGATGAAATGCATTTAAGCCAATAAAGCCATCACCAACATTGTTTGGGGTAGCTGTATGTATTGCTGAAATAGCGCGTTGTGTTGCCATAATTAATGTAAATACATTTAATACGCCAACATTGTTCCACATCGACAAGTTCATTAAAGCAGTTGCTCCTTCGGGCACAGGAAGGTTGTACGTCCGCCAACAACGATTCGCTCGATCCGTGTACCACATCGAGGACAAAACTTATGAGCCTCCAGGTCGTCGTAAGGCGAGTTGTCCCATTCGCGGACGTGAATTAGAAAACTGCTGGGGAAATCACGGTATGTTGCCTCATTGCGAATCGCGGTCTCCAGAACAAGGCGAGTTGCGGCATGAATCTGACTAAGCTGTCCGTTAGTGAGCGAGTCAGCACGTTGTTCGGGATGGACAAATGCCTGAAAAAGAACTTCGTCGACAATCCAGTTGCCAAGGCCAGCCACCACGCTTTGGTCAAGAAGCACCGGTTTAATTAGCGCTTTTTTGCGTTTAACTCGCTCCGAAAGTTCGTCCAACGTGATGTCTAAACCATCTTTGCCAATTTTTTTACGTTGCAGGAAGACATCAATATTGTCTATTAAGCCAACACGCTCAAACTTTCGCGGACAGAGAAAGCCCAGATTAAAATTGGTTTCGAACTCAAATACGATTCGGGCGAAGCGCGGACGGTCAAGAGAAGCATGATAATACTGCAGATCGCCAGTCATGCCAAAATGCATGTGAACGATGATATCAGTGTTGTCTGTCAGGACGAACAAATTTTTACCGATCCGACGTGTACCGGTAAATGAGCGACCTTCAAGTGTATTGATTAATGTGTTATAATCAGTAGTTAGTAGCTTTTTATCCTCAACCTCGATATGGTTAATTGGTTGATAAAGCGCAGATGTTTCAAGATATTGACGTCGAATTTCAACTTCGGGTAGTTCGGGCATGGGGAGATAACCAATTGTGTTTGTCAGTTGTTATTGTTGTGTATGGCACTGTATTTTCTTACTATACGGTATTTTATATAGGCTACTAAAATTATTTATTATTCGGTTTAACAAATTGATAGTCACAATGCATTACCTTTGTCTGGCATATACTTAAAAAAAACTTTTTTGGACATAAATGAGTTGTTTGATGCAATATGCCAGTATCGGAGGGCGTTCCAAATTCATGTCGCGCTTTAAACGAGTTCTTCTATAACAAAAATATACGATTCTTAGCCCAACACTACACTCAGATGTAACAACCTCTACACAACCGCGCAAGCGGCTTTTTTTAGTCTGTGCATGTTAAACCGTTAAACTGAAAATTTGCTATGGAGAACAATCCCCCAAGGTCAAAGACAAATGGTGCCTTATTGGCGGCCCTGATTATAATGACAGGTTTAGCTGGTGTATCCAGTTATCTGTATTTTGACCAGAAGAAAGTTTCAGAGAATCAGGAAGTAACTATCTCAGAGCGTGTTGAGGAGCTGTCAACCACTCGTGTTAAGCTGGATTCAATTTCGACAGCTTTGGATGCTAAAATTGCCGAAGTACAAAAATTAGGTGGTGACGTATCGGAGCTGGAGAAAGTGAAAGCTCAACTGGAAGTAGATAAAGCATCTCTGCGGAAAGGCAATCGGATTTCGATTGCTAAGTATGAAACTAAAATCAAACAGTACGAAGCGTTTCTGGTGGAGAAAGACACCCTCATTGCTAACCTCCAGCGAGAAAACGTAACACTGGCAACCAATGTCAAGGTTCTGGATGAAGAAAACACCGGCCTTAAAACGGAGAAGCAACGTCTGGCAGACTCAGTTACAACGGTTGTATCGCAGAATCAGGAACTAAGTACGAAAGTGACCCGAGCGGCTGCATTGAAGGCTCAGAACGTTAAAGTCTTTTCTGTTAACGCAAAAGGCAAGGTTAAAGAGGATGATGCTTACAAAGCAAAACGTCTGGACAAAATCAAGCTAGTTTATACGTTGCTCGATAACCCACTCACGAAGGAAGAGCCGAAAGAAGTTTTTGTTCGCGTACTTGACCCAAGTGGTGCTGTAGTGTCTGATATGGCCAATGGCTCTGGCACCTTTACTGTTGACGGTAACGAAACGATTTACACGACCAAGCAAACGGTAAATTACACCAGCAATGGTCAAAACGTCGAGTTACTGTATACGCGGGGAATTCCTTACAAACCCGGTAAATACACTATTGAATTGTACTCAGAAGGGTTCCGGATAGGAGCTGGCGAGTTCGCAGTTCGGTAGATAACAGCCATTTTAAATGAATTAAAAGCGCGGCACCCAACGGTGTCGCGCTTTTTACTTTTTATAACCGGTAAAAAACAGTGCCTCCTGTGGATTCTGTTGCATGGTTATCCGTAACACTTTACCCTGTTTCTCCATGCCGTTATTCGTAAAAATACGATCGGTTTGAAATGACCCAATACTTGAATCAGCCATCCGTAGCTGAACCACATCGGCCTGACGACTTAAGCTGACATGCGATAGTTGCCGAACCTCTTTATTCGGAAAGAATTTTGTATAAAGCAAGGTAACTGTACTATCTGATTCAGCTTTTAACTCAGCAGTAGGCATTTGATCGGTTGGAACAGCTACACAGGATGGATCAAGAAAAAAGTTTGTCTGGTAGCTACCAGTCACTTCGCCTGCCAATGACGATGCACTTGGCTGAATATCGTTTTCATGCTGGCAGGCAGTTATAGACCCTAACAAAGCAAAGAAAAGGAATTGTCTGTTCATCGGCTGGTATCCTTTTTTTCTATAGACTCCATTGAAACTGAAAGGGTTGCGTCTCCATCTACTTTTTTTCTTCACTATCTACTTCAACGGCATCAACCCAGACTTTCATATCGTTGAGCGTCATTGCTCCAAACTGAGTTGTAAAAGCAACATCAGCGGCATCTCGCCCATATGCTACCGTAATTCGATTGCCACGCGGTTGATCCTGGGTAGCATCGAACGTAAACCAGCGCCCATCTACATACGCTTCAAACCAGGCATGCAGATCCATTGGGTCTAACTGGTAAAGATAACCAACTACCATCCGGGCCGGAATATTGAGTGAACGACAAAGCGAAATACCCAAATGCGTAAAATCCCGGCAAACGCCAATGCGCTTATTGGCGGTATCAACTGCCGATGTGCTGGCGTCGCTAGTTCCATATTGATACACTATGTTCGTATGAATCCACCGCCGAATGGCCTCGGCCTGATCGTAACCGGGCTCACTATTGCTTGTGATCTCAGTTGCCAGATCGCCTAATTGGTCTGACTGGCAGTAACGACTAGGCAAGGTATAATGCAATACATCATCGGGCAAGTCTTCAACCGGGGTATAAGGTGCCCCAATTGACACATCAATAAGATCCGCCGTTTGGACGGTTGCCGAAAAGTGAATGGAGAACGGCCCCTGCGGTGCAACAACACGCTGACATAAATTGCCATACATGTCAGTAAATTCAGTAACATTAACAGCAGGTGTAATTTGATATTCTTCGCGGATAATCCATTGTCCAGCTCCCGAGCGAGGACGTAGCATTAATATTAATGGGGTTGGTTCCTGAGCTTCGAACGAAAGTTCGCAACCAGCGTTGAGTTGCATATTGTGTATTGGATGAATGTTTTACAAGATAATCTGTAATTAACCTTCTTTGTTCTAATCTCAGCATAAAAATACCCCAACCGTTTCCAGTTGGGGTATTTTTATAACTATTCTCAGTCTGACGCTTATACCGTCGCCCGTTTTTTGCTGCGGGCGAACTGTTCGCGTGACTCAGTGATCGACTCCAGTTCTTCTTTCGAACCAACAATCGCGCTCTGGTATCGGCGGAGACCCGTTCCTGCCGGAATCAGGTGACCAACAATAACGTTTTCTTTCAGACCTTCCAGCATGTCGCGCTTGCCACGGATAGAAGCTTCACTCAACACTTTCGTTGTTTCCTGGAAGGAAGCAGCCGAAATGAAGCTATCAGTACCCAGCGACGATTGTGTGATACCCATCAGCGTTGGCTGCGAAACAGCGGCCATTGCATCACGGACAGTCACCAGCGTTAGATCACGACGTTTCAGGCTCGAATTTTCATCGCGCAGCTGACGGCTCGTTACGATCTGGCCAGGTTTGAAGTTTGGCGAATCGCCAGCGTCCATGACCACTTTCGCATCGAGAACTTTATCGTTTTCTTCACGGAATGCCCACTTGTCAACGACCTGACCTTCGAGGAAGTTGGTGTCTCCAGAGTCGATAATCTCAACTTTCTGCATCATTTGACGCACAATAGCTTCAATGTGCTTATCGTTGATTTTTACGCCTTGCAGACGGTATACTTCCTGAATTTCGTTCACGAGATACTCCTGAACGGCAGTCGGGCCTTTGATAGCCAGAATATCGCTCGGCGTAATGGCTCCGTCAGACAACGGTGCACCGGCCCGTACGAAGTCATTGTCCTGTACAAGGATAAACTTCGACAGTGGTACGAGGTACTTTTTCTTGGTGCCGTCTTTCGACTCGATGAAGATCTCGCGGTTACCCCGTTTGATCGTACCGTACGTAACAACACCATCAATTTCACTCACTACAGCCGGGTTTGATGGGTTCCGGGCTTCGAACAATTCCGTTACACGTGGCAGACCACCCGTAATATCACGGGTTTTACCAACGTTACGTGGAATTTTAGCCAGCGGTTGACCAGCCTTAATCGATTGTCCTTCTTTTACAACAAGGCGCGAACCAACCGGCAGGTTATAGCCTTTCTGAAGCTGACCATTGCCTGTTTCGTCAAGATGCAGCAACAGCGAGCTTGTTCCACTCACAACAATTGCTGGGTTCTTGGCTTTATCACGGCTTTCGATAATCACCTTCTCCTGGAAGCCCGTCTGTTCATCAAACTCTTCGCGATAGGTGATACCATCTTCAATCGCGTCGAAGTTCAGTGTACCAGTCAGTTCCGACAGGATAACGGCGTTATAAGGGTCCCATGCGCAGATATCGTCACCTTTCTTCACCGTATCGCCGTCTTTCACCCGCAGGAACGCGCCATAAGGAACGTTATTGCTGATCAGAACGACATTACGGTCATTTGGATTAACAATCCGAATTTCACCCGAACGACCCATAACGACCGTTTGAGCGTTGCCTTCGGAGTCTTCCGACTGTACTGTCCGCATTTCTTCAAATTCGATCAGACCATCGAATTTCGCTTTGATCGAGGCATCGACAGCAATGTTAGAGGCCGTACCACCAACGTGGAATGTACGCAGGGTTAACTGTGTACCTGGCTCACCAATGGACTGAGAAGCAATTACGCCCACAGCTTCACCGATGTCTACCATGCGCCCCGATGCCAGGTTACGACCATAGCATTTTGCACAAACGCCCTGCCGTGACTCACAGGTCAATACCGAACGAATTTCAACCGTTTCGATACTGGTTTCGTCAATACGGGCAGCTACTTCTTCCGTAACAAGTTCACCCGAAGCAACAATCAACTCTTTCGACAGCGGATCGTAGATATCGTGAACCGTTGTACGACCAAGAATCCGTTCGGACAGTGGTTCAACGATGTCTTCGTTATCTTTCAGGGCCGAAACTTGCAGACCACGTAGCGTACCACAATCATCTTCACTGATGATAACATCCTGTGCTACATCGTGCAGACGACGGGTCAGGTATCCAGCATCAGCTGTTTTCAGAGCTGTATCGGCCAGACCTTTCCGAGCACCGTGCGTTGAGATAAAGTACTCCAATACGTCGAGACCTTCTTTGAAGTTCGACAGGATCGGGTTTTCGATAATCTCACCAACAGAACCCTGCAGGTTTTTCTGTGGCTTAGCCATCAGACCACGCATACCACCCAACTGCCGAATCTGCTCGCGAGAACCACGGGCTCCCGAGTGCATCATCATGTAAATTGAGTTGAATCCGCCCTGATCGGCTTCGAGCTGCTTCATCAGCGTCTCGGTCAGACGGGAATTTACGCGCGTCCAGATATCAATAACCTGGTTGTAACGTTCGTTCTCCGTAATCAGACCCATCAGGTAGTTGTCCCAAACGCTCTGTACTTCAGCCTTCGCTTCTTCAACGAGTCCCTGTTTAGCTTCAGGGATCATGACATCGCTCAAGCCGATTGACAACCCACCTCTAAACGCCATCTGGAACCCAAGTTCTTTGATTTCGTCGAGGAATTGAGCCGTACGCGCACCGCCCGAGATCTTGAAGATCAGTGCAATGATTTGTTGCAGCTTTTTCTTCGTCAGCAGTTCGTTGATATAGCCTACTTCTTCCGGTACAGCCTGGTTGAACAACAACCGGCCAGCAACGGTGTCAATTACTTTATAAACCAGCTCACCACTTTCATCCCGGACTTTAACCCGACACTTAATGTTGGCGTGCTTGGAAACTTTACCTTCGTTGATGGCAATAATTACCTCCTCAGCACCGTAGAACGTCATTCCTTCACCCGAAATTGGATATTCAGGCGTGTTCTTACGACCTTTAGTTACGTAATATAAGCCCAACACCATGTCCTGCGAAGGTACCGTAATCGGTGCACCGTTGGCAGGGTTCAGAATGTTGTGCGATGCCAGCATCAACAGCGAGGCTTCAAGGATAGCTTCCTGGCCCAGCGGCACGTGAACGGCCATCTGGTCACCGTCAAAGTCAGCGTTGAAAGCCGTACAGACGAGTGGGTGCAACTGAATTGCTTTCCCTTCGATCAGCTTCGGCTGGAATGCCTGGATACCCAGACGGTGCAGCGTTGGAGCCCGGTTCAACAGTACAGGGTGGCCTTTCAGCACGTTTTCCAGAATATCCCAGATAACAGGATCTTTCCGGTCAACGATCTTTTTCGCCGATTTCACTGTCTTAACGATACCCCGTTCGATAAGCTTCCGAATAACAAACGGCTTGAATAATTCAGCAGCCATGTCTTTCGGCAAACCACACTCGTGCAGTTTCAGCTCAGGACCAACCACGATAACCGAACGACCGGAATAGTCGACACGCTTACCGAGCAGGTTCTGACGGAAACGCCCTTGCTTACCCTTCAGCATGTCAGACAGAGACTTCAGGGCACGGTTACCTTCCGAACGAACAGCGTTCACTTTCCGCGAGTTATCGAACAGTGAATCAACCGCTTCCTGCAACATCCGCTTTTCGTTACGGAGAATTACTTCTGGCGCTTTGATTTCGATCAGACGTTTCAGACGGTTGTTCCGAATGATTACCCGGCGATACAGGTCATTCAAATCGGAAGTTGCAAAACGACCACCGTCCAGTGGAACGAGCGGGCGCAACTCTGGGGGAATTACTGGTACCATCTTGATGATCATCCACTCTGGACGATTTTCAATCCGGCCGTTTGCCTCCCGGAACGCTTCGACAACTTTCAACCGCTTCAAGGCTTCAGCTTTCCGCTGTTGCGATGTGTCGGTTGCTGCTGAGTGACGCAGGGAATAAGACAGTTCGTCGAGATCAACGCGCGACAGTAACATTTCCAACGCTTCCGCCCCCATCTTTGCGATGAATTTATTCGGGTCTTTGTCGTCGAGGTGCTGGTTCGTGCTCGGCAGTTTGTCAATAATATCAAGGTACTCGTCTTCCGTCAGGAAATCGAGTTGGTTAATGCCGTCTTCGGCCTTCACACCTGGTTGAACTACGACATACCGTTCGTAGTAGATCACCTGATCGAGTTTTTTGGTCGAAAGACCCAGCAGATAACCGATTTTGTTCGGCAAGCTGCGGAAATACCAGATATGCGCAACAGGCACCACCAGTTCGATGTGGCCCATACGCTCCCGGCGAACCTTTTTCTCGGTTACTTCAACACCGCAGCGATCGCAGATAATGCCTTTATAGCGTATCCGCTTATATTTACCGCAATGACATTCCCAGTCCTTCACTGGCCCGAAGATGCGCTCGCAGAACAAGCCACCCATTTCGGGTTTGTAGGTCCGGTAGTTGATCGTCTCCGGCTGTGTCACCTCGCCGTAGGAACTCTCCAAAATAGACTCTGGCGACGCCAAGCTGATCGTCACGCTGGCAAAGTCGCTATTGAGTTTCTTGTTCTTTTTGAACGACATTGGTTGGAGATTATAAGTTAAAACGAGTAATAGTAACGAGTATTGGTATTAGGAGCAGAAGACACTTACGCAGCTTCTCACTCCTAATACTCGCTTCTAATACTTTATTCAAGTGTAATTTCAAGTGCCAGACCACGCAATTCGTGAACGAGTACGTTGAACGACTCCGGAATATTCGGCTTCGGCAGGTTTTCACCTTTCACGATCGCTTCATATGCCTTCGCGCGGCCAACAACGTCATCCGACTTCACAGTCAGGATTTCCTGCAGGATGTTCGATGCCCCGAAGGCCTCCAACGCCCATACTTCCATCTCCCCGAACCGTTGACCACCAAACTGCGCCTTACCACCCAGTGGTTGCTGGGTAATGAGCGAGTAGGGCCCAATTGAACGAGCGTGCATCTTATCGTCCACCAGGTGTCCGAGTTTGAGCATGTAGATGATACCAACCGTTACTGGTTGATCGAAGCGGTCACCCGTCAGACCATTATAGAGGTATGTACGACCAAATGATGGCAAACCGGCAGCATCTAACTCATCAACAACTTGTTGTTCCGTAGCTCCGTCAAAAATTGGCGTTGCATACTTCCGATCCAGCTTCTGACCAGCCCATGCCAATACGGTTTCATAAATCTGCCCAAGGTTCATACGGGATGGCACGCCAAGCGGATTCAATACGATGTCGACTTTTGTTCCATCTTCCAGGAATGGCATGTCTTCATCCCGTACAATCCGGGCAACTACCCCTTTGTTACCGTGACGACCGGCCATCTTATCCCCTACTTTCAGCTTCCGCTTCTTGGCGATATAGACCTTAGCCAGTTTCACGATACCTGCTGGCAATTCATCACCAACTTCAAGCGTAAAGCGTTCACGCTTGAATCGGCCCGTAATTTCGCTCCGACGATTGTTGTAGTTCTTCACCAGATGAACGATCATCTGATTCAGCTTATCATCGTCCGTCCAGCCATCCAAATTGACATCGATCAGGATGTTCGCTTCTTCTGGCACAGCGTAACCACTTTCGTCGCGGTATGAGTTCTTGTCAGGGAATAAGTTTTCCGTAATGTTCTTGCGGTTAAACTTCACGCCTTTGCTGACAATTTCGTCACCGAATTTATGCTTAACACCCACGCTGGTTTTGCCATCGAGCAGTGTAACCACTTTTTCGATCATGCGGGCACGGAAGTCATTCAGCTCACGGCCGTATTTCTTCATCAGTGCTTTCACTTCGTCTTTGTGCTTACCCCGGTCTTCTTTAGCCGGACGCGCAAATAACTTAGTGTCAATAACAACGCCTTTCAATGACGGTGGTGCCTTTTTAGAAGCATCTTTCACGTCACCGGCTTTGTCACCGAAGATAGCACGGAGCAGTTTTTCTTCTGGCGTAGGATCGCTCTCTCCTTTTGGTGTAATCTTACCAATCAGAATATCGCCTTCCTTCACTTCTGTACCAATACGAACGATACCGTTTTCGTCGAGGTTACGAACCGTTTCTTCGCTCACGTTCGGAATTTCGGAGGTTAGTTCCTCTTCACCACGCTTCGTGTCGCGTACTTCCAGTTCAAATTCTTCGATGTGGATCGAGGTGAAAATATCTTCACGAACAACCCGCTCCGAAATCACAATAGCATCCTCGAAGTTGTACCCTTGCCATGGCATGAAGGCAACCTTCATGTTCCGGCCAAGTGCTAATTCGCCAGCCTGTGTAGCATAGCCTTCGCAGAGTACATCGCCCTTCTTCACTTTCTGGCCTTTCAGGACAGTTGGTTTGAGGTTGATGCAAGTATCCTGGTTCGTCCGGCGGAATTTGATCAGATTATAAGTCTTCCGGTCTTCATCGAATGTTACGGCCAGTTGATCATCATCAAGCTCGTAGCGAACTACGATTTTGGTTGAATCGACAAACTCAATAACACCATCAGCTTCTGCAATAACCAGCGTCCGTGAATCAACAGCTACGCGTCCTTCCAGACCTGTTCCTACAATTGGAGCTTCCGGGCGGAGCAGTGGAACTGCCTGACGCTGCATGTTCGATCCCATCAGGGCGCGGTTCGCATCGTCGTGCTCAAGGAACGGAATCATGGAAGCAGCTACCGATACAATTTGGTTCGGCGCTATATCCATGAATGTTACATTCGCAGGCTCAGCCATTGGGAAGTCACCTTCGAAACGGGCCTTCAGACGATCAACCTGGAAGTTACCCTTATCATCGATACCGGCGTTTGCCTGAGCGATATAGTGCGTATCTTCTTCTTCAGCCGTCAGGTACATTACAGGCTTATCCATTGACACCTTACCGTTTTCAATGATACGATATGGCGTTTCGATAAAGCCCATGCTATTGATTTTAGCATAGACGCAAAGTGACGAAATCAGACCGATGTTCGGACCTTCCGGGGTTTCAATGGTACACAGACGACCGTAGTGCGTATAGTGTACGTCACGAACCTCAAAGCCAGCCCGTTCGCGCGACAGACCACCGGGTCCAAGAGCCGACATACGACGCTTGTGCGTCACTTCGGCTAGTGGGTTCGTCTGGTCCATGAACTGCGACAGCTGGTTTGTTCCAAAGAACGAATTGATCACCGACGACAAAGTCCGGGCGTTAATCAGGTCAACGGGTTTAAAGTCCTCGTTATCCCGTACGTTCATCCGTTCTTTGATTGTCCGGGCCATCCGGGCCAAACCAACACCAAACTGGGCATATAACTGCTCACCTACAGTCCGGACACGCCGGTTGCTGAGGTGGTCAATATCATCGACAACGGCTTTCGAGTTAATCAGGCCAATCAGGTACT
Source organism: Spirosoma endbachense (assembly GCF_010233585.1). NCBI lineage: Bacteria > Pseudomonadati > Bacteroidota > Cytophagia > Cytophagales > Cytophagaceae > Spirosoma > Spirosoma endbachense. The sequence continues at coordinate 6,204,779 of NZ_CP045997.1, forward strand.
TCACGATAGAAACAATATCTTCTGTCGTTAGAACCTTCATCTCCGAAGAAATGTCGAGACCGAGTTTTTTGTTAATCCGGTAACGGCCTACATCACCAAGATCATACCGTTTGTCTGAAAAGAACAGACTCTGGATGATTTCCCGAGCGGTTTGCTCATCGGGTGCGTCAGCATTCCGAAGCTGCCGATAGATTTGCTCAACGGCCTCTTTTTCAGAGTTTGAGCTGTCTTTCTGCAGCGTATTATAAATGATATTATAATCGGCCATATTCATGTCCTCCTTATGCAGGATGACTGACTTCTGACCTGAGTCCGTAATTACATCGATATCGTCCGCCGAGATAGCCGAGTCACGCTCAAGCAATACTTCGTTCCGGCTAATCGAAACTACTTCACCTGTGTCCTCGTCAACGAAGTCTTCGGTCCATGTACGCAGCACCCGGGCAGCTAACCGGCGACCGATCGCTTTTTTCAGGTTTGCTGGCGTTGCCGGTACTTCTTCCGATAGACCAAACAGATCAAGAATGTCTTTATCTGACCCAAAACCAATTGCACGTAACAGCGTTGTAACCGGGAATTTCTTCTTCCGGTCGATGTACGCATACATGACGTTGTTAACGTCTGTCGAGAACTCAATCCAGGACCCTTTAAATGGAATAATCCGGGCTGAATAGAGTTTGGTGCCATTTGTGTGCTTGCTCATGGAGAAGAACACACCCGGCGAACGGTGCAATTGTGAAACAATAACCCGTTCTGCTCCGTTAATGACGAAGGAGCCTTTCTCGGTCATATACGGAATGTTACCCAGGAATACCTCCTGCTCGATCGTTTCAAAATCCTCGTTATCAGGATCGTTATTCGACAGGCGCAGCTTGGCTTTCAAAGGCACCGAATACGTTAACCCCCGATCAATAGACTCGTCAACGGAGTATTTCGGTGGATCAACAGAGTAATCAATGAACTCCAGCTTGAAATTCTCGCGGGAGTCTGAAATTGGGAAGTTTTCCTGAAAAACCTTGAATAATCCTTCCTCCGAACGTTGATTCGAGGGGGTATCAAGCTGGAAAAAATCTTTGAAGGATTTTACTTGAATATCCAAAAAATCTGGATACCCAATCACTGGCTGAATCGTCGCAAAATTTTTGCGCGTACTGATTTTCGCGTTTGTAGCCAAGATTGTTCTTCGTTTAGTTGCGTAACCGATTCTCTATGAGCGCGTTGTGAAGATTTACAACGGCACCCGAACTAAGCGGTCATTCAGGCCCCGGGCGTCACCCAACCTAAGGGGCGTGAATAGACAACGTAATGCAATACGAATAAGTTTGTCTTTTGCAAGGGCATAGACAAAAAAGTCTCCAAACAGGAAAAGACCAGACGTTGGTCTGGCCTCCCCTGCCTGGAGCGATATACGATCAAGTGGTTGCTTACTTAACTTCTACTTCAGCACCAGCTTCTTCGAGTTGTTTCCGCAGTGCTTCTGCTTCGTCTTTGCTAACGCCTTCTTTAACTGGTTTCGGTGCTGTATCGACTAATTCTTTAGCCTCTTTCAGTCCCAGACCTGTCAGGTCTTTAACCAGTTTCACAACAGCTAGTTTAGCAGCACCAGCCGCTTTTAAAACTACGTCGAACGAAGTTTTCTCAGCAACAGCTGGAGCAGCATCACCGCCACCTGCAGCACCACCAGCTACCATTACGGGAGCGGCAGCAGCCGGCTCAATTCCGTACTCATCCTTCAGGATAGCAGCCAGTTCGTTAACTTCTTTAACCGTCAGGCTTACAAGCTGCTCAGCGAACGCTTTCAAATCTGCCATTGTAGTATTTTCTTAATTTGATTGTGATACGATTTGTTAATAGCGCGGGGCGAAGCCCGCTTTTTAGTGTCGAAAGATGCGGGCTTATGTCATTATGACGAACCCCGCATTACAGCTAAGCTGCTTCCTCGCGCTCCGACAACGTTTTGAGGATACCAGCCAGTTTGTTACCACCACCCTGCAATGCCGAGATGACATTTTTGGCAGGTGATTGCAACAGGCCGATAATTTCGCCGATCAGTTCCTGCTTACTCTTCAGTGAGATGAGCGTATCAAGTTGGTCAGCGCCAATAAACAGGCTATAATCAATCGATGCAGCCTTCAGTTGCAGTTTATCATTTGTTCTACGGAACTCCTTGATAAGCTGCGCCGGTGCTTTACCATTTTCAGGGTGAAACATCACCGCTGACTGGCCATGCAGCACCGTTTCGTTGAACGGCGTAAAATCCGTATCCAGGGTTTCGAGTGCTTTTTTGATGAAGGAATTCTTCACCACTTTGTACTCGATGCCCCGCTCAAAACACATCCGACGGAGATTGTTGGTTTCAGCAACCGTCATGCCATTGGCTTCCGTGATGTAGAAGAAGGGAATGCGCTGAAACTTGTCAGTTAATTCCTCAATAATCGCTCCTTTTTCCTCGCGCTTCATGGCTTAAATTCCGGCGACTGTGCCTTTATCAATATTTACTCCCGGACTCATTGTGCTCGACAGGTAGATTGTCTTCACGTATGTACCTTTCGCCGATGAAGGCTTCAGGCGCATCAGAGTCGATATAACTTCCTGAGCGTTTTCGGCCAGTTTTTCCGGCGTAAACGACACTTTACCAATACTGGTGTGAATAATACCGGTTTTGTCAACTTTAAAGTCGATTTTACCAGCTTTCACCTCGCGAACAGCCTTTGCTACGTCAGGTGTTACCGTACCCGATTTCGGGTTCGGCATCAGACCACGTGGACCCAGAACTTTACCCAGCCGACCAACTTTAGCCATTACGTTCGGCATCGTGATAATCACGTCAACGTCCGTCCAGCCTTGTTCGATCTTCTGAATGTAATCATCCAGCCCTACGTAATCGGCACCTGCCTCTTTCGCTTCGTTCTCCTTGTCCGGGGTGCAAAGCACCAGAACGCGAACCGTTTTACCCGTACCATGTGGCAACGTAGCTACGCCACGTACCATTTGGTCGGCTTTACGCGGATCAACGCCTAACCGTACATCAATATCCACGGAAGCGTCGAATTTAGTGTACGAAATCTCCTTCAGAATAGAAGCTGCTTGTTCCAGCGAGTATTCTTTGGCAGCGTCGTACTTCGACTGAGCTTCCTTTTGTTTTTTCGTTAACTTAGCCATTTCTGTGTTTGCCTGGGCAAGTCTATTAGTTCTCGAATGGCGCAGCGCCAGTCACCGTAATTCCCATGCTGCGGGCCGTTCCGGCCACTTGCTTCATTGCAGACTCTACCGTGAAAGCGTTCAAATCGGGCATTTTCGTTTCAGCGATTGTCCGGATTTGATCCCATGATACAGAGCCAACTTTGTTGCGGTTTGGTTGAGCAGAGCCACTTTTCAGTTTAGCCGCTTCCATCAGCAGAATTGGTGCTGGCGGAGTTTTGATGACGAAATCAAAGGATTTATCCTTATAGTACGTAATCAAAACCGGCAATACCATACCTACTTTATCCTGCGTACGGCCATTGAACTGCTTGCAGAATTCCATGATATTTAAACCTTTGGAACCAAGCGCCGGACCGATCGGAGGTGAGGGGTTAGCCTGCCCGCCTTTGACTTGCAGCTTTACATAGCCACCTACTTCTTTTGCCATCGTATTAAAAGTTGTGATTTATGAAGTCTGATGCCTGATTTATTAGTCACATTCATAAAATCAGACCCATTCACCATGAACCAGGCTGTTTTAGTCATTTGTCCTCTGAGGGAAGCATAGGAGGCCTGACCAATTGAAAGCCAATTTTTGATTAGCTTTCTTTTTCTACTTGTGCGTAACTGAGTTCTACCGGAGTACTCCGGCCAAATATCTTTACAACGACGTTCAATTTCTTCCGGTCGTCGAATACTTCTTCTACGGTGCCAATGAAACCGCCAAACGGTCCATCAACAACTTTTACATTTTCACCTTTGAGGTAACCTACAGTTGGAGCTGCAACTTCCTGTGCTTCTTCCTCCATCCGGCCCAGCATACGATTAACTTCTGATTGCCGTAACGGAACTGGAACTTTAGTCGTTGTACCTGCCTGCGAATTTCCCAGAAATCCCAGAACACCTGGCATGTTCAGGATCAGATCGAGCGCACGGTTATTACCCAAATCGGCCGAAATCATGATATAGCCCGGAAAAAACGATTTCTCACGAACCCGTTTCTTGCCATTACGCATTTCGTACACCTTCTCCGAAGGAATAAGAACCTGCGGGATGATTTCATCCAACTTTTGCCGGATAATTTCGTTATCGAGATAGGATTTGATCTTCTTCTCCTGTCCTGATACCGCCCGAATGACGTACCACTGTATGCCGCTCATATTGGTAAAGATTTATGATTGTTGATTTTTTGACGTATGATTTCTGTCAATCATAAATCAGCAATCCCAAATCATACGTTAGAATGACTGATAAAATGCATTCAGTCCGTTCTCAAATACTAAATCAATTAACCCGACCAATAGCGCAAAAATCAGCGATGCTACCAATACCAGCGTTGAACTGGATTGCAGATCGCCGAATTTAGGCCAAGTCACGTTATGCTGAACCTCCTCCCAAGAGGCTTTCAGAAACGATATAAACTTGTCCATTGTATGTAAGGGATTGGCACGGGTGGAGAGATTCGAACTCCCATCAACGGTTTTGGAGACCGCTATTCTACCCTTGAACTACACCCGTATTGAAAAACCGAACCGGCGTGCTTCCGAATTCGGACTGCAAAAGTACGAAATAATATCAAAAAACAAGTGCACCCCGTAAAGAAATGCACTTGTTTTGAATTACTTACTTAATCGAGGATTTCTGTTACCTGACCAGCACCTACGGTACGACCACCTTCGCGGATAGCGAAACGGAGACCTTTTTCCATAGCGATTTTGTTGATCAGACTAACTTCAATCGTAATGTTATCACCTGGCATTACCATCTCAACGTTGGCAGGCAATGTAATTTCGCCAGTTACGTCAGTGGTACGGAAGTAGAACTGAGGACGGTACTTGTTGAAGAACGGCGTATGACGGCCACCTTCCTCTTTCGAGAGTACATAAACCTCCGCCTTAAACTTCAGGTGGGGAGTTACCGAACCTGGCTTACAGATTACCATACCACGACGGATATCGGTTTTCTCAATACCACGGAGCAGCAAACCTACGTTGTCACCAGCTTCGCCACGGTCCAGAATTTTCCGGAACATTTCAACGCCAGTTACGACTGATTTAAGGTTTTCAGCACCCATACCCAGGATTTCAACCTGTTCGCCCGAGTTGATAATTCCCCGTTCGATACGACCTGTAGCCACCGTACCACGACCCGTGATCGAGAACACATCCTCAACCGGCATCAGGAATGGCAATTCGGTCATACGAGGAGGCAGGGGGATGAAATCATCCACATTCTGCATCAAATCTTCGATGGTAGCGACCCATTTAGCATCGCCGTTCAGGCCACCAAGAGCCGAACCTTGAATAACTGGGATGTTGTCACCGTCAAAGTTGTAGAAGCTCAACAGTTCGCGGATTTCCATTTCTACGAGTTCGAGCAACTCTGGATCGTCTACCATGTCCACTTTGTTCATGAAGACAACAAGCTGAGGTACGCCAACCTGACGAGCGAGCAGAATGTGCTCACGCGTTTGGGGCATTGGACCATCCGTTGCAGCTACTACCAAGATAGCACCGTCCATTTGGGCAGCACCCGTAACCATGTTCTTCACATAGTCAGCGTGGCCTGGGCAGTCAACGTGCGCATAGTGACGGTTTGCGGTTGAATACTCAACGTGCGATGTATTGATGGTGATACCACGCTCTTTTTCTTCCGGAGCGTTGTCAATCGAGGAGAAGTCCCGAATTGCGGCCAGACCCTTTCCGGCCAGCACTTTCGTAATGGCAGCCGTCAGCGTCGTTTTACCGTGGTCAACGTGACCAATCGTACCGATGTTTACGTGCGGTTTCGAGCGGTCAAAATTCTCTTTTGCCATGTTTTTAAAACGCTATTATGAACTGTTGTTTGTTATTGGGTGAACTCGCTGAACGTAAATAAGGCCAGACGATATCTACCCATTGAGGTCTGACACCGTTTTGGCTTGAAACCGCACGGGCGGCCCCGTCAATAAGACTTCACTAAAGAAGTCTTGAGCCGTTACGGGGACTTGAACCCCGGACCTCTTCCTTACCAAGGAAGTGCTCTACCGCTGAGCTATAACGGCTTACTTACTAATGGGTAATGTAGAATGAAAATGAGGTTGCAGAAACTACAGCACGATACATTTTTCATTCTACACGATTCATTAATAGAGCGGAAGACGGGTCTCGAACCCGCAACCTATAGCTTGGAAGGCTATCGCTCTACCAATTGAGCTACTTCCGCAAAAAAGAAGTTACAAAGTTGGAGAGCCTTAAAGTCTTTGAGTCTTTCAACTCCAGAACTTTATGACCAGATAAACTTTATAACTTCCTTTAGTGGGGAGTGGAGGATTCGAACCTCCGAAGGCGTACGCCAGCAGATTTACAGTCTGATCCATTTGGCCACTCTGGAAACTCCCCAAAAACACTCGTAAAGAACAATTTCCGCCCCCCTTTCGGGTTTGGAGTTGCAAAATTACACGCTTTTATCGTGTTGTCAACAAATGACTTAAAAATAATTTAGAGAAAATAGAACTGAATTATTTTTTAAGCGTCACAAACCCTGCATTTATTTTGTCTACACTGAGCCATACAACCTGGTATTCAGCGCAGAAGATAAATTGTTCGTTCGTCTATTAGCGTCTCCTTTATTCCTGACTGGACGAATCTATTTGCTATCGATAACACAATTCCACGGCTTTACGTTTATTTCAGCAATTGCGTCAGTTGCTTACCATCCGGATAGAACATCTCTGTGATGCGCCACCGCCCCCCGTCCACCTGATTCATGTCGACCTTAACTTCTTGTGGCTTACCGTTATCCTGAAATGTCACATATACGATTGCTCTTTTTCCACCGATGGCTGCCGGTTCGACCCAGGTTTTCTTAACGGCTGCATCGGGAGCGTTAAAAAGCAGGTTGGTTTTCGTTCTATTTACTTTGCCCGATGCTTTCTGTGCGTCATTCCAGATAAGATCGGCCGTCGATTTAGCAAAAAACTGATCGATCAGCGTTCTGTTTTTCTTTTCACGGAATGGGTTTTCTTTCGCATTATGTTCAAAATAAAGCGCTCTGATCAATCGGTCAGCAGCGGTTCGGGGAGAATCAGGGCCGGGTCGTTTCGCCAAATTTGCTGCACTGTCGGGTTGCTCAGTGGCAGTATCGGAGGCAGTTGTAGCCTCCTGTTTTGGTTTTGTCTGGCATGAGAGACTGATAGCTAACAAGCCTACTATTATAAGTCGGGACGCATTCATACGTGTAAAGCGAGCGGTTAAGGGTATCGTACTAAATTCAGTCGGAAAGATAAAAAGGTAATTGGTGTACTATAAGCCCAGATTATCCCGGCAGCTACTTATTTCCATCAATTACCCTCTTATTTATTACTGAATGGCTTGTTCTACCAAACCTTAATCCGCTGTTCTTTTGGCTTATACATGGTATCGCCAGGTTGAATAGCAAACGCCTGATACCAGGCATCAATATTCGATAGCGGCCCATTGACCCGATAAACGTCAGGTGCATGCGGGTCAGTCATAATTCGTTGCGCTGTCGATTCAGGCAATTGGTTGCTACGCCACACCTGTGCCCATGACAGGAAGAACCGCTGATCGGGCGTAAAGCCATCTATCTTGGTTTTTGACTTACCCTGTGGCGTTTTCTTGAAGGCATCGTAGGCAATAGCCAGTCCGCCCAGATCGGCCAGGTTTTCGCCCAATGTAAGTTGTCCGTTTACTTTGATAGAATCCAGCACTTTAAAGCCGAAAAACTGATCCCGTACTTTGTCGGCACGTTCTTTAAATTTCGTAGCATCGTCTTTACTCCACCAATCGCGTAAGGTTCCATCAGCGTCATATTGCCTGCCAGAGTCGTCGAAGCCATGTGTCATTTCATGGCCGATAACAGCACCGATGCCGCCATAATTAACGGCATCGTCGGCATCGAAATCAAAGAATGGAAATTGCAGAATAGCGGCAGGAAACGAAATATCGTTATTGACCGGGCTGTATTGTGCGTTTACGGTTGGTGGCGTCATACCCCATTCCGTCCGATCAACCGGTTTGCCCAATCGGCCAAGTACGTGATTATACTGCCATTTATTAGCTGCTTTTACGTTGCCATAGAAATCATTCCGGCTGATGACAACGCCCTCGTATACCTTCCACTTGTCGGGATAACCAATTTTTCGCTTAAACGCCAGCAATTTTACAAGTGCCTTCTTTTTGGTGTCTTCGCTCATCCAGTCCAGATTTTTGATATGGTCTTTGTAGGAAGCTTCAAGATTATCGACCAGAGCCAGCATTCGCTGTTTGGCTTCAGGCTTAAAATAGCTTTGCACATAAAGTTGCCCAAGGAGGTCGCTGAGTGTACCATCAATCAGGCTGCTTACACGCTGCCAGCGTGGTGTCTGCTCTTTCTGACCAGTCAATACCTTCGTAAAGGCAAAATTCTGCTGAACAAAAGCATCGCTCAGATAGGGGGCCGCATTCTTCAAAATATTCCAGCGCATGTATGTCCGCAGGTCTTCGATTGGGGTTGCCGTTAGCAAGCTATCGAGTGAATGAAAAAAGGCAGGACTCTGCACGAGTACCGTATCCTGACCTTTGGCACCGTATTTGATCAGTTGATCGGCCCAGCTAATGCCGGGCGTTTTCTGACTAAAAGCAGCCACTGCCAATTTATTATACGTTTTATACGGGTCACGCATCTCAACACGCGGCATTTGTGCTTTGGCTATTGCCGTTTCCATACGCATGATCACATCGGCATCCTGTGACGCCTGGGTTGGCTCTTCACCAATCAATGCAAACATACTGACCAGGTTATCATGATACGCATCACGGATCTTTTGGCTCCGGGCATCATTTTTCAGATAGTAATCGCGATCTGGTAGTGTAGTACCTCCCTGAGCAAGTTGAGGCAAATACTTATTTACGTTTTTTCGGTCTGGCGTTACACCAAAGCCAAATAACATACCATTGCCCTGCGTCCGCTGATAGGCCAGTTCATCGAGAAACAATGCTTTATTGTTGACTTTATCAATGCGGGCCAGGTCGGACTTGATCGGATCAAAGCCGCGTTTTTCGAGCGTTACACTATCCATACCACTGGTATAATAATCGCCTACCATTTGATAAAGCCGGCCTCTGGTTGTGGTTTTGGTCGCATCCTCGAGCAGCGACTTCATAGCGTCAAGACTCTTCTCGCGTAATTCATTAAAACTTCCCCACGAGGTTTTAGAAGCAGGTATGGGGTTCGTCCGAATCCAGTTTCCGTTTGCATACTGATAGAAATTATCGCCGGGCTTGACGGACAGATCCATATTTTGCGGATCGATGAATTTACGGGGTGGTACACCCGGCCGCGGCACCTTACTTCCTTCAATCGTATAAGAAGGTTTGTTCAGGTAAAACCGGGATGCCGTAGAAGCTGTGGCCTTAACGCTAACAGCAACGGTCATCGCCGATAGAAAAATCAGTTGTTTATTCATCTAATCTCACTGGTTGGGTTTAGGAGTTTCGTTTCGAGCCGTGCCACGGTTACTACTGATGCGTAAACAAACCGTGGCACGGCTCGAAACGAAACTCCTAGGGTTAATGAAGACAACAAAAATACTCGTAAATGACATATCCATTTTCTTAAAGTTCCAGACTCTATGCTGTTTGTTCTAGTTAATGGATAGCGTTCGTTCTGACGAGTATACATTCAGAAGGGGGCCGACTGAACGAATCGATTCGTTCAGTCGGCCCCCTTCCCTTTACCTGTCTGACTTTTTATTTATTTGCCTGCCAGTGCCGTTTGGAATTCTTTGGCATACGTACCCGTCTTGTATTGATCGAAGGGCTCTTTCTGATGATAATCTCTTCCGAAATAGGTAATAATCTGATGAAATGTACGGGGTTCCAGATAACCCGCAATCGGTTGAATAAGCTGGAATTTTTCATCCAGAAAAACTGTCGTCGGATAGCTCATCTGGTTTCGTAATAGGGCCGCGGCCAGTTCATGAACTCCGCGGCCACCTGTACTGACATATTTGAAGGTCTCTTTACCAAGCTTTATGTCCTGAGTCTGTTCTGCATTAAAACGAACGGCGTAAAAATTCTCGTTCACATAGTCTACAATCGCAGGCTTAGAGAAGGTTTCACGATCCATAACCTTACACCAGCCGCACCAATCGGTATACACATCGACCACAAACTTTTTAGGTTTTTTTTGTGTCAGCGTGTAGGCTTCCTGAATGGTCAACCACTTTATGTGTTTTGCCTCAGCCTTAGGGCCATTCGTTGGTTCAATAGGCAAGGTGGTTCGAAACGCGCTGATCGTGAGCATCACGAAAGCGGCAAAGAAAAGGAACAGACGATTCATAGCTTTGTTGGATGTAAAGGCACTGTTTTCAAAATAACGTCACTGATTCAATAAAATTAGCACTAGACCATTTTTTAATATACAGATGAGTTACATTGGCTTAATTGCCCTTAGAATATCGCGTTTATGGGCTGGACCGGGATGCTTTTCAACGGTTAAACCGGCGGCTCGCATATTACGCTGTACATAACTCCTCGAACAGTATGTGGTCATCATACCGCCAGGAAGCAACAAGTTTGCCATTTGCTGAAAGATTTCAGTCTCCCACAATTCAGGCTGTGCTGTAGGCGCAAACGCATCATAATAAATCAAATGAAAACGTTCGTCGGTTTGTAGATCCTGAAGATTGCTTTCTAGTTTGGTTAAACTAAAACAGGAATTGATCTCAACGGGCTCGTTCCAGGACGATTCGTGTAGCTTCGTCAAATAAGATGTACCCAGGAATTGATCATAATTTAACTGCCGAACCTCTTCTATTGGCATTGGATATGCCTCAATAGCGGTGTAAAAAACCTGATGTTGATGTATTTCTGCCTCCCGGGCAGTTAGTAGGGCGTTCAACCCTGTCCCGAATCCCATTTCAAAGATATGGAGAGGGCTATGGGGAAACATTTTTAGCGCAGCGTACAAGCCTAGCTCAATGTAAACCCGCTGCGACTCCTGATAAGCGCCGTGGATAGAATGATATGTTTTATCGAGTACCTGGTTTATAGCGGTGTGTGAACCATCAGCAGTAATCACTAACCGAACATCTGCTTTCATACACTATCGATTTTTGAACTATTTTTGCGCTCCCAAATATCTATTTCACAAATGATCCAACGCATTCAAACGATATTTTTGTTTCTTATCGCCGTTGCAATGGGGGTCGCTTTAGCTAATCCGCTTTGGGAAAAAGCAGGATTGCAAGCCCCCGAAATGGCACGTCTTACAGCTTTAGAATTCAGTCAACAACAACGTGCTTCCGAACAGGCGGGTATTCCGGCACAAGTAGCTCCCACTACTGTTGTCACGTCAGTCTGGTACCTGGGCCTTCTGCTGGGATTGGTAGCGCTGTCTGCGCTGTATGCCATTTTTCAGTACCGCAACCGCCTTACCCAAACGGCCCTTTGCGCGGTAAACGCCCTGATGTTGACAGCGATCATGGGTATTGTACTTTACCGGGCGCTCTATGCAGGTAAAGAGTACGGCAATCCGGCCGATCAGGGCAATTTTCTGACAGGCTTTTATGCCATTATTGCTGCCCTGGTTTTCAACGCACTAGCGAACCGATTCATTCGTCGGGACGAAAAAATGGTGCGGGATTCGGACCGGCTACGATAGCCCAGTTCAGTGTAAATCATGCGTTAACAAGCCATAACACCGATGTTGTTGAAAACAGTCGTGTTATGGCTTGTTCATTTTTAGTGACCTGAAAACCTCAGGAAATAGCTTCCTCTCTAGATTCTCGACCTTTCATCCATCGATATAAAAACAAATAGATGATCACCGAAGATAGTGTCCCAACCAGTGAGCCGACATACACATCTTCCACAAAATGCTGGAATAAATAGACCCTTGAGTAGCCCGTTAAAAAGCCTAACAGCACAAATAAATAGCCTCGCTTTTTGCTTGCATCAAGAAAGGCTAATAAGCCAAACAGGGCAAAAGCGGAGGTTGTATGTCCTGATGGAAAACTATTATAGCTGTGTATATCAAGCCCTTTTATGATATGATACTCAAAAGTCGAGTGCTCAAAAAACTTTAAGGGCCGGGGTGAATTGGGAAAGACAATCGTTTTTAAGAACAGCGAAAGCAGGGAAGACAGGGCAAAACTGGCAAAAGCCACAAAACCTACGCGCCTATTATAGATCAGGACAATTAGGCAGGCCACGACGAAAAAGGCGCCATCGCCCATGTAGGTAGCATAGGTAAAAAACACATCGGCAACCGGATTATTCCGAACATTAACCCATTGCATCAATTGGGCTTGTGTATAGATCAACTGCAGAACTCCCAGAATGACCAGGGCTAATCCGTAAGGCAGGAAGAAAAATCGATTTTTTCGCAGGAAATCAACTACCATTAGAAGCCAATTTGTGAATTAGTTGGCAGGCGTCGCTTTTTCAACCGTAATGCCTACACTCTGAATATTGAGTAACGGATCTTGCCGCATGTATTGTTTAAGCTGAATGGTGTACTTACCGGGTTTAGGAAACCGGTAGTCGCGCTTCATCAGGAACTTATGGTCGAAGAGATCACCGAGGCCGTCACCGTTTGGTTTTCCAGTCTTGGGGTCCATCAGAAGCAATTCGTCGAGCCTGGATTCGATTTCTTTACCGCTGGAATCGCGTAAATAACGGGTCAGATAAAGGTTATAGTAGCCATAGGAAAGGCTATTTCGCAGGTTATAATAGATATTATACGGTATGGAGGCATCCTCTATCGTAAAGGTAAAAGTCGGTGCGTTTTTAATGTACCACTTACCATCTTCAATATCTGTATATTCTTTATACACCGCATTTCCTGCGTTCATATCACACCCTAACACCAGCAAAGCGGTGAATACCAATAAACCCAGTTGTTTCATACCATGCCTAAATACGCTACAAAGCTACGACGGGCTTACTGGCTTTTCAAATCACAAAAAACGATAGCGAGGGCTTGTAAACGATAAAAATAGTTATAAGTTTGTTACATGGAAAAGTTAACCGCTAAAGAAGAAGAAGTCATGCAGGTGCTCTGGAAAATGGAACAGGGCTATGTAAAAGATATGGTTCCGCAGTTTACCAACCCTCCTCTGCATTATAACACCGTTTCGACCATTGTTCGTAACCTCGAAGAAAAAGGATATGTTGGGCACCGGGCTTATGGGAATACACATGAGTATTATCCGATCATAAGCAAGGAAACGTATCAGAACCGATTCGTACTCAAGAAAGTGGTCGATGATTATTTTGATAATTCCTACAAAAACCTGGTCAGTTACTTCGCAAAGAATGAGAAGATTTCTGCCGATGAACTGCGGGAAATTCTGGCCATGATCGAACAAAAAAAATAGCGGTATGGAACTCCTGCGCTACGTACTACTGGCTAATGGTTTGTTGGGCGTTGTGAGTATAGCCTACTTTGTTTTACTCCGACGCGAAACATTCTTTGGAGCCAATCGGATTGCCCTCTGGTTAGGATTGGCCGCGGCTCTGATCCTTCCTCTGCTGGAAGTACCCGATTGGCGACCACGGCCCGTTCGAAAAGTGATGCAACGTACGGCGCAGGTTATCGTCCCGAAAGTATTCCCGAATTCACACATCAGACCGCCAGAGGTAACGATTACCTTTCCTAACGGCCAGACTTATCAGATGGATACCCAGGCTGCCTTGCTGGCACAACAAAGCCAGTCGGTTAGGTTTTGGCAAACAAGTCTGATCGCTCTTTACATATTGGGGGCTCTCTTTTTTCTCATTCGGTTTGGGCTTCGCCTGGCGTCGCTTGTCCGGGTAATCAATCGGTCAGCGCATGACCCATATGATGGGTTTACGCTCGTGCTGCATGAGAATACGTCTTCACCATTTTCGTTTTTTCGTTGGGTAGTTCTTACCCCTGCGCATCATTCATCCGACGAACTGGACCAGATTCTGAGGCATGAACGCGTCCATGTTCGCTCCTGGCATAGCCTGGATATGATTGGAGCCGAATTGATCTGTATTGTTTTCTGGTTTAATCCAGCCGCTTATTTATTTCGGCATTTACTGCATCAAACGCTCGAATTCGGCGCTGATCAGGCTGTTTTGGCAGAAGGTGTCGATGTACGCGCGTATCAGTACAATCTAGTCAAGGTAGGTTTATCGGCAGGGCGATCGGTATTCACCAATCAGTTCAGTGGTCCAACGTTGCGTCAGCGAATTGCGATGATCAATCGTGAACGATCTTACCCGGTGAACTTCTGGGGGCGTTATATGATCTGGGGAGCACTCCTGGCCAGTATGGCTCTTGCCTGCCGACATATTCAACCCGAAGATGATTCGCTTAGTACGAAACCAAGGGCTCCTTTCCCATTAACGAATGCTACACGAATAGCTGCTGCTGAACTCCACAAACCTGATATGCCCTGGTTCCGGCAGTCATCTCTGCTAGCTGATGAAGTCAGTAAACCGCTTAACAGACGCCCAAGACTCAGCAGGCTCCTGATAAATTATCCAGAGGCTTTGTGTCTCCGTAATAACCACCTGGCGCTCAAAACTCAAAATGGCGAGCAGGTTAAGGTATTTATTAATGGACAGGAGGCTTCAGCTCAATCATTATCGGCCTTAACATTCGATGAAGTAAATGATTTGTTAATTTATCGAAAATGGGACGATGTTCAGGGGGTGAACAAATTTCCGGAGACTTACCGGATCTTTATCAGTACGACGCACAAAACCATAGCTAACGATCCGATACGAGAAAAATGGAAGCAATTTCTGGAAGCTGCTGCTGTATCCGATAATCCGTTGGGTGTATCGAATACATTTTCGATGAATAAGTTGCTGGAAGCAACCTTTTTCAGCAATAAACTAGCTTTTGTAAAACGGACGAAGGATGATCATTTAACCCTCTACGACGAATACAAAACGGATATTGAAGCTTATATAAACGGGATATCGGTTCGCCCTAAAGAGATTGAAAGTGTACACGTACGCGAAGTTGACCGGCTCTATGCCCGCGAACGCTCCTTTGAGGAATGGACCGACGGGCCAAATCGACAGGCTCGTTTTATACTCTATATTCAAACGACACCTAAGCGCGCCAGGCGCGATAGCAGCTATTATGTATTCAGCCCTTTCTATACGGGTGATTTCTGAAGTTAGGGCACTCGTGTTGACTGGTCTACTGACAAAAAATAAACCCCAGTCTTTATGACCGGGGTTTGTATTACTGAGCTTTGCCGTTGGGTACGGGTTTTAAAACTTTATCCCCGGCTCCTTTCGACTTCTTCTTTTTCTTTTTAGCACTTCGCGTTGCGTACTTCGCGTCCAGTTTCTGGAGATCACTATTCAGCGCAGCCGCCGTAGGTGATTCTTTCTCTCCTATTGGCGTCAACACATCGAACGACTCCGGAACCACACCTTTTTTATTTAATTCGGCAATTTCCAGCACACGCTCGATTGGCAGTGGATACCAGGTGCTTTCGGTTCCGTAACCGAACCACATTAGTTTTCGGAAAATATCCGTTTTCTGCAAATAAGCCCGTCCTTTCTGGGTTTCGAGCGGTTTTTCAATGGTCGGAATGTCACGCAGAGCGTCCATATATGTGTCTAACTCGTAGTTCAGACAGCATTTTAGCCGGCCACACTGGCCCGAGAGTTTTGCCGGATTCAACGACAGATTCTGATAGCGGGCAGCAGAGGTTGCAATGTTTTTGAAATCGGTAAGCCAGGTCGAACAACATAGTTCGCGACCGCATGAACCAATACCACCCAATCGACCAGCTTCCTGCCGAAGGCTGATCTGGCGCATTTCAATGCGGGCCTTGAATTCACTGGCCAGCATCTTGATCAGCTCCCGAAAATCAACGCGTTCTTCGGATGAGTAATAAAAGGTTGCCTTTGTATTGTCCGACTGAAACTCAACGTCAGACAGTTTCATGTTCAGTTTCAGTTCGCGAATAATTTCCCGTGAACGATAAAGAGCCGGTAAGTCCCGCAGAATAGACTGATCATGCCGTTCGAGGTCTTTAGGCGTTGCAATTCGATGAATGACTTTCGTATCATCATTTATTTTAACTCCTCGTTTCTTGACCTGTATCCGCACCAATTCGCCTTGTAGTGAAACAGCTCCAATATGAAAACCAGACTGCATTTCCACTACCACATAGTCGCCCGTTGTTAGATCGAGCTGATGAACGTTCCGGTAGTATTCTTTTCTACCACCTTTAAACTTCACCTCAACAACATCATATTTCAGACCTGGCATTGCGATATCGCTGAGCCAGTCAAACGAATTTAGCTTATTGCATCCTCCGGTACTACATCCTCCGCTACCGCATCCCGTTGTGGCCGTTTTCTGACCATCGGATGCTCCTCGCTGGGTTCCGCAACCGCCAGTTGCACAGGATTTACAACTCATATCTATATAGTTATCGAGTTGTAACGTGGCAAAGGCACAAAGTTGACTACAACAGATAAGGGTTCACACAACTTTATACCTTTACGACTTTATAACTCATAGTTAATCAGCGTACCGAATCAGGTCAAGCCCAATATCTCTTCGGTACTGCTTCCCATCAAATTGAACCGTTCGGGCCGCTTCCTGCGACTTCCGAACAGCATTTTCCAGCGAATTAGCCTGGGCCGTTAAGGCCAGCACTCGTCCGCCATTGGTTACTACATGGCCATTATGAGCCATTGTTCCGGCATGAAACGCCATAACATCTTCTAAACGCTCCAGTTCTGATATGATTTTACCTTTCTCATAGTCATCCGGATACCCTCCCGACACCACAACCGTTGTGACAGCCGTTTGGGGTGAAACCTGTACTGCGATTTTATCTAACGTACCTTCTGCCGTTGCCACCATTAGCTCAGCGAAATCAGTCTGAATTCTAGGTAATACGACTTCTGTTTCAGGGTCTCCCATCCGAGCGTTATACTCGATAACATACGGTTCACCATTTACTTTCATCAGACCGATAAAAATAAATCCCTTATACACAATACCTTCTTTCTGCAATCCCGCAAGCGTTGGTTTTACGACTTTTTCTTCAACCTTACGCAGAAAGGACTCATTCGCAAAAACCACCGGCGAAACAGCACCCATCCCTCCCGTATTGAGACCGGTATCTCCTTCACCAATACGTTTGTAATCTTTAGCTTCGGGAAGGATTTTGTAATTAACCCCGTCGCTCAGGACAAAGACTGACAATTCGATTCCTCGCAAAAATTGCTCTACCACGACCTTACTGCCAGCAGCACCAAATTTCTGTCCATCGAGCATATCGGTCAGGGCGCTTTTCGCATCGGTTAGGTTTTCGGCAATAATTACTCCCTTACCAGCCGCCAGTCCATCAGCTTTCAGGACGACAGGCAATGTATGGCCGTCCAGATAAGCCAAACCGCTCTCAATGGTGGTGGCAGTAAATGTCTGCGATGACGCCGTTGGTATGCCATATCGAAGCATAAACTGCTTCGAGAAATCTTTGCTTCCTTCCAACTGCGCTCCCTGCGCATCTGGTCCAACGATTCGGAGATCAGCTAAGTCAGGTTGTTGACGAAAGTAATCGACAACCCCGTTCACTAATGGCTCCTCTGGCCCAACAATGAGCAGATCAATGGCATTGGTCCGAACAGCCTCAGCAATAGCCGGGAAATCATTATAGCCGATTGATAAATTAGTGGCTACCTGAGCTGTTCCGGCATTACCCGGAGCAACAAATAGCTTATCACTCAACGGGCTTTGCGCCAATTTCCATGCAAACGCATGTTCGCGCCCACCCGAACCCAGTATTAGTATATTCATAAAAAATGATGAATGATAAATAATGACTGATAAATGATATACCGCTTTAGCTATCATTTACCGTCCATTATTCATCATTAATTGGCTACTTCTGAGAGGAATTTAATCCGCATCAATCGTAAGTCTTGTTCCGTAAAATCATCTCCTCCAAATTCGCGCATGGCGATGGCAATGTTATCGCTTTCTGCCCGCATGAAGTATTCGTAAATCTCATCCTGCCGATCTTCATCCATCACCTGATTGATGTAATAATCAAGATTAAGTCGAGTGCCCGAATAGCAGATATGTTCAATCTCTTCCATCAGGTCCTCCATCGAAAGTGCTTTCGATTCGGCAATTTCTTCCAGATCAACCTTACGATCAATCTGCTGAATGATATAAATCTTAACTTTTGATTTGTTAACGGTCGATTTAATAACGACATCCTTTGCCGTTTCTATCTCGTTATCTTCAACGTATTTAGTTATCAAATCAATAAACGGCCGCCCAAACTTCTGCACTTTTCCCATGCCGACGCCGTTGATCTGCGCCATTTCTTCACGGGTTGTGGGATAAGTTGTCGCCATTTCTTCCATAGAAGGGTCCTGGAAGATAACATAGGGCGGCAAATTCTTTTCTTTGGCAATTTTCTTGCGTAAGGCTTTTAACAACCCTAACAGTTCTTCATCATAGGCAGCCCCGCCCGACGCCGTATCCGAATCCTTATCGTCATCCTCTTTCTGCTCGACTACCTGCTCATAATCGTGATCTTTCGAGAGCGAAATTGGATAAGGGTCTTCAATAAAGTTCAGGCCCTTCTGGGTTAACTTCAGAATACCATAGTTATCGACATCTTTCTCAATATAGCCGTATATGGTAATCTGTTTCAGGAGTGAACACCAGTACTCGGGGCTTTCATTAAATTCGCGCCCTTTCCCATACACTTCCAGGCGATTATGCTCGTAGCTGGTCACATACTGATTGCTGTTGGCCGTAAGAACGTCGCTTAAGTGGGCAACGTCAAAACGCTGGTCGGTTTGAAGAACGGCCTGCAACGCAAGCACAACTTCATTCTGCACCTTAAATTTTTCGGTTGGCTTTAGGCAGTTGTCGCAAAAACCACAGTCTTTATCCATATACTCCCCAAAATAGCCCAGCAACTGCCGACGACGGCAAGAGCCGAGGTTAGCATAAGAGACCATTTCGGTTAGCAGATGTTTGGCATTATCGCGCTCGGTAACCGGCTTGTCTTTGTTGAATTTTTCCAGCTTAACGATGTCGTCGTAACTATAGAACATCACGCAGTTACCCTCCAGCCCATCGCGGCCAGCCCGACCCGTTTCCTGATAATAACCCTCCAGCGATTTTGGAGCATCATAGTGGATAACGAAACGAACATCCGGTTTATCGATACCCATACCAAAAGCAATAGTGGCACAGATAACGTCTACGTCTTCGTTCAGAAAAGCATCCTGATTGTTCATCCGAGTCTGTGGGTCCAGACCAGCATGATACGGTAGTGCTTTGACATCGTTGACGCTTAGCAGCTCCGCAATTTCTTCAACCGTCTTACGGCTCAGGCAATAAACGATCCCTGATTTTCCTTTGTTCTGTTTAACGTACTTGATAAGCTGCTTTTTGGCGTCGACCTTAGGCTTTATCTCGTAGTACAGGTTTTTGCGATTGAATGAGGTCTTATACAGATTGGCGTCCTCCATCTGCAGGTTTTTCTGAATATCCTGCTGCACTTTAGGAGTAGCCGTTGCGGTAAGCGCAATTACGGGCAGATTACCTATATTATCGACGATTCCACGAATTTTCCGGTATTCCGGGCGGAAGTCATGTCCCCACTCAGAAATACAATGTGCTTCATCAATAGCGACAAATGAAATATTGGCTTTCTTTAAAAAATCCAAATTCTCTTCCTTTGTCAGAGACTCTGGCGCAATATATAGAAGTTTAAGAGAGCTGTTGAGCGTATCTTTTTTAACCTTATTCATTTCCGCCTTGGAAAGCGTCGAATTCAGGAACTGAGCATTAATTCCAAAGGCATTTAACTGGTCGACCTGATTTTTCATCAGGGCAATTAAGGGTGAAATTACAATAGCCGTTCCATCGCTGACAATAGCTGGTAATTGATAACACAGGGACTTCCCTGCGCCAGTAGGCATGATAACGAACGTATTACGGCCCGCCAAAATGCTGTGAATAATGGCCTCCTGATCGCCCCGAAACTGACTATACCCAAAAATCTCTTTTAGCCGCTCTTTGATGGTCGCATAGACCGTCTGATCAACCTGCATCATTCTACAAATCGTACAAAAGTTACCTTTACTCTATTCGCTTAGCGTATCTTTGCTATATAAAGTTAGCGAATATACACTGCAAACTATTCTTCATCGCGAAAACTGACGTTGAAAGTATTAAAAAATTCCAAAATGATCGCCCAGGAGGTACTACTGGCCGAAGCCGAAGCCATTCGTCATGCAGTTGAGTTGCTCGATGACCAGTTCGATGCAGCCGTTGATATAATTCTCAACTCCACAGGTAGACTTGTTGTAACCGGTGTTGGGAAGAGTGCTCTTATTGGCCAAAAGATTGTGGCTACTATGAATTCTACAGGGACGCCCTCTCTTTTTATGCATGCGGCTGATGCCATTCACGGCGATCTGGGCATGATTCAGGCAGACGATATTATTCTTATAATTTCCAAGAGTGGAAACACGGCCGAAATAAAGGTGCTGCTTCCTTTGTTGAAGCGGACAAGCGTACGGCTAATTGCCCTGGTTAGCGACCGCGAGTCGTATCTGGCCCAACATGCCGACTATGTTCTTCATGCCTACGCCGAACGCGAAGCAGACCCAATGAACCTGGCCCCTACAACCAGTACAACTGTTGCACTTGCGCTGGGAGATGCTTTGGCAGTTAGTTTATTAGAGGCCCGCGGTTTTACGCGTCATGATTTTGCCCGTTACCATCCAGGCGGTTCCCTTGGCAAAAAGTTGTATTTAAAAGTTGGTGATATTTTTCCCCACAACCAGTGCCCTCAGGTTTCCCTCGATACGTTAGTCAGGGATGTAATTTTTGAAATTTCAGCTAAACGGCTCGGAGCAACAGCCGTTGTATACCATACTGGCCAACTGGCTGGCATTGTCACCGATGGCGATATCCGCCGTATGGCTTATCAACACGATGCGTTTTGGGATCTTCAGGCAAAAGATGTGATGACGCCTTCGCCCGTTTGCATTGATGCAGATGAATATGCTATAAGTGCTCTCCAGTTAATGAGAGATCGGGACATTTCTCAGCTAATTGTTACCGAAAACGGTCACGTAAAGGGCTTTGTTCACTTGCACGACCTGTTAAAAGAAGGGTTAGTATAAGCCCTTCTACAAAAAAGCCTTCCTGAAATTGATCCGATCAATTTCAGGAAGGCTTTTTTGTAGCTATCAATAGGAAATCCTTTTACACATTTCACCGGTTTGTTTAATCATACAATCATGTTCATTAAACAAATTCTACACTCCATATTCCACACTCTGTGGGAATTATTCCACAGTTAGTAAATTGGCTTTATAGCATATACTCCTCTAAAATCGAAAAATAGGTTTTATAACTTATTGTCTTCTAGCTATTTATCGGTTTTATTTAAGACTTCTCAAAAAAACGTTGAAGGCTGGTTGTTTTTTTGTCTAATTGCTAATCAAATCAGGTTCAACAAAAAAACATTCGTAATCATGACTGCGCTCGAATTCACTCATCATATTGGAAAAGTGTCCAAGTCGTTGCGCCCGTTCGCACTGCGGCTTACAAAAGATGTTGAAGATGCTAACGACTTATTACAGGATACACTTTTAAAAGCCTTTACCAATCGTGATAAATACACAGACGGCACGAACCTGAAGGCATGGTTATATACGATCATGAAGAACACATTCATCACTAACTACCAGCGAATGGTTCGGAAAAATACATTCATTGATACCACGGATAACCTGCATTACATTAATTCGATGGAAAGCAGTACAGATAATCTGGCTTATTCGTCATTCGCTCAGGAAGATATTAACCGGGCAGTAAATGGTCTCGATGACACCTATCGGACACCGTTTATGATGCACTTCCGGGGCTTTAAATACCACGAGATTGCGGCAAAGCTGGATATCCCTATCGGAACCGTAAAAAACCGGATCCACATTGCCAGAAAAGAGCTTAAAGATCAACTGAAAGTGTACGCTCATTTCAACAGTTAAAAAAAAATTTTGTGTACACTGCATATTTGTACGAGACTTTTGTGACCTTGGTCCGTCTCAAACACATTGATTGAGTAGTTTTTGGTTAAAAAAGAGGAAGGTTCGAAAAGTTGGGTGGGATTCCGCCCAACTTTTTTGTTTACTATACTACTGATATACAACTTATTACGTATAAATTTCCATTAATTAGCAATACTCATAGCGGAATTGAGTAATTACGTATTTTAAACAAAAGGGTTAGTCAATTATTTACTCACTTACCCAATTACTCAATCAACTGCTTACTAATGCCTCAGCGCATCTTTGTTATTGGTGCCGGTTTTGCCGGTTTAGCTGCTGCAACCAGCTTGGCCGATAAAGGCTACGACGTTACTATTCTCGAAAAAAACAGCATGTCTGGCGGTCGGGCACGCGTATTCCAGTCGCATGGCTTCACCTTTGATATGGGCCCCAGCTGGTATTGGATGCCCGATGTATTTGAAACCTATTTTGCCCGTTTTGGCAAGAAACCATCCGATTATTACAAACTCGTCCGGCTCGATCCTTCTTATTCGGTTGTATTTGGCCCCAACGAAGCAGTCGATCTGCCTGCCGGTCTGGAAAATCTTGAAACGTTATTTGAACAGATAGAACCAGGTAGCGGTCCTCGTCTGCGGGAGTTTCTAAAACAGGCATCGTACAAGTATGATGTCGGTATGAACAATTTTGTCTGGAAACCCAGTCGTTCTATTGGGGAATTTTTGAGTCTGAAATTGCTGTATGACGTCACCAGACTTGATGTTTTTCAATCCTTTGCCAGTCATGTCCGTAAATTCTTCAAAAATCCACGCCTGCTCGAAATCGTAGAGTTTCCGGTATTGTTCCTCGGTGCAACGCCGAGCAATACGCCCGCCATGTATAGCTTGATGAACTATGCCGAGATGGTAATGGGAACGTGGTATCCGATGGGTGGCATGCACGAAATTGTGAAAGCCATGGTCAGTTTGGCCGAAGAGAAAGGTGTTAAGCTGCTTTTAAACCAGACAGTCCAAAAAATTGACATTGCAAACGGGAGAGCCCACAGCATCACCACTGATCTTGGTATTTTTGAAACGGACGTAGTAATAGCCGGGGCAGACTATAATCATGTAGAGACAAATCTGGTCGACGCTGCCTACCGTAATTACGATGACAACTATTGGCAAAAACGAGTTATGGCTCCCTCTTCCCTACTATTTTATCTGGGTGTCAATAAGCGGGTGCCACGTTTGCAGCATCATAATCTCTTCTTCGATGAAGACTTTTCTTTACATGCTCAGGAAATCTACGAAACGCCCCGCTGGCCCACCAAACCCTTGTTTTACGCGTCGGCTCCTTCAAAGACTGACCCCAGTGTTGCACCAGAAGGATGCGAGAACTTATTCCTGCTGATTCCTGTGGCCCCCGACCTCACGGATGATGACGCGACCCGTGAGCGCTATTTTGACATTATTATGACCCGGCTGGAAGCCTATGTGGGTGAGGATATTCGGAGCAGTCTGATTTATAAGCGGAGTTACGCCCACCGCGATTTCAAGAGTGATTACAACGCTTTCCGGGGAAACGCATACGGATTGGCAAACACACTTAAACAGACTGCCCTGCTAAAACCATCTTTAAAAAACAAAAAAGTGAACAATCTGTTCTACACGGGTCAGCTGACGGTTCCGGGTCCTGGAGTCCCACCGTCACTTATCTCTGGCCTTGTCGTTGCGGACGAAGTTGCCAAAGAATTTTTCTAACTTACAGAACTAACCTCTTCCTTTCCAATCTATGATGGCGTTGTTCAACACAACCGCACTGAAATGTAGTAAACTGATTACAGAGCATTACAGTACGTCTTTCACGTTAGGCATTAAAACGCTTGACCGCAGGTTTCACATGCCTATCTACGCCATTTATGGATTCGTTCGATATGCTGATGAAATTGTTGATACGTTTCATGACTACGACAAGAAGACGCTACTTGCCCGTTTTAAGCACGACACTTACCAGGCCATCGAAGAGGGTATTAGCCTGAATCCCATCTTGCATTCATTTCAGCTCGTTGTTAAACAATACAAAATTGAGCACGAATTGATCGATTCCTTCCTGAAAAGTATGGAAATGGACCTGTACTTTCAGGATTATGATGCAGATGGATACAATGAATACATTTACGGCTCAGCCGAAGTAGTAGGGCTGATGTGCCTGCGGGTTTTCTGTGAAGGTAATTATACCGAATTCGACCGCTTATGTGAGCCCGCTCGTAAACTAGGATCTGCGTTTCAAAAGGTTAATTTTCTGCGCGATTTAAAGAGCGATTTTGTTGATCGGGGCCGTACATACTTTCCAGGGGTGAATTTCAAGGAATTTGGTTGCGATGCCAAGCTCGTTATAGAAAATGACATCCAGTGTGACTTTGATGAAGCCTACAAAGGTATCATGAACCTTCCACGTGGGGCTAAACTAGGCGTTTATTTAGCGTATGCCTATTACCAGACCTTATTCAACAAAATTAAGCAGTTACCCGCTTCCCGAATTCAAAACGAACGAATCCGGGTGCCTAATCCGCAAAAATTAGCGCTACTGGCGCAAACCTATTTAAAGTTTCGACTGAATGTAATTTAGGTTACGGTCATAGTATACTCTAACTAATGAGGTAACTGTTATTCAGCCCTGCGTCCCTTTTCGCTATCTTTGCTATAAATCATATAGTTTCTGTCAATGGTAGCCGAAGCGAACTCTTCGCCGGAGGTGCTGGCGCAGCCAACCGAAGTCCGATACGAAGCCGTAATCGGACTGGAAGTGCACTGCCAGTTACTTACCCAAAGCAAAATCTTTGCCGCCGACGCTAATGCGTTTGGTGCCGAACCAAATACGAATATCAGTGTCATTACACTTGGGCATCCTGGCACGCTCCCTAAATTGAATCGTAAGGCCGTTGAATACGCTGTTCGAATAGGATTAGCCTGTGGCAGTGAGATTACACGCCATAATATCTTCGCCCGAAAAAATTATTTTTATCCTGATTTACCTAAAGGATATCAGCTTTCGCAGGATAAAGGCCCGATTTGTGTAGGTGGTGGCATTTTAGTGAAGGCCAAGGACCCCCAAACAGGCCAATCGTATCAAACAACAATTCAGTTACACCATATTCATCTTGAAGAAGACGCCGGTAAGTCCATTCACGATGGCGATGAGTGGGCAACACAGCTCGACTACAACCGTGCCGGAACTCCCCTCATTGAGATGGTTACCGACCCCTGTATTCGCACTGCCGATGAAGCAGGACAGTATCTGACCGAAGTTCGCCGGTTGGTGCGTTATCTGGACATTTGTGACGGAAACATGGAAGAGGGATCACTGCGGTGCGACGTCAATGTTTCCATACGACCCAGGGGCGCGACTAATTTAGGTACGAAAGTTGAAGTAAAAAACCTGAACTCTATTCGGAACGTAATGCGCGCAGTTGATAGCGAATTTAAACGGCAGGTTGAGGTTGTCGAGTCAGGTGGGCGAATTATTCAGGAAACCCGCACCTTCGACGCTTCTACTGGCTTAAGCTATGCCATGCGCGAAAAGGAAACCATGAACGATTATCGGTATTTCCCTGATCCTGACCTTACGCCCGTGGTTATTTCGGATGCCTGGTTGGCCGATATTCAATCCAGAATGCCCATGCTTCCGGCTGAGCTTTACCAGAAGTTTACAACGCACTATGGCTTACCAGATTATGATGCGGCTCTTTTAACCGACTCGAAAGAACTGGCCGACTATTACGAAGCTGTTTGTATGTATACACCCAACTACAAAGCAGCGTCGAACTGGATTATGGGGCCTGTTAAAAGCCAGCTCACCGAAAAAATGCTGCGCGACCGTCAATTCCCTATCTCGGCCGAACGGCTGGCCTCACTAATTGGATTGGTTGACAACGGCACTATCAGCCAAACGGCGGCTCAGCAAGTGCTTACGTTACTGATTGCCCAACCCGATGCATCAGCGGAAGAGTTAGCCAAAACTCATGGTTTGATTCAGAATCGCAATACAGATGCATTGCAATCGTTGGTAGAAGAAGTACTAACAGCCTGGCCCGACAAAGTAGCTCAATACCGTAAAGGCAAGAAGAATTTACTAGGGATGTTTGTGGGCGAGGTGATGAAAAAATCAAAAGGCTCTGCTGACCCTAAATTGGTGAATGAATTAGTAACGAAGACACTACAAACAACATGAAAAACCTGTTTTTGAGCGTAGCTGGCTTTTTAGTCATCGGTTTTGCGGCCAATGCACAAACGACAAAGCCTTTTACCGTAACTGGAAAGATTAAAAACTCACCTCCAGGAAGCTTTGTTTACCTGGAAGCCAACTCGCAGCCGACCCGCAAACTAGATTCTGCGAAAGTAGAAGCAGGAGCGTTTACGTTAAACGGCAAAGTAGCGGATGGTGGTGAAGTATTTGTACTGAATGTAGGCGGTGGCCAGAAACTGGCATTGCTTGTTGAAGGCGGAGAAATGCTCAACGTAACGGCTGATGGATACCGTATGGATGCCAAAACCGGTCAGGCTGGCAAAGCCACCATAACCGGTTCTAAAAACATGGAGTACTACGAGAAACTCTCGACGTTACGCACCGACATGGAAACCCGCGTATCGAACTGGAACAAGCAGGTTGCAGCCGCTACGGAAAAAAAGGACAATAAGCGGATTACCCAAATCGAACAGGAATATCAGACTGCCGAGCAGGAGGTTGTCAACAAAGTAAAGGCTATGCTTCCCGATATGGGAACATCGCTCGTGTCGTTGTTTGCCTTGAATTTCATCAATATTGATAACGACTTCGCGACTTATGATGCCTTAGCACAGCGTTTTGAGAAAGAGAATCCTAATAGCCCTCACGCCAAATCGCTGATCGGCCGGGTAGCTCGCATCAAAGGTGTTATGGTTGGTGCACAAGCTCCCGAAATTGCCCTTAGCGACACAACCGGTAACCCCATTCCATTGTCATCACTACGGGGCAAGTATGTTCTGCTTGATTTCTGGGCGTCATGGTGCGGTCCCTGCCGCATGGAGAATCCGAACGTTGTGCGGATGTATAACAAGTTTAAAGACAAAGGTTTTGCCATCTACAGCGTTTCGCTCGATCAGACAAAAGGCAACTGGACCAAGGCAATCCGCAACGATAACCTCACCTGGACCCACGTTTCTGACTTAAAATACTGGCAATCGGCTGCGGCTCAACAATACGGCGTTCAGGCGATCCCGGCTACCTTTCTTCTCGATAAAGAAGGTAAAATCATTGCCAAGAATCTACGGGGCGATGCTTTGGAGCAGAAACTTGAGGAAATCCTGAAAGGTGGTCAATAGGTTAAACACAAGTTATTAGTTTTGTAGGGTCAGGTTATTAACCTGGCCCTTTTTCTTTTGCTACCTGCCCAAAAGGCTGCTTCATCACTAGCTACATTATTAATTCATACACTCATTCATTAAAAAAATGAAAATTGCTATTGTTGGTTGCGGCAACATGGGGATGGCATTTGCCAAATCATTTCTACAATATGATCTGGTAAAAAAAGATGACCTGCTGCTAATTGAAAAAAGCACTGACCGTTCCGAAGCACTTAAAAATGAAAAAGCGGGCGTTGTGGTCGATACCATTGGCCCCCACGTTGGCCAGACTGATTTAGTGATTCTGTCGGTAAAGCCCCAGGATTTTAACAGCGTTTACGAAGCGCTCCGGGACGTAGTACAACCCCACCAGATCATTTTGTCGATCATGGCTGGTATTCCAATCGCCCAGATTCAGGAAAAACTAGCCCATCCGCTGGTGGTACGCGCCATGCCTAATACGCCCGCTATGCTGGGAATGGGCATTACAGGCTTTACAGCGGCTAAAGAAGTCGATTTAGCCAGCCTTCGCCGGGTCGAAAACCTCATCAATGCCACAGGCCGGTCTATTTTTCTGGAAGATGAAGCTATGCTCGACGCCGTAACGGCCCTTAGCGGTAGTGGTCCGGCCTATTTTTATTACGTTGTGAAGGCAATGATTGAAGCCGGTAAACAAATGGGGTTTGATGATGCCGTTTCCGCGCTTTTGGTTAAACAGACCATGCTGGGGGCTTACCACCTCATTAATACAGCGGATAAGTCACTCGATGAACTCATTAAAGCAGTTGCCTCTAAAGGCGGCACTACCGAAGCCGCATTACGCACCTTTGAAGCTGGTGCACTCAGCGATACACTAGTGGCGGGAATTAAAGCAGCACAAGTACGAGCAACGGAGTTGTCTAAAGGATAGAGCTTTAAATCGGTCGTCTGGGTCGGATCAGGGAAACACCCTGCTGCCGACCCAGACGAATGCTATTACAAACCCGTGTAGCTGAACGGAGTTATAGCCCGCAATTCGGCTTTCACAGCATCTGATATAGTCAATTCGTCGATAAACTCCCGAATTGTATCAGCCGTAATTTTCTGATTCGTACGGGTCAGCGCTTTCAAGGCTTCATACGGCTTCGGATAGCCTTCGCGTCGTAGAATTGTCTGAATACCTTCCGCTACAACTGCCCAGTTATCATCGAGATCAGCGTGGATGGCGGCCGGATTGAGTTCCAGTTTATTCAGGCCTTTTATCAAAGATTTCAGCGCGATAACGGAATGAGAAAACGGAACACCAAGGCTTCTCAGTACGGTTGAGTCGGTCAAATCGCGTTGGAGCCGGGAGATAGGCAACTTACCGGAAAGATGTTCGAATAAGGCATTGGCAATGCCCAGATTCCCTTCTGAATTTTCAAAATCGATAGGATTGACCTTGTGTGGCATAGCGGAAGAACCAACTTCACCTTCTTTCAGCTTCTGCTTGAAATAATTCATGGACACGTACGTCCAGATGTCACGGTCAAGGTCGATCAGAATCGTATTTAGTCGCTTGTAAGCATCGAGAGTAGCGGCCAGCATATCATAATGCTCGATCTGAGTCGTAAACTGACTGCGTACCATACCCAGACTTTCCACAAATTGATCACCGAATTTCTTCCAGTCCTCGTTCGGGTAAGCAACTGCGTGGGCGTTAAAATTTCCCGTCGCTCCGCCAAACTTAGCTGCCGTTGGAATAGCAGTCAGCAGTTGCAGTTGTTTTTCAATACGTTCGACAAATACCAGCAATTCTTTCCCTAACCGGGTAGGTGACGCTGGCTGACCATGTGTTTTGGCCAGCATGGGTATGTCTTTCCACTGCTCGGCTAACTGTTGGAGCCGAACGAATACGTCCCGATAAAGGGGCGTAATTTCGGTATTGAGGGCGTCGCTGAGTGATAAAGGAATAGCTGTATTATTAATATCCTGAGAGGTTAGTCCGAAGTGCACAAACTCAAGATAAGGCTCTACCGCTGATCCTTTCAGCCTTTCTTTAATAAAATACTCAACGGCTTTAACATCGTGATTGGTCGTCTTTTCGATGTCTTTGATGCGCAAAGCGTCTGCCTCGGTAAAATTCTCATACAAAGCCCGGAGCACCGGAAACTGCGTGGGCTCAACACCCGATAGTTGCGGAACTGGCCAGTTGCAAAGCGCGATAAAGTATTCGATTTCGATACGAACCCGGTAGTGAATGAGCCCATATTCCGAAAAATAAGGAGCCAGGCCTTCAACCTGGCGTCGGTAGCGACCGTCAACGGGCGATATGGCCGTTAATGCTGATAAATCCATACGGTAAAACAAAACGCAAAGGTAACGCCAATCGCATTAGAACCTCCCGAAAGTTCTAATTTTCGGGAGGTTCTAATGCGATTGGCGTTAGGTCAATCAAAAAGGATTCAGGTAAAGCCCAATACCTAACCAATTTGTCTGCTGTGACTCATACTGGCTATAGGGACGAAAACCTGAATAACCTTCGAGTAAAAATGTCAGGTTATTTTGTGTCCGCCCAACCTCTAAGCCAATTCCTGCATGAATACCCGGCCGGAAGTCCGTTTGTTGCCAGAATTTAATATCAGCACCACCGACCAGACGCGCAGCCTTTTCGGATGGTTTCTTATAAAAAACACCAAGCTGGGCGCTCAAAAGTTTTCGCTCTTCCGTTTTACGTAGTACAATACCAGCACCAGCATACAACCGCCAGTTATTCACATTCCGGCTGTAAGTAGCATCGAGCTGTTCGTAATTTACCGAGTTAGGCGACGGGGCCGTTATTTTATTTCGGTAGATATAATCATCACCCAGATGTGAGGAGATATGGTAAACCCGGAACCGATAGTTATTGGCTCCACGCCGAACGTTATAGATAATGCTGATCTTATAGTCGTTATTCATGATTTGCCGACGTGCTTTATTCAGCTTATCGTCATGAAAGGCTTCAAACTGGGTAAACGAAGCCAGATCAAGTACCCATTCTGTCGATCGACCAGGCTCTGGTGTCCGACGGTAGAATGCTTTGGCAAATCCGAAGGCAAAGGGAACAATACTTCCTTTATATTTTTCACCTTCCGTGTAATACAAAGGCAATACACTACCATACGTCTGCGCTTCGAGTGGGTCGAGCAAAATTGGCTCGAACAGGTGACCTTTCGGTAAAAACTCCCGACGCGGTCTTACTACCGATGGCTCGCTGATTTCAGTCGATACGGCAACAGAATCGACGGGTTTAATGACCGGTTTCCGTTCCCGCTTTGGCCGTTGAGGCTTAGCAACTTTCTTAGGCGCTTCAACAGGCGCTGTTTCGACAGGTGGGGGAGTAACAACAGGTACAGGCACGGGTGTCGGCTCTACTGGCGGAGTCTCCTTAACGGGCGTTGCAGCTTTCTCCGCAGCTTTCTCCTCTGCTTCCTTTCTTCGTTTTTCCCGCTTCTCTTTGCGTGTCGGTTCTACAACAGCCGGAGTAGTCGTTGGAGTTGGTGTTGGCGTAACTGGCTCGGTAACTGGAGGGGCAACTGGTTGTGTGCTGGCGGGTGTGGGTTCGGGCTTCGATTTAGCCGTTTCTTTTTCCTGCTGTTGACGCTCTTTCTCGGCTTTTCTAGCTTGTTTCTGCCGTTCTTTTTCAGCCTGTTTAGCTTCATACTCACGCTGCTTTTGCGCCCATTCGGCCCGAATCTGCCGTTCGCGCTGCACTTCGCGATCTATTTTTTCTTTCTGCCGCTGTTCAGCCGGGGTTAATGTTCGGGAGGCTGGAGCCGTTGTTTTCGCTGGCGTAGTGGGCTGCTGGGCAAAAGCCAATGTTCCTATCTGAACACTCAATAGGAAGGCTAGTAGCACTTTCTTCATAGAATCGGAACAAGTTAATACCGACGCGGTCAGGAAAGAACCGCGCCGGGTAAAGCAGGATTATGATTAGTGCTTAAGTTCTGCGTAATTTTTATAGAAATACGGAATGGTTTCTATCCCCTTATAAAAATTGAATAAGCCGTAGCTTTCATTCGGGGAATGAAGTGCGTCGCTATCCAGGCCGAAACCCATCAGAATAGACTTAACGCCGAGTTCCTGTTCAAATAATGCAACAATGGGAATACTACCCCCACCCCGTGTTGGAATTGGTTTTTTACCCCACGCGTCTTCAAAAGCCTTGCTAGCCGCTTCAAATTCAACTGAATCGACGGGCGTTACATAAGGCAAACCACCGTGATGAGGAGTTACTTTGACCGATACGCTGGCTGGTGCAATCGCGGTGAAGTGCTTTGTGAATAGTTCCGTAATCTCATCGGGTGTTTGATTAGGTACCAGCCTCATACTGAGCTTCGCTGATGCTTTCGACGGCAATACCGTTTTAGCGCCTTCACCCGTATATCCTCCCCAAATTCCGTTCACATCGAGCGTAGGCCGAATCGACGTGCGTTCGTTGGTCGAATAGCCGGTCTCTCCTGCCACATCGTTTATGCCCAGATCCTGCTTATAATCGTCTAGATTAAAGGGAGCTTTCGCTAGTTCCGTGCGTTCGGTCTCACTTAGATCCACGACTTTATCATAAAAACCGGGAATTGTGATACGCCCGTTTTCGTCATGGAGCGACGCAATCATTTCACACAGAACATTTACTGGATTAGCCACACCACCACCATAAACACCCGAGTGCAAATCGCGATTGGGACCAGTCACTTCAACTTCTACGTAAGAAAGGCCACGAAGCCCCATTTCAAGCGAAGGTGTCTCATTTGAAATAATGCTGGTATCTGAAATCAGAATTACATCCGCTTTGAGCATATCACGATGCTCGGCAACAAACGTACCAAGGTGATCAGAACCAACTTCCTCTTCCCCTTCAATCATCACTTTTACATTGCATGGCAGTCCATCGGTAGCGATCATGGCTTCAATGGCTTTAATATGCATATAAAACTGCCCTTTATCATCGCAAGCACCCCGTGCATAAATCCGTTCGTTGCGAATGGTGGGCTCAAATGGTGGCGACAACCAAAGCTCATACGGGTCAGCGGGCTGAACATCGTAATGGCCATAGACCAGAACGGTCGGGCGGTCAGGATTGACAATCTTTTCGGCATAAACAACCGGATGTCCGGGTGTTTCGTATAAGCTGGCCTTGTCAAGCCCGGCTGCCGTTAATTTTTCTTTGACAAACTCGGCCGCTCGCCGAACATCTCCTTTGAAGTTCGAATCAGCCGAAACGGAGGGAATACGCAGCAGTTCCAGGAGTTCATCCAGAAACCGTTGTTTGTTAGCGTCAAGGTAAGTTGTCATAGCAGGCTATTGTCTGTATGATCGTGGGTGTATGGCTTTCTACTGAATACACATTAGATCATACGTAAAAAAGTTTGCCCCGAAGTTAAGCACATTTTGCGCAACCTCGGGGCCTTCTGTATAGTCAGTAAATAGGTTTCTTATTCTTCACGCTTTTTCCGCAAACGGATCAGCACAGTTCGGTTTTCCTGACCGCGCATTAATCGGCCAATATTTTTCTGATGCGTTAAAACAACCATCAGAAAGACAACAAAGCCAAAAACAATGAGTAGCGGGCTTTCTTTTTCACCAAAAACGCGCAACAGCAGCAGGACCGGAAAGGCAAGAGCCGCTAAAATAGACCCTAGTGAAACATATTGGGAGGCTATGACAACCAATAGAAAAATACCAATACAGACTAAAGCCATTTCGGGATGGATTGCCAGTACCATGCCCAGCAACGAGGCCACTCCTTTACCACCTTTAAAATCAGCGAAAACCGGGTAAAGATGGCCGATTACGGCAACCAGCCCAAACACAATTTCAAAGGTCATTATCTCATTGTGGGTAATCACATCGAAATGCCATAACAGATTAGCCATAATAGCTGCCGTATAGCCTTTCAACACATCAACCAGCATCACAATCGTGCCAGCCCGTTTACCAAGTACTCTAAATGTATTTGTTGCTCCAGCATTCCCGCTACCATGCTGCCGAATGTCAATACCAAAAAATCCTTGCCCATACCAAACAGCCGTTGGAATCGACCCGAGCAAATACGCTACTATTGTGGTAATACTAATTAATAAAACGTTCATTAACGCGAATTTAGTAAACGGTTGTTAGTAAAGCGGACAAGAGACGAGAAGTGCGCGGTGAGTTAAAGCAATGTGACCTCAAAATTAGGCGATTGTTATGGATTCAACAACTTTATGTTATTTTTAACAATTTAGTTACTAAATAAATTTCTAAATGGTCCTATTTTCCTCCGACCACAACTTCCCGTAAACTGCCTTCAGCCAGGTATTTGCTTGCTGTCGACATAATATCCTCCTGCGTTACTGACCGCAGCCGTTCGATGTAAGTCGTCAGAAAATCAGCGGGCATACCATCCAGCAAAATAACCTTAAATCGGTCGGCAATTTCGAAGGGCGTGTTAAGCGAACCCACAAATTCCCCCGCCATAAAATTCTTCACAGTCTCTAACTCTTCCTGCGGAACAGGCTCCGTCTGCAAAATCCGGATTTCTTTCTGGATTTCGTCCAGCGTCTGTTGTGTATTCTCCTTATTGACATCCGTCCCGATCAGGAAATAACCATCCCGCCGGAACGATGGCATGTTTGATGAAATACCATACGTAAAGCCTTTTTCTTCCCGAATGTTTTTCATAAGCCGGGAGCCAAAATAACCACCCAACAGCTCGTTTGTTACAAGCATCTTGAAAAAATCGGGATGAGATCGGGTAAAAAGCCTTCTGCCCAATCGAATCGATGACTGAACACTGTCTGCCTTTTCCGACAATACGGGCAGGCCATCGTCGGCAATAGCCTCTGCGCCAAACGCTGGCACAACTTCATTATAAATAGGTAACTGACCCAGTTCACGATTAATCAGAATAATCTCATTCTCGGATGCCTCGCCAGCCAACAGGAGCTTATAGGGACGATTACGTATCACCCGCTCGTAAAAATCGACGATGTTTTGCCGGGTGAGGTGTTCTATGGCATCAGGGCGCTGACTACGTCCATAAGGATGCTGTTGACCAAACAATTTCTCCCGAAAGAGTACGCCAGCCAGATAGGCATTCTTTTCGTAATTAACCCGAAGATTCTGAAGCGTGATATTACGGAGATCGTCTAATTCTTTCTGCGGAAATGTAGGCTCCGTCAGTAATTCGCGAAGGATTGGGAGAACATTGGGCAGAAACTTCGTCAGGCAATAAACGACTATACTTGCCCGATCAGGCCCGCTATTCAGTTCCAGAAAGGCTCCATAGCGGTCGAGATATTCGCTGATTTGAGCCGACGAACGACCAGGTGTTCCCTCAGCCAGCATCTTTAGTGCGAAAAATGACGTTCCTGGCACTTGCTCATACCACGTACCGGCTTCAATAATACACTCTATTCTCAACACAGGCTGGTGAGAAACGGAGATCAGGTGAAGCGGAATGCCATTGTCCAGTTTATGCGTCTGAACAGCCGGAAGCCGTACTTGCTGAATTACCTGAAAAGCTGGTGATTGTGTTCTATCGAGTACCATTTGATGTATAGCTATAAAGAAAATGGCATCTCAGCTCGAAATGCCATTTCTGATTGACGGTATTTAAATTGATTTACTAGTTTCCAATTAACTTATTTCAATAACCAGTACAGTTATCCAAAATTAATGGCCTCTAGTTATTTGAATCATTACTTAAAGGCTCATCGTCTTCGGAGCCTACTGCATTAGAGCCGTTGAAGTTAAAAAGAAGCGAAATACGGAATGTATTGGCCAACGGATTCCCCTGTTTAACAGGTAGGAGGTAAGAGAAATCGACACCGAATCGTTCCTGCAAACGCAGGCCAATACCTGTTGTAAAGTATTTTCGGCCACCCTTCGTATTCGATTCGCCAAAATAACCGGCCCGAACAGCAAACTGCTCATTATACCAATACTCGATACCTGTCGAAATGGTAAACTCTCTGAGTTCTTCACTGAAACCACCCGGTGCATCAGCAAATGAACCAAATACAGCACTGAAATAGTTACGATCAGGGTCCTGGCCTTTGGCAATCTGATATTTCGTGGGGCTGCTTCCAGCAATCGGGATCAGGTTTCCACTAGCATCCCGTGCGTATTCGGGTGGTGTTGGAACCATCAGCTTGTTCACATCGGCAACGATGTTAAACTTGTTATACTGATCGACATAATACGTTAGAGCCGTTCCCAAACGTAAATTTGTTGGAATGAAATAGCGCTCCTGACCTCCATAATTGATACGACCACCGAGATTGGAAATCATACCCCCAAAAGCCCAGCCGAGCCCTCTGCCAGTTGCATTATCACGCGCTTCATTCCGGTAAAAGGCGCTAATATCAGCAGCAGCCGTTCCACCTGGCTTTAAGCCCGGATTGGAAGAGCCAGAGGCAAGATTCGAGTTGAGGTACTTCAAATCGACGCCTAGTGAGAAATTCTGAGACAGGCGTTGCGAAAATGTTGCCGTAACTGCATATTCCCGAGAATTAAACGTACCGGCTGCAACACCGGTTGCGGTTGTGAAATTCACTGTTCCCAGATCGAAATACATAAGGGAACCACCAATAACCGAGTTTTTGCCAATTTTAGAATAACCGGATAAATAGGTGTAATACATATCACCTATTAATTCGCGGAGCCAGGGTGTATAGGAAATAGACGCCCCTTTCGACTGTTTGGCAAAAACTAATTTGGACGGATTCCAGAAAATAGCATTTGCATCAGGATCGCCCAAAGCCACTCCTGCTTCACCCAATGCGCCCGAGCGGGCATCTGGCGTAAAATTCAGAAAGGGGACTGCCGATGTAGGTATGCCTAGATTCTGTCCTGCTAGATTGGATTGTGAAAAAACGACGAAGGGAAAAAAACTGCAAACGCCGAGAAGAACACGGAAAAAGTTGCGCTTCATACAAAGTGTGTTGGTCAACAACAGCGACTGGTTATAGTGAATAGGGCAGTCCTGAGCGGTCAAAATTACACGATTCGTTGGATTAGAAAAAACGGGTTACCTTAACCCGGCAATCATTTTAGTAAAATTAATCGGCCACTCCCATCAACCACCGAGCCATCGGCCGCTGATTGCATGTGTATTCTGAAAATATATAGTCCATTCGGTGCTGCCTGACCGGCATCGGTCAATCCATACCATGTACCTATTTCGAGTTTAGACGGACAGTCGCTGCACTGGCCTTTCTGTTGACTAAACAATCGGCCATTCAGATCAAAAATTTGCAACATCCAGTCAAGTGGTTCACCGGGCCGATTATGTTCAACAGTTATCGTTGATTGTGTTGTTATCGGGTTTGGGCTGGCTTGTAGTACACCAATGCCCAATGCTGGTTTACCGGAAACTACTATGCTCAACGTCTCTTCTGTTGAATTATTGTTTATATCCCACGCTTTTGCCCGGACTACATAAGTTCCCGGAGTGACATCACGGAACGTATAAACGGCTTCTCCCTGTTTTCCATCATTACCAACAGCAACATAAACATCATTCAGAATTATTGGTGACTGATCATTGAGTTGAATAGTTAGCTCATGACCTAAACCAGCACGAGCTGTATTGATTCCCTGATTATCGCGTAAACCGACGTGCAGTGTTACATCTGGTCCTGCCACATGAATCTGTTCACCTTCGGCAATGCCACCATCAACGCTCAAATGCATAACAGGCGGCTGTGTATCAAGACTATCGACAATCAGGCTGCCACCTACTCGTAAGCTATCATAACTTCCGGAAGCATCAAACAAACTATCGTTCCGAACAGCATATGTGTATAATTTAGCCAGCCCAACGGTATAGTCAATGTCTTTAGGCATGACAAAGCGAACGGTAAACTGACCATTCTGCACAATTGCCTGACCAGCAAATAACGTGCTAGTATACGCCTTATAATTCATTTTAGCACTTTCTGTGCCAAGTGTTGTCTGAGTTGTTGATTTATCATAAAGTGTGAGTCGAAGCGTACCCGTAAAATCCGTCAGCCGCTGCCCATCCTGCTGAATTTCGCCTGATAATTCTACCGTTTCTAATGCATGCAATGTATCCGGTTTGCTCGAACTCACGGAATGACCATTAACTTTTGTTAGCATCACCTGGGCCGATGGATAAGCCAGACGCATGGATGGATCGCCCAATAGGGCAAAATTACGGTTTACGGGTCCCACCAGGCTTTCATTTTTTGTAAGCCTCATAACGTCGCCAAGTCGGGGCATTTGCCCATTGACCGGCGCAAAAACTGCATTGTAAAACGATTTATTCAGCACCAGGTTCGTATTGGCATATACCGGGCGAGTGGTAGTCAATAAAGCGATGGCTCCACCAAGCCGGCTCAGTAGTGCCAATTCAGCGCCTGAATTGCTACCAGGATCATCATATCGACCAAACTGGCAGGTAGCCGTTACAAATAAGGGAAGCCGACGATTTTTCCAGGATAAGATATCCTGAAGCGTAACAACCTGTTCATCAGCCAGCGTTTCGGCTCCCCCATGACCACTATAATTAATAATCAGCCTTCCGTCGGCAATACCCCGATTAATCAATTGATTGACAATAGGAGATTTCTGGCCGTTCGATGTAGATTCCTGTGGATACGCATCCAGGAAAATACGCTCGGGCCGATAGGAAGGATCTTTTGTTTCTACGGTTGTGGCCAAAGAGTTGGCGTCTTGCTGGTGGATGTTATAATCGCCATCATCAGCCACAAACATTACCCGTGTTTGCCAGTCACCGACGAGCGACGGATCGGCACTATAACGGATTAATTTATCGACAACCGTTTTCGCTTCGTCCGATGATTTTACAGGCAGGCGGCCCACGCCAATATCCATTTTATAATCGCCCTTGTCGGTTTCAGGCCATTCGCCTTCCGATATATCCATGAAACCGAAATAATCGTCTGACGAGTAACTCAGCACGGGATGCAACGACTCATAACTCTCATAAACGGGTATTGTATTCGCTAATTGAGCTGAGCTGAGTTGTTGATTAATGTTCCGGTAATCGAAGGTGGCATCACCGAACAATAGCAGGTAACGAAGCTGGTTAGGTTGCTTCTGATAAAAAAAACGGGCAGCATCCCGAATGGCCGTTGGATCGGCTTGTCCAGAGCCAAATTCATTGTAAATCTGCTGGATCGTGACAACCTCTACGGCTAACTGATCATGCTCCCGTCGGAACGTTGCCAGCCGCTCGGCTTCATCGCGCCAGGCTGCCGCTGTAATAATCAATAAATTAGGCGTTGATAAGCCTTTTACATTTTGATTCGCTACAACTGCAAGCGAAACGGGTGTTAGCAGTTGATTATCCGTGAACAAAAAATAATCTGCCCGATCTGTTGCAGCCCATCGGGCCTCTGCTGTAGTCGATACGGTGTAGGATTGCGTCTGGGGAATTAAAGGATTCTTTATATTCCAGATTCGCAACCCAGCCGTAGCTTGCCGAATAGCACATTGCCCCGGATCTAATCGACGTATCCAAATCGGCTTGTCATATTGCCGCAGCTCGCGTCGGGTCTGAACGCCTATGTAGTTCAGGTAACCTTGCGCGAACGACTGACCATTCTTCTGAAATGTAAGGGCAATTTGTACAGGACTGGCAACAGAAGTCGGTTTAACAAAAAAGGTATCAATACGAGTAATTCCCTGATAGTCATATTCATACCCCGATATACTTGATACAAACTGAGTGCCCACAGTTTGGCCGTTCAATTGTAATCGAAACTGCGTTGATGATAATGCTCCGGCAACTACAGACGATGTCAATCGAACAGGCGTTTGCGCAACAACACCCTGCATATCGAAGGAAATATTCTTTATTGTATCGTTGGTCATGTATTCTCCCAACCACTCGCGGCCCGAATGCACTGCGGGTACTTTCAATAAATCCTGCTCATGGAACTGGTAATCGTCAAAAACAGTGACCGAAGGTGTTGTCGTCAATGTTCCTGCCGGACGTTCTGCAATGCGTAGTCCTGGTGCATTACCAATGGTTAAAAAATAAAATGTTGTGTCAGAGTAGGGATTAATCTGATGACTGAACCGTCTGGCCAGTGAATCATAGCGAATAACATGGGGGCTTTGGCCAAAGAATAACAGCGCATCGCCCGAATCAAACTTGCCATCGGCTTCTCCGATTACCTGAATCGCATTTTCGGTCAGATCAGCCGCTCGGGAGGTGGCATTCGGTTGTGGCAATACCGCTCCACCATTCCCATAAAGCCTTAACTTACGTGGGTCGGCAGTGGCGAAAGCGGGATTAAAACGAGCCAATGTAGCCTGATCCAATCGATA
The DNA here is from genome assembly GCF_010233585.1 of Spirosoma endbachense. Taxonomy (NCBI): domain Bacteria; kingdom Pseudomonadati; phylum Bacteroidota; class Cytophagia; order Cytophagales; family Cytophagaceae; genus Spirosoma; species Spirosoma endbachense. The sequence continues at coordinate 6,244,674 of NZ_CP045997.1, forward strand.
AACGCCGGATTCTGTTACACCGATTTTTATCCATGTCCCTTCTTTAAGCACAGACTGCGCGCTGGAGTGAACAACAGCTAACGAACAATAAATTATGACGAGACCTATTGCCTTTATCCAGGGCAGATAAGTTGGCTTTACAGCGCATCCAATCATACATTTATCAGTATTCATTTTCCATTCGTTTCCACCCAGGCATGTGCTAAAATGGCGTATGATTTACCCGTCGACACCTCTTTACAAACGATACGAGTCCGGCGTAACGTACCCCGCACGAACGTCTTTTTATCAAATTGAAAGGCTTCACCTTCCGGCACATCGCGCAGAAGTATCCGGCCCGGATCAGCGGGGCTGCTGTATTTCGTATCTTCCCTTCGCAAAGCCAGCATCAAAGCGGGGTTTGCATAGGTTGTTGCAGCAGGCCTGGCCATGTATCGCTGAAGCGGAAGAAGAATGTCGGTTGGAAAAACGGCCTCAGTCATGAGCGGTTGCATGAGACGCTGAAAGGCTGTTTGCCAGGCTTTTCCGTGTGGTTGAACACGTCGTTTATAGGCACGATTCACATCGGCATGAGCAACTTCATGCACATATGTAATCAGAAAAGCATATGGATTCAGATTAGCATTAACGGTAATTTGAGTCTTACCATCCGGGAAAGCACGAAAATCGCCCAGACGTGTTCGCCGTGGCTTTACAACCCGAAAATGGAATCCATATTGCTGCCAAAGCTGTCGACAATAAATGTCGGTTCCCAGTGGGAAATAGGATGTGAATACGTCTGTCAAGATCTAAAACAAAAAAGCCTTATAAAAATAAGGCTTTTTTGTTTTCTGTTGGGAAGCAAACTGATTACTTCGCGCTGTCAGAAACCGCTGTAGCAGCAGAATCAACAACAGTCGCTGCCGAATCCGTAGCCATCGTAGTGGTGTCTGTAGATAAGGTAGCCGTTGAATCGGTCGTAGATTCTTCTGTTTTAGGTTTGCTCTGGCAAGCAGCGAAAGTCAGCATGCTGCCGACGAACAGTAAAGCGAATATTTTTTTCATTGCCCTTTGGTGGTATTTTAAGGTTTGCGGTGGCAAATATACCTTTTTTCTTAATAGTGCAAACGTTACCTTATTATTTTACAATAAAGAGCTTTGTGTCTAAGAAAAATCCAGTAACAAATAAAACGAATCGAAGATGCGATTGAAGAAGGCGAACCCAGTCGTTAAAACTGTTCTTCGTTTTCCCGAGGTGACCGTGAGCGCAGTTTATCATACATTCCTGTGCTGCGGAACGTAAGAAGTTTATGACCAAAATAATTAGCCATAAAACTCATGCCCATACCAACCACGTGTGAGCCTTTTTCACGCCAAAGCTTTGAGGCTGTAGGAAAGAGCGGATTAGCAACCCACTCCAGCGTGTATTTGGCAACATAGACCTGAACAATGAGTGCGACTAAGGCAATAACTAAGAATTTGACGGCTTCTCGGCCTGTGTTCCCCGTTTTCCCCGCCGAAAAAGCATAACGTTTGGTGGGAATAAAGGTTAGAACAGTAGCTGTTAGATACCCACAAAGTACACTGGTAGCGTAATCGAAATAGTTGCGATAAAAAATTTGACTGACGAAGTTGATGGACGCACCCAGCAAAGCCGTTAGAAAGAACGAAAAAATATCCTTAAATTCTTTAGGTTTTGGCTGGTTAATGCTGCTCACGTTCACGTTTTACCTGAGAAGAGACGCTCTATTTATCGATCAATTTATCACCCAATTCCTCAAAAGTACAATTTAGATGCCAAACGCCTATAAAATCCAGTCTTATTACTTAGGCTATGGCTGGAAATCTATTCTCACTAACTAAAAGAGACCTTGCAATAAACCAGGTGCAATTCCTAAACCGAGTGTCAGAATAGTAGCCGCCAACAGTACGTATCGGTAAAATGGGGCAACCCGAATTGGTTCAAGAGCGCCTTCCCGAAAGTACATGGCAATGATTACGCGGAAATAATAATAAATACCAACGGCTGACATCAGTACGGCAACGACCAATAACCAGATTTGCCCCCGTTCAACAGCCGTCGAAAACATGTAGAATTTCCCCCAGAAGCCAGCTGTCAGCGGAATTCCAGCCAGCGACAGCATTGAAACTGCCATGGCAAAGCCTAATAACGGATTCTTCCTGGCTAAGCCATTAAACGCATCAAAATTTTCGCTGGTGACACCGTCACTAGCGCCTTCACTGGAAAATGTTTGGGTGCTACGCTGCTGTGCAACTAACAGGAGAACGCCGAAAGCGGAAATAGTAGCCACCGAATACGCCAGCGAATAAAACACGATGGCTTGTTTAGTTTGTGCACCTAGTGCTGCCAGCCCGATCAGTAAGTAGCCCGCATGAGAGATACTGGAATAAGCCATCATTCGTTTGAAGCTATTCTGATAAGCTGCTGTGATATTACCAATGACGAGTGTTATTGCCGTGATAATGGCCAAAATAACCCACCAGAAACTATATACACCCTCAAATGAAACAGACAGTAACCGAAATAGGGCGGCAAAACCGGCTGTTTTAACAACCGTCGACATGTAGGCCGTGAAGATTGTGGGGGCGCCATCATATACGTCGGGGGTCCAGAAATGGAACGGTGCCGCCGAAACTTTAAACAGCAGGCCAATCAACAGCATGAGTAGGCCCACGTAAATGAGCAGCGATAGACCTGCCTGTGGATTAGCCGTATACGCATCGAGACCTGCTAGTGTAAATGACCCTGTAGCGCCATAAAGCAATGCCATTCCGAAAAGCATAATGCCCGTAGCGAAAGCCCCCATCAGGAAATATTTCAGCGCTGCCTCGTTCGATCGCAGATTTCGTTTGTCGCTTCCTGTCAGCACATACATAGCAACCGAGAGGATTTCGACACCAACAAACAGCATAATCAGGTTCTCGAAGCTGACCATCATGATCGCGCCAACCAGCGAGAATAGAATTAAAGCATAATACTCAGCGGGTTGCGCTGATTCATCTTCAATAAAACTACTCGACAAAGCCACCACCATAAACGCTGATCCCAGCACAATAGCCGTGAAGATCATTGACAGGTTATTGGTTCTCAACATATCGTTGAAGTACAAGTACGTCTTGTTCCAGTCGAGGAAATTAGCAGCTAGCGTAATCAGCAGAAAAAGTAATGCCGCTGGCAATAATACGGTCTTCGACTTCAGGAAGCCAAGGAACAACAGCACAATACCAAAAACCGATAACAGAACGATGGGAAGCATAATTTTTGAGTTTTCCGTTTTCCGCTAGTCGATCTTCAGTTGCTTCTGCTTGCTACCGTCAAACTGACCAAAGGGAAACTTTTTCAAACTTATTTCATTGATACCGCTGTGGTTCCGATGTATTTCATCAGGTTGGCAACGGCTGGTTCAGTAACTTTTAAAAATGTATGTGGGTAAATGCCAATCCAGAAGACCATGACAACGAGTGGGACAAATACCCAGCTTTCGGAAGTGGTCAGATCAGCGAAGGATTCGGTACGGGATGACGTGGGCCCAAACATGCTCTTCTGGAACATCCGAAGCATATAGACTGCCCCGAAAATGATCGTAAAGCCAGCTGCCAAACCCAGGTAGTGATTATAGGTGAAAACACCATGCAGCAACAGAAACTCACCAATGAATCCGTTTGTAAGCGGCAAGGCGACACTCCCCAACAGCATAATCATGAAATAAACCGTCAGTTTAGGGGTTGTTTGAGTAATACCTCCTAACTGGTCGAGTTGGCGGGTGTTGGTGCGCGAGAAAATAATGTCGGCAACAAAGAACATCCCGACCACATTGATACCATGTGCCAGCATTTGTACTAATGCCCCCTGCATACCTGTTTCGGTTTGTGAGAAGACACCCGCGGCCATCAAGCCAACGTGCGAGAACGACGAGTACGCAATCAGCCGCTTCATATCGCGCTGGCGGATGGCAATAATAGAGCCGTAAATAATGCCAATTACCGACAGAATAATTGCCGTTTTTCCCCACGTTTCAACACCAAGCGGCACGATAGGCAGAATGAATCGGATTAACCCATAAACCCCCATTTTCAGCATAATACCGGCAAGCAGCATGGTCGCTGGGGTCGGCGATTCAACGTATGTATCAGGTTGCCAGGTATGAAATGGGAATACAGGCATCTTAATCGCAAAGGCGATAAAAAACGCCCAGAATACCCAGTTCTGTGCTTCGGGAGTCAGCTTAAGTTTATAGAAATCAGCGATAGCCGCCGAATGCGGAATGAGGCCGGTAGCTGGTGTTTGGTAGTACAGATATACCAGCGCAACCAGCATGAACAAACTACCAAAAATGGTGTATACGAAGAATTTGAAGGTAACCGGAATCCGATTTTCTCCGCCCCACATAGCCGCCAGAAAGTAAATTGGAATCAGGGCTGCTTCGAAAAACAAGTAGAACAGAAAGCCATCGCGGGCGGTGAAAACACCCACCAGCGCAGCCTGCATGTAAAGCATCAACGCATAGAACGTACTGGGCCGTTCGTAACTGCGATTGAATGTAGATAGTATGATAAAGGGTACCAGTAGCCCTGTCAGCAACACCAGCAGAACACTGATGCCATCAATTCCAGCACTAAACCGAATGCCCAGCGTACCAAGCCAGGGATAATCGAAGCCAAACTGGGAGGTGGCATCGGGCTGAAAACTGAAAAAAGCAAAGCCAGCTAAAACTAATTCAACCAGCGCAGCCACCAAAGCCGCTTGTTTTACCCGTTCTCCCCGAAACAACAGAATCAATGTGGCCGCTAAGGCGGGGTAAAGGATTAAAAATAGTGTAAGCATTTTTTAAACAAGTTTTCAGTTTTCGGTTAAGCAGAAAAATTAAACACCGGAAGCTGGATACCGTATATCGTTCTAGAACCGAATAAAAAACCGTAGGGCAAAAATGACAGCAATGCTTAACACCATTGCAAACACATAGAAACTAATAGAGCCATTTTGCAGGAGTCGCAACTGAGCTGAACTTTGCCGTACGAGCCACGCTACACCATTGACAACTCCATCAATAATCCCTTCGCCAAAACTATATAAGGTATCGCCCAGGCCACGAATTGGCCGAATGATGATAGCCTCGTATAATTCGTCTACGTAATATTTGTTGTAAACAACCTGTGCTGGCAATGACCGGTCGGCGGTTTCAGGATCAGGAACCGCTCCACGGCTAATGTACATCACATAAGCGATGACCAGAGCCACTAGAGCCACACCCGCTGAAACAGCCATGAGAACGTATTCCGTTGTGTGTTCAATGGTCGATTCAGCAAACGCTTCAGGATTTACCTGACGCGATCCTTCAAACAAAGGAGCCATAAAATCGCCTAACCAGCCTGAACCCGGTAAATTTAAAACACCGCCTATTGCCGATAGAATCGCCAGTACAACCAGTGGCGCAGTCATCGTTGCGGGTGATTCATGAAGGTGATGTCGTTGTTCTTCCGTTCCCCGGAATTCGCCAAAGAAGGTCAGGAACAGCAACCGGAACATATAAAAAGAAGTCAGACCGGACCCAATTACACCCAGCACCCACAAAAGTTTGTTGTGTTCGAAAACATGCGCCAGAATTTCGTCTTTCGAGAAGAACCCGGCAAATGGCGGTAAACCCGAAATAGCAATCGTTCCGATTAAGAATGTAATAAATGTTATGGGCAATGATTTTCGCAAACCGCCCATTTTGCGAATGTCCTGCTCATCGGACATGGCATGGATAACACTACCAGCTCCGAGGAATAGCAAGGCTTTGAAGAACGCGTGCGTAATGACGTGAAACATGCCCGCGGTATAGGCAGTTGCGCTTAAACCAAGGAACATGTAGCCCAACTGCGAAACAGTCGAGTAAGCCAGTACCTTCTTGATGTCGTTTTGTAATAACCCGATAGAAGCCGCCAGTAATGCAGTGGCGATGGCGATGATGCCAACGATTTCGAGGGTTAGCGGTGCCAGCGTATAAAGTACGTTCGAGCGAACAACCATATAAATACCAGCTGTCACCATCGTGGCCGCGTGAATCAGTGCCGATACTGGCGTGGGGCCAGCCATAGCGTCGGGCAACCAGGTATAGAGCGGAATCTGGGCCGATTTACCCATTGCACCCACAAATAGGAGCATGGTAATCAGAAGAATCGTTTTGTCCCCGATCTCTAAGCTTGTAGCCTGCTTAAAAATGTCAAGATATTCAACCGTGCCGAACGTATTGATGAGCATGAATATACCCAGCAGAAAGCCCAGATCGCCAATACGGTTCATAACAAAGGCTTTCCTGGCCGCATTGTTATAGCTGGTGTTTTTGTTCCAGAAGCCAATGAGCAGGTACGAACACAGTCCAACTCCTTCCCAGCCAATAAACATGATGACGTAGTTGGAGCCCATTACCAGCAAGAGCATAAAGAATATAAACAGATTCAGGAAGGCCATGAATTTGCCAAATCCTTCATCGTGACTCATATAGCCAATACTGTATAGGTGAATAAGCGTTCCAACACCCGTTACGACCAGCAGCATCAATAAAGACAACTGATCGATCTGGAATGAGAAGTTGATATGCAGATCGCCAACGCTGATCCAATCGAAAAGCGTCGCAACGATGGTTTGGCTGTTACCCGATTGGAAGACCCCAAACAGGTAAATGGATGTCAGAAAAGAAGCTAATACGGTAACCGTAGCCAGGCCCCCGGCCAGGCCCTTAGGTACTCGACGAAAGCCAACGCCATTGATCAGAAAACCGATCAGCGGGAAAAGCGGAATTAACGCACAGAGTAATTCTATTTGCATGAAATTGTTTGACGTTTACGGTTTGCAATTACGGCCTACGGTCCTATTCAGCCCGCAAACCGTGAACTGAAAACTTATTTCACCATTTCAACTTATTAAGCAGCCCAACGTCGATCGATCGGGTATTGCGATAAATCATGACAATAATAGCCAGCCCGACCGATACTTCGGCGGCCGCCACAGCCATGATGAAAAAGACGAATACCTGCCCTGCAGAGTCGGAACGATAGGACGAAAATGCGATGAGCAATAAGTTGACGGCATTAAGCATCAACTCAATCGACATGAAGATGATGATGGCGTTGCGTCGGGTCAATACGCCGATGATGCCGATGACAAACAGCGCTGTGCTGAGAATCAGGTAATACGTGAGCGGTATCTGCTGAATGACTTCCGGAATGAGGACGTCCTGCGTGGGTTGCATGGCTTGCCGGTTAATAGAAAGTGCCGCAAATGTAAAGATTATTCGGGCTTGCTCAAATTTGGTTGATTAAGGTAGATAGGGAATTCGGGTAATTAATAAAGCTTTAACCTTAATCCGGGCATTTATTTTTCAGCACCGGGTTGCTCTACCTACCCAATTATCTATTTTCTTCCGTTACCATTACTAAACATCCGTAGTCGAATTTCGGTCAACCGACGTTTCGTATCGAGCGGAAACTCACCCTTTAACATCCAGTCATAAAACGAGGGCTCTTTCTTCAGCACGTCCAATACCGGAAACCCTTTATGTTTGCCAAAATTAAAAACTTCTTCGCCTTTTTCGTTGATAACGATCCGACCAGCCAGATCAACGTTTTTATTGGCAGTCAGGCTGTGAAGCATGTCAACATCGTTTTCAAAAACAACATCCTGACCACTATCGGTTTTGGCGACCATGCCAAGATAGCGTTGTACCTGTGCATTGAGGACCTCAAGTGATGCAATCGTATCTGCTTCAGCGCCGTGTGCGCCCACCAATTCTTTGTTGCAATAAAATCGATAGGCGGCCGAAAGATTACGTGGTTCCATCAAATGAAAAATACGCTGGGCATCGATCATCCGCCGGTTCTTCATATCAAAATCGACATTTGCCCGCAAAAACTCTTCGACCAGAAGGGGTACGTCAAATCGATTACTGTTGAAGCCTGCCAGATCGCAGCCATCCATAAACTGGGCAAGCGTACGGGCAACCGATTTAAATGGAGGAGCATCGATCACGTCATCATCATAGATACCATGAATCATGCTGGACTCCAATGGTATGGGCATACCTGGATTGACACGCTGATTTTTGCTGGAAACCTCACCATTGGGCAATGCTTTAATGATGCAAATGTCAATGATGCGGTCTTTAGCGACGTTTATGCCGGTTGTTTCGAGATCGAAAAAGGCCAGCGGCTTTTTGAGTACAAGTTGATGCGTCATAACCAAACCGGGTATTTAGCACGGTCAGGACACAAAGGTAAAACGTTTGGCGGACAAGTTATGCCACCCATATAGGTTAAAGCATGACTTGGCCTAAATTCGGTTTACGCTTTTTTCAGTTCGTCGACCCATTTTATGCCTTGCCGAACTTCCTCAACCGACGGCATACGCCCAGCATGCATCAACTCCCGAATAGCAATAATATCCTGATCACGCTTAAGTCCGGCAGCAGCTTTTATCTGATCATTCTGAACATACAATGCCAGAAACGCTTCGTCTGTTTCAGGATCTCCATCGTAGATAATAGCATCGAAATGATCCGCATGGCCAATGTAATTGATTCGTTTCCCCTGCTGATTTGTCCAGAAAAAAGGGATAGACGAATAAGGCTCTTCTTTCCCTGCCATATTCATTCCAGCAATATATCCCTGAAAACCAGCAACTTTCCAGTGCTCAATCCGCTGCGTACCATCTGCGACTGGGTAATGGGCGATGTCGCCAGCCGCATAGAGTCCATCAGCCAGTTTTAGATAATTATCTGTTTTGACCCCTCCGTCTTTTTCGCGTGGAATAGCCTTCAAAAAGTCCGTATTCGGCTTTACTCCCAATCCCAGTAATACAAAGTCAGCCGGAAGGCGTTGGCCATTATCAAGCAAAACCGCATTAACCGCACCACTACCCTCCAGACGATCTATTTTGCGTCCTAAATGAAATCGGATACCTTCTTTTTCGTGCCAGCCCTGTATAAGACGGCCAATCTTTTCTCCCATTATTTTTGCAAATGGCACGCTTTCCACCCCAACGATATCTACTTCACTACCAAGTTTTCGTAAACTCATCGCTCCTTCTAATCCGATAAAGGAGCTTCCTACAATAACGACCCGCTTTCCCTGCTGACCCATTTCACGCAGTTTTTGGCTATCGTGCAGGCTACGCAATGTATAAACCCCTTTCAACTCAGGGTCTAATCCCGGCAATGGATTGGGCTTACCGCCCGAGCAAACCAACGCCTTATCATACGTAAGGGACTCACCTGTGTTTAGCTCAATTTGCCGGGTAGCAGGATCAAGTGATATTACGTGTTGATTGGTACGAATGTCAATGCCATAATCCTTATAGAACTCATCCGAACGGAGTGGCATCCATTCATCGGGGGCCTTTCCCTGCAAGTAATCTTTTGAACAATTAGGCCGGTCATAAGGCGCTTCCTGGCTGGCAGTAAGCATCACGATTTTACCGGTAAAGCCGCCTTCACGCAGGCCCTCGGCCGCAAAAGCACCGGCTCCTCCCCCACCAACGATGACATAGGTTTCTTCAGTAGCCGAATCAGGCGCAACCATCGGATTTTCAAGGCTTTCTATATTGGTCGTTAGCCGCACGAACACCTGGCCGCCCTCAATGCGTACTTCATGCGTAGATAGTCCATTCAGAGCTGGCGCTTCGAGTCGGTGTCCATTTCTAACATCATAGCAGGCATTATGCCAGGGACAAATGAGCCGGTGGCCATTGAGCAGGCCTTTCACCAAAGGTGCCTGATAATGAGCGCATTTAGGATGAAGTGCGTAGAACTGCCCATCGGCACGAGCTAATAAGACGTCGGTATCACCAACGCGAACTTCTTTTAGTTGACCATCGACAAGATCATCAACACGGCAAACGGCGGCTTCGGTGTAGTCAGCGATCATAATCAGCAAGGATGAATGAGTTTGTGCTATAAACTACAAATCAGGATAGATTGATTGATGACACTGGCCTAATTTACAAACCAGGCTACCGGTTGCATCGTAAAAGCGCTTAACTAGAGATGGATCTGACTGGTTTGGTAGTGAAACTTACGGCGTTAAGGAATTAGTACTTGACGATCAACTAAAAAGCCGATGTAATTGCTACATCGGCTTTTTGATATGGGCAATCCTTATCTATCGTTTCAGACTACTTCGAGGTAGCCATTACCATCTTAATATTCAGTTTCGCACCCGTCTGGAGCACATCGACCAAATCCTGAACCGTCAATGTTTTATCAAAACGCACAACAACGGTCGGTTCGGCAATACCGGCCATGATGGTTTTCAGTTCTGTTTCCAGATTGGCCGGATCGACCGGTTTTTTATCGATGTAATATTGCTTTTTCTCATCTACCGACAGCGTTACCTGCTTCTTGCTCAACTGCTGTGTCGAAGCAGCCTTGGGCAACAGGAGTTTTATAACGTTCGGATTTGCTACCGTCGAAATGATCAGGAAGAACAACAACAGGAAAAACATGATGTCGTTCAGCGAAGACGTCGCAACTTCGGCCGCAAACTTAGTTTTTCTTCTGATTTTCATAGAAAGAACTGGCTATTAGACAGTAGATACGCTAGCAACTGGCCGGTGACCAATTCGCTAACATCCAGAGTCCGGATCAGTATACTACCGCATCCGGGCGGGCTCGGCAGTTGGTTTCTGAAGCACTTCAATAAACTCAAAGGCGTTTATTTCGAGCGCAAGCGTAAACCGTTCAATCATCATATTCAGCAGGTGGTAGCCGGTGTAGGCAATAACGCCGACAATCAGACCCGCGCCAGATGTGATCATTTTTTCGTAAAGACCACCGGCAATAATCCCGACACTGATATTGTCGGAAAGAGAAATGTCATAGAAAATACGAATGATCCCGGAGATAGTCCCGATAAAGCCCATCATTGGCGCAATACCGGCAATGATTCCCAGATAACCCATATTCCGCTCCAATCGGGACAATTCGATTTGCCCAACGGTTTCGACCGTACTTTCAATTTCCCTAATCGGCGAACCAATCCGACCGATGGCTTTTTCAAAAACACGTCCCATTGCCGTACGCTGATTCTTGGCAAAGGACTCTGCCGATTTGATATTTCCCTGCGCCACCATATCCCGAATATTATCGATAAAGTTCGGATCTGATTTCGTTTGGGAACGGATCACGAAATAGCGCTCGAAAATCAGGTAAAGAGCGGAGAAGAACAAAAACGCAATGGGTATCATGACCCAACCGCCTTTGGCTACCAGATCAAACAATTGTAAACTTTGGGGTTGAGCAGCCGCTGTGGCCGACAGCGATGCGGCCGTGGTGTCAACGGCCGGAACCTGAAGCAAGAGCATACGAACGAGTCGGGTAAGTGGATGAGTTTGACCAGTAGTTGTTTTGGAACAAACGAGCCGGTTTCCTCGGATATTGTTCCAAAGATAATGAAGCCTGCATTATGAGAAAGAGAAAGTTAGTGAATAGAAGCGCAACCTCGTTCATGATCATTGCCAAATTGATTACGACTACCGATTGGCTCATCACTATAAGCCTACACCTAACCCTAAAATTTCATTCAGGTTTTACCAGAATCTTTCCCCATCGCCCGTGCCGCTCCGAATGCTCAACGGCCTCCGTAATCTGGTCAAGCGCATAAGAAGCTTCGACAGGTAGCTGAATTTTGCCCGATGCCAGCAGACTAATCACATTCTGAGCAACATCCTGCCGGGTCTGGCTATCTACCCTGCGCATCCAGTCGGTTAGCCAGAAACCTTTCAGGGTCAATTCCCGAAAAATAAGCAGTCCTGCATTAATAGCTGGGTCCTGTAAACTCAATACGCCATAAATAATCATGGTTCCACCCTTTGCGAGACATTTGAGGGCTTCAGTGGCCGTATGTCCACCAACGGCATCGAGTACGCACGAAACGCCAGCGCCATCCGTAATCTGCTTCACGCGAGTGGTTAAACTTTCGGTCTCGATATTTATGACTTCAGTCAGACCTAATGCTTTGAGGTCATGGTTGAGGTCATCACGCCGAACCGTACCAATGATTTTGATTCCGCGCATTTTGCACAATTGAATCACCATTTTTCCGAATGCCGATCCGGCAGCTGTCAGCATCAGCCACCCGCCCTCCGGCACACCCGAATCCTGAACCATTGCATATGCGGTAAACGGGTTGACAAACAACTGAGCGGCAACGTCATCGGAGATGGCATCAGGCACAGGAATCAGGCTCCGCTGGTGTGCAATGGCATATTCTGACCAGGTACCAATGCTTGTGAAGCTTACCCGCATTCCTGTCCGCATCTGTACACCTTCGCCCAGGGCATCGACAATACCAACTCCCTCGAAACCCGCCCCCGACGGCAAATGGGGCCTGATGCCGTAAAGATTCTGTACAAATGTAATATCCGACGGATTAATGGGTGACGCAATGACTTTTATCCGGACTTCATTCGGCCCTGGTTCAGGCATTGGTATTTCTGTAGCTTTAAGAATATCAGCAGGTTTGCCGGTTTGTTCAAAAATGATGCTTTTCATAAGCGATGAAGCCTTCTGTTGTGTATGTGCCAAAAATATGACTTAATTCGCACAAACTATTCCTAAACCCTGATTACAACGGCTTGTGGCAGTTCCTTCTGTCCACTTGTCGTTAGCCATTAATCCCTTTTTATGCAGACCTCTCCCTTTCTTGGCGAATTAATTGGTACGGCTGTACTACTCCTATTGGGCAACGGTGTGGTGGCCAATGTCGTTCTAAAACAAACCAAAGGCGAATCGGCCGGATGGATCGTAATTACGGCAGGTTGGGCATTTGCCGTCACGATGGGCGTTTTCGTAGCCAAAGCTTTCGGCAGTATAGACGCTCATTTGAATCCGGCGGTTACGGTTGCTTTTGCGGTTGCTACCAATGATTACACAAACGTTGTTCCGTATATCCTTGCCCAACTGATTGGTGGCTTTTTGGGCGCAACACTAGTGTGGTTACAATATTATCCACACTGGGCTGCTACACCCGACTCGGCCTCTAAACTCGCCTGCTTCGCTACTGGCCCCGCTATCCGCAATCTGGGTGCCAATTTTCTGAGCGAAACGCTGGCTACGATTGTCCTTATTATTGGACTAGCGGGTATCTCTTCGAAAAATTTAGGTGAATTAGCCATTGGTGTTGGCCCCTACCTGGTCGGCATACTGGTCTGGAGCATTGGCCTTTCGCTGGGTGGCACAACCGGTTATGCGATTAATCCCGCCCGCGATCTAAGTCCGCGACTGGCCTACACAATACTACCTATCCCACAAAAAGGAGGTTCTGACTGGGGCTATGCCTGGATACCTGTGCTTGGGCCACTCGCTGGAGCCGTAATTGGTGGATTATTGATTCGTTTTTTCACATTGTAGGACAATCGGAGAAGTAAACTATTTTTGTGCGCTCCGTATCTTTGTCTTATTATGACCACCAAACCGTTTATCGTCGGCATTACCGGCGGCAGTGCATCAGGCAAAACATCCTTTCTGAAAGATGTGATAAGTGCATTCCCAGAAGACGAGATTTGCCTGATTTCGCAGGATAATTACTACCGCAGCCGCGATGTCATTCCGGTAGACGATCAGGGTATTCATAATTTTGATCTACCCGAAACCATCGACCATCATCTCTACGCACAGCATATTGGTCAGTTGCATAATGGCGAGATCGTTACGCAATTAGAGTATACGTTCAATAATCCGACTATTGTCCCGAAACTATTGACGTTCAAACCTGCACCGATCATTATCGTTGAAGGAATCTTTGTTTTTCATTTTCGAGAGCTGGCTGATCAGATGGATTTGAAAATCTTTATCGATGCCAAAAACAGCATCAAACTCGAACGACGTGTCAGACGTGATGCTGAAGAACGTGGCTATGACCTCGATGATGTGATGTATCGCTGGAAATACCACGTTAAGCCAACGTACCGGCAATTTATTAAGCCTTACCGCGCCGAAGCCGACATCGTTATTCCCAATAATGTTCACTACAGGAAAGGCCTTGAAGTTGTCATTGCATTTTTGAAGACGAAGGTACGTTAACGGATGGGCCGGTTCTGACTGGCTGGCTTAGACCACTAACGAGAACAGTAGCAATTAGTAACACGACAACGATACCCAGGGCTAATCGTAAGCCCTGCCAGTCGGCCAGAAAGCCAATGAAAGGCGGGCCAACCAGAAAGCCAAAGTAGCCCACTGTTGTTACCATAGCCAGGCTTACTCCTGGGGCATAATCCGTACGGTGACCAGCCATGCTGTACACAATAGGTACAAGTGTTGATAAGCCAATGCCCACAACCGCCAGTCCAGCCAGCGAAACAGGATATAGTGGGATCAGCAGAACTAAAGCCAAGCCGATTGCGCCCAGCGCGGCCCCATAACGTAGCAGAAAACGATCACCCAACCGTTGTCGCGCCCAGTCGCCCAGGAGCCGGCCCGTCATCATTGCTCCCGAAAAGACCGTTAAACCCAAAGGAGCCGCAGCTTCGCTGGCACCAACCACATTTTTGAAGTAATTCGTACTCCAGTCGGCCATTGCCCCTTCACTCAGCATGGCGCTGAACGCAATCAGGCCAAGACCCAATAAGGCTGGGCTGGGTAATTGAAAACTGCTTGTAGCCTGATCATCTACAGGTGTTGGCGCATCTGTAATAAGCTGTTGAACAGCCCAAAAGGATAAGATCGCACAGAAAAGGCTGGCAGCACCAAAATGCACGAATAACGAAGGCGATAACTCGATAAACAATGATCCAGCCAAAGCCCCAACCATCATGCCGACACTAAACGTAGCATGAAAAGTAGACATCAATGGGCGGCCTTGCTGTTTCTCTACCAGAACTGCCTGTGCATTCATCGAGACATCGAGTGCACCAGTGCAAACCCCTACTACCCAAAAGGCCGCGAATAACTCCCAGGTCGTCGTCGCTAACGATAGCAGCAGCAGTGATCCGCAAAACAACCCAACAGACAATGTAGTGGCAAAGCGGCTTCCCTGGCGAACAGTGAGCCAGCCTGTGAGCGGCATTGAACACAATGAGCCAATGGCCGAAGCAAGCAGCATCAGGCCAAGGGTTTTGTTGTCCATATCCAGCAAGTCCTGTAAACGAGGTAATCGAGAACTCCAACTGGTGTAAATGAAGCCGCATACGAAAAAAATAAGGCTGACGGCCAAACGGGGTCTATTCATGATTAAGTAATGGCTTTATGTAAAAGTCAGTAAAAAGTACCTCGAACCCGGCTCCATCGGGACTGGCGCACATGGGCCCTATTTGAAGCGGTATATCTGGAGGAAAATAGGCCAGCCGTAGCAAGTCGAATGTTTGTCCGTCTGTCGAGATCAATATCTCGACAAAATCACGTTGCCGGGTCAGTTTTAACCAGATTCGTTCAGGCGCCAGCTGGTAAGGCCTGACCGACCAGTCGGAAAACGTCCGGGTCACAACGGCACTGGCTTGCTGAATTCCGTCGACATACTCAATGCCCGTTTTAATCCAGTGTTGAGCATCGACCCGAACCATTAGTCCGGCCTGATCGTATCGATCCCGGTACTGTCCGATTATGCAGACACCTGCTTCAAAATCGCCGGGCTGAACCCGATAAAAAAAATGACCATTATCTCGGGCAAATCCGTAGTGCGTTATCTGCCAGAAGTCGGTGCTGGCATCCGTCGAAACATGAAGTGAACCATCGTTAAACGACCAATAGGTGGGTTCGTTTAGCCAATTCATGGCACTCAGATCAGTCGGCATAGACGGAAGCAATAAATGATCGTCAATCTATTCACAAAGTAGAGCATAACAAAATCCCCCGAAAGTTCATACGTCTAAAACGACATCATCACTTTCGGGATAGCCCGTACAGGTAAGGACCCAGCCTTGGCGAAGGTCACGCTCGGTCAGTACGTCATTAATAGTCATGTGTACGCTTCCCGATAAACACCGGGCAACACAGGTTGAACAACGTCCACCCCGACAACTATAAGGCAGTGCAATACCGTCATCCAAAGCAGCCTGTAGAATAGATTTGTAGGCAGGAACCTGGATCTCCACTTGTTGTCCTCGGTATTGGATCATCACCGTTCGATCCTGTGCTAGTAGAGGAGGTGGCGACAAGACGACCGGCTCGACCACAAAATTTTCCCGCCGAATCTGATCGGGCCGGAAGCCACTGAACACGAGCGTAAACTGCACCATACGCATGTAATCGCCAGGGCCGCATACATAAAAATGAAGGGTCTGTGGATCAGATCCTCCAACTAAATCGGGAATCAACCGTTCAAGCATGACATTGTTCAGCCGCCCCCGAAGGCCGGACCAATCTTCGGATGGATTACTCAACAAGTACAGCAATCGAAAACGGTCAGGGAACTGCCGTTGTAAGTCATTCAGCTCCTCCCGAAAAATAATTGTTCGTTCACTGGAATTACTGTAAAGCAACGTTACCCGTCGCTCTGGTTCTGTTCGTAACACCTGCTTCGTAATCGCCAATAGCGGTGTGATGCCGCTGCCAGCTCCTAAAAGCACCAGGTCACCGGGTAAGTTTTCGTCAACGGTAAAGCGACCGGCAGGCGGTAAACTTGTCAATACATCACCAACCATTAATGTATCGTGCAGATAACGAGAGATCTCGCCATTCTGAATGCGCTTGATCGTTAAGCGTAACGGCTCATCCGTTGCCGAACTGAGTGAATAGGATCGGCGTACTTCGTGGACGTTCGATCCGCCGGTATGGTGTTGCAAAATAAGCGTCAGAAATTGTCCGGCACGATGTTGAACCTGTCGTCCGTCCAGGGATTCCAGATAGTAACTTCTGGTATCTGACGTTTCGGAATGAATACGAACAATACGAAGTTT
This sequence comes from Spirosoma endbachense, assembly GCF_010233585.1. Lineage (NCBI taxonomy): Bacteria > Pseudomonadati > Bacteroidota > Cytophagia > Cytophagales > Cytophagaceae > Spirosoma > Spirosoma endbachense. The sequence goes on from NZ_CP045997.1 coordinate 6,261,541, forward strand.
AAGAAAATCGTCGGTCATGAAGCGGTTGACTTTATGCCAAAACTAACCAAATACGGGCCGTTGTTTGAAAGCCCAAACGATTTACTGAAATTCGCCCCGCCGGTTCGCTTTTGTGGAGGATTATCTACCGCTGATCTGATGCCTTCCATCGTGCCGGTATACCCGATTGGCACAAGCTTACCGACGGATGCAGTGACATTTTGCTGTTATTCGTTGTTTACTAAAAAACCACCTGTCATATCATCGATGGAAGCACTGCTGGAAGAAGTTCAACGCGTGGGTTATGTTAACAAACCCGTTGCGGACGATATAGATTTAGTAGCCGAAATTAATCGGTTGAAAAAAGAGAAAAATGCTGTCATACTGGCGCATTATTACGTAGATGGGGCCATTCAGGATCTCGCCGATTATATTGGCGATAGCCTTGGACTATCGCAACAGGCAGCTGCTACCCCCGCCGATATGATTGTGTTCTGTGGTGTGCATTTTATGGGCGAAACCGCAAAAGTGCTGTCTCCCCAAAAGAAAGTTGTCATCCCTGATCTCAACGCGGGTTGTTCACTTGCTGACTCCGCCCCCGCCGACAAGTTTGCTGCTTTCAAAGCGCAGTATCCCGACCATATCGTTCTGTCATACATCAATTGCTCGGCCGAAATCAAGGCGTTGTCCGACATTATTGTTACCTCATCGAATGCGCTAAAAATTGTCGAAAGTCTACCCAAAGACCAAAAGATTATCTTCGCGCCCGATGCCAACCTTGGCCGCTTCGTTTCGAAAAAAACGGGTCGCGATATGGTACTGTGGGATGGTGCCTGCATTGTGCACATCGACATTTCGCTCGAAAAGCTCCAGAAACTCCGCCAGGAATACCCCGAAGCGAAGTTCATTGCTCACCCAGAATGTCAGGAACACATTCTGAGCCAGGCCGACTACGTTGGTTCGACAACGGCTCTGTTAAAGTATGTAGTAGATAGCCCCGAGCAGACGTTCATTGTGGGAACGGAAGCGGGTATTCTGCACAAGATGAAGCAGGCTGTCCCGCACAAAAAAATCATTCCAGCCCCGGCCAGTCAGAACAATACCTGTGCCTGCTCAGAGTGTCCCTACATGAAAATGAATACACTGGAGAAAGTCTATAATGCTATGGTTTACGAACAGCCTGAAATCATTGTTCCGGAAGATGTACGGTTGAAAGCGTATGAATCGGTAGCGCGGATGCTGGAGTTGAGTAAGTGATAACAAACAAACTATACACAAGTCGTACAGCCTCGTAATTAGGAATCACCGAAGTGAAGTACTAAAGGCGTGAATGCTGCTTTGTGTTGGGTATTAAACTAAAATCTCAGCCAGCGAGATGCTTAATGAGCTTTAACCTAGAAATAGCCACAGGTAGGGTCATCTATGTTAAGCGATTGACTAAAAAACACATTGAATGTCGGCAAAAAAACGCCGACTTGCTCTGATTATTCTGACACCAATGCCCCATCAATTCGATTTTCTGGTTATTGGCTCCGGTATCGCGGGCCTGAGTTACGCCACCAAGCTGGCGATGCACTTTGAAGCCCAACAGCAGGCTGTGCGCATTGGCGTTATTACCAAAGTACAGGCCGACGAAACCAATACGAAATACGCGCAGGGCGGTATTGCAGCCGTATGGTCAGAAGCCGACTCCTTTGAGAAGCACATTGACGACACGATGGTTGCCGGTGATTTTCTGAGCGACCGGCATATTGTTGAAATTGTTGTTCGTGAAGCGCCGGGGCGCATTCAGGAATTGATCAGTTACGGCACTCGCTTCGATAAAGAACACGGTGGTAACGATTACGATCTTGCTAAAGAAGGTGGCCATTCCGACTTCCGGATTCTGCATTTCAAAGACATTACTGGGGCCGAAATAGAGCGCGCTTTGCTTGAAAAGGCTAATTCGCTGAAATCCATCGAGATTTTTACCCACTTCTACGCCGTTGAGCTTATTACTCGTCACCAGCTTGGCGAAACGGTTCATCGCTATGACACCGATAATAAGTGTTTTGGTGCTTATGTGCTAAACACACGAACGGGTGAAGTGGAGCAGTTTTTGGCGAAAACAACCTTATTGGCGACGGGTGGCATTGGCAACATCTACCAAAATACGACCAATCCAAATATTGCTACGGGCGATGGTATTGCCATGGCTTACCGCGCAAAAGGCATTGGCAAGGACATGGAGTTCATTCAGTTCCACCCAACGGCCCTGTATGAACCTGGCAAAAAGCCAAACTTCCTCGTTTCTGAAGCCGTACGGGGTTTCGGGGGTGTATTGCGTACGCGCAAAGGTGAGACTTTCATGGAGAATTACGACCCACGCCTGTCGCTGGCCCCGCGCGACATTGTGGCTCGTGCCATTGACTCTGAAATGAAAAAGGCCGGTGATCCACACGTTTATCTGGACGTGACCCACTGTGACTACGAGAAATTTATCGAACATTTTCCAAACATTACAGCCTATTGTCGCGACCATCTGGGCCTTGATCTGCGGAAAGATTATATTCCGGTTGTTCCCGCACAACACTATCTCTGTGGGGGCATTCGGGTCAATGAATGGGGCCAGACAAACATCCAGTTCCTGTATGCCGTTGGTGAGTGTTCCTGCACGGGCCTGCATGGAGCCAATCGATTGGCATCAAATTCATTGCTCGAAGCAGTTGTGTTTGGCCACCGGGCTTATCAAAAAACCACCGAATTGTTTGGACAGGCCGTCCTACCCGATAACATTCCAGACTGGAATGATGCTGGCACAACGCACCAGGAAGAACTGGTTTTGGTCACTGAAATGAAGAAAGAACTGGAATCAATTATGTCCAACTATGTCGGCATTGTACGCTCAAACCGGCGATTAAAACGGGCAATGGATAGACTTGAGCTGATTTATCTGGAACATGAAGAACTATATCGGCAATCGAAAGTTTCTGTTCCTATTTGCGAACTACGTAACATGATTGAGGTTGCTTATCTGGTGATTAAAATGGCGATGGCCCGGCGTGAAAACCGGGGTCTGCATTTTAATCTTGATAACCTGAAGTGACGGGCAGGGGCACCTCCATTTCAGTAGCCGTACACGCTTTATCTTTGCCTTGGTTCAGGAGTAGCCAGATGCTGTTTACTCACTGGTGCTGAGACTCTATTCAAGATAAAAGGCAGAAAAAAGTAGGCCTATTTACACGAATAAGTAAAGTGTTTAATAGCAGTAAAAGCTGTTCAAGACTGTTTAAACAGCTACTCAGGTATTTCTATACAGTATCAACATGCTTGCCCTACGACAGTCCAATCTATTGAATATCAATAGTATAATATTATTCCGTCAGCATGGACGAACGTTGTCTGGTTCAAAAAATTGTTTGACAATGCCAAGGTAAATCCTTTTCTTTGCGCAGTTTTTCAACCCCAAAGGACTACTAAAATGTCAGAAATTGCACAAAAGGTCAAGAATATCATTGTCGAGAAACTGGGTGTAGAAGAGTCGGAGGTGACGCCTGAGGCCAGCTTCACGAACGACCTGGGCGCGGACTCCCTCGACACGGTTGAGCTGATCATGGAATTTGAGAAAGAATTCAACATTTCTATCCCAGACGATCAGGCCGAAAATATCGGTACGGTTGGTCAGGCTATTACCTACCTGGAAGAAAACGCCGGTAAATAATCCCCGAGGCATAGCGACAAACGCTTTCCTCATCTAATTACCCCCGCAGTTAAACTGTATGACGTTAAAACGAGTAGTCGTAACGGGTTTAGGCGCACTTACGCCGATTGGTAATGATGTACCGACCTATTGGAACAACTTATCAGCCGGCGTAAGCGGTGCCGGCCCGATCACGAAATTTGATGCCTCCAAATTTCGCACGCAGTTCGCTTGTGAAGTAAAAGGGCTCGATGTCACGCAGTTCATCCCTCGGCAGGATGCCCGCAAAATGGATGCGTTTACCCATTATGCACTCATCGCTACCGACGAGGCCATCCGGGATTCCGGAATGGACCTCGAAAAAATTGATCGAAACAAAGTTGGTGTCATCTGGGGGTCGGGTATAGGCGGTCTGAAGTCATTCGAAGACGAAATGATCGACTATGCGAAAGGCGATGGCACTCCCCGCATCAATCCATTCTTTATCGTTCGCATGATCGCCGACAGCGCGTCGGGCCAGATTTCCATGCGTTACGGTTTCCGTGGTCCTAATTACGTTACTGTTTCGGCCTGCGCTTCAACGAACAACGGCATTATCGATGCTTTCAATTATATTCGGTTAGGCCGGATGATTATGTGCGTTGTCGGTGGCTCTGAAGCCGCCGTTACCAGAGCAGGTATTGGTGGTTTCAATGCAAATCGTGCTCTTTCGGAACGAAACAGTTCTCCCGAAACGGCATCAAGACCTTATGATAAAGATCGTGATGGTTTTGTACTGGGCGAAGGGGCTGGCTCACTCATTCTGGAGGAATACGAGCACGCGAAAGCAAGAGGAGCCAAAATCTATGCCGAACTGATCGGTGGTGGTATGTCGTCCGACGCTTATCACATCACAGCTCCCCATCCAGAAGGACTCGGTGCCTATCTGGCCATGAAAGATGCACTCGACGATGCGGGTATTGCGCCAACGGAGATTGATTATATCAATACGCATGGTACATCGACCCCTGTTGGTGATCCGCAGGAACTGAAAGCGATTCATCAATTGTTTGGTGATCATTCGTTTAAGATAAATATCAGCTCCACCAAGTCTATGACGGGCCATTTGCTGGGGGCGGCTGGAGCCGTTGAAGCGATTGCCAGTATTAAGGCTTTGGAGCATCAGCTTGTACCGCCTACCATTAACTTGTTTAATGTGGACGAGGAGATAGACTCTCGTTTCAATCTGACACCGCTAAAAGCCCAGACACGTTCACTGACCACCGTGATGAGTAATGCGTTCGGTTTTGGCGGTCATAATGCCATCGTTATTTTTCGTAAACTAAGTTGAGTCGTGCAACTCGCGCTGCCCCGTAGTTTGTTCAATCCGTTCGACTGGTTCCGGTCAAGCGACGCTAACCCCCGTAAAAATTTGCGGAGGTCGATCGCTCATATCATTGGGGAACGTCCGTCAAACATAGGCCTTTACCAACTGGCATTACGGCATACCTCGGCTTCGAAGGCGACAGCGATTGAGGGCTTTCGTGAATCCAATGAACGGTTAGAATACCTGGGTGATGCCGTTTTAGGGATGGTTATTGCGGAGTTCCTGTTCAAAAAATATCCCTACAAAGACGAAGGCTTCTTAACCGAGATTCGCTCACGAATTGTTAATCGCGAAACGCTGAACGGAATTTCACGAAAGATAGGCCTCGATCACCTGATCGAGTACGACGGTAGCCGAACTCGGAGCCTTCCTGCCCGTACATCCATGTACGGTGACGCGCTGGAAGCGTTGGTTGGCGCCGTCTATCTGGACAAAGGCTTTCGGTTTTCCCGCCGGTTTATTCTGAAAGAATTGCTTTCTCATTACGACATCGATTCGGTCGTTCAGAATAATGTAAACTTTAAAAGCCGCCTGATCGAGTGGGCGCAACGGGCGGGCAAAGAAATCCGTTTCGAAATTTTGTCCGAAAAAGGCAATAGCCATTTTCGCGAATTCATTGCGCAGGTCACAATCGATGAAGAGCAATTTGCTACTGGTAGCGGCTACAGCAAAAAGAAAGCTGAGCAGGCAGCCGCCGAGAAAGCCCTTGAGCTTTTAGACGCTAAATAAGTCACCGTTCTTCCCCATTATCCGTAGAATCTTAACCGCACTAGCCTAGTCGTCTTATCTGTAATTCATTTGCTCCCAAAGCAAATTACGGCTTCATCCCGCGTCATTTTGTCAACTTCAAGCCTATAAAAAGTCAGAATAATGACATTATGGCCGTTATTATTGAGGAGCTATTGGCGTGGCACAAAGTTTGAAAAATAACGTAGCATAACTGTTAACTTATTTTCTAACACAAAACCCAACAAATAGTCATGAATCCGTTAATGCGCACGAACAACAACCTACCGTCGTTGATCGAGAACTTTTTCGGTCGCGACGTGAACGACTTTTTCAATGCGAATACCGCGTCGGTAAGCAACGTTCCAGCAGTAAATGTAGTTGAGCATCAGGACGGCTTCCGTATTGAAGTGGCAGCTCCTGGTTTGAAAAAAGACGATTTCAAACTGAACCTGAACCACAACAACCTGACCATTTCGGGTTATCAGGAAACAAAAAAGGAGGAGTCTGAGACACCTAATGAGAAGTACACGCGTCGGGAATTTAGCTATTCCTCTTTCCAAAGGACATTTACGCTCCCAACGTCGGTAGATGCAGACAATATTCAGGCGTCATACACAGATGGTGTACTTAAAATTGAGATTCCCAAACGTGAGGAGGCAAAAGTAAAGCCACCCCGCCAGATAGAAATTGGTGGTTAATCGGCGGTTTACTTATATAGACGGCAAAAGCCCGTGAGGGAGGTTCTCATGGGCTTTTCATTGCCTAAAGCCCACCCTAACAAAGCGTTGTTAAAATATGTTAAGGAGGATAAACTCCGGATTTTTCGCTACTAAGTTTCCGTTATATCGACAAGTAGAAGTAAATTAGTACACGTCTTACACATAAGGACAGCAATTTTAGATTTTCCCAAATTAATCATGAAAAGCAACTGGAAACTATTGGCGTTGATGGCACTCTTATCGAGTGTAGTCACGCTGGCTGCTTATAACCTTTTGGGGTTCAATAAGCGGGACGTAATTTTCAATGAATCGTCACCAACACCGACGATTACGGGGAGGTTAGCCGCATTGACAGGTAACGGCCCAACGGCCACACCCGGCGACTTCTCCACCGCAGCCGAAGCCGTAACACCAATGGTTGTTCACATTCGCACAACCATGACCAGAACCGTTCGCCAACAACAGGTACCTGATATTTTCCGGGATTTCTTCGGCGATGATTTTGGTGGAAACCAGCGCCCGCGCCGTCAGCAAGGTCAGGCTTCAGGTTCGGGTGTTATCATCAGCAAAGATGGCTATATCGTAACCAACAACCACGTTGTTCAGGATGCTGACGAAGTGGAAGTAATTATGACTGATAAACGTAGCTTTAAAGCTAAAGTTATCGGCACCGACCCACTGACAGACTTAGCCGTTATTAAGGTAGAAGCGAATAACCTGCCTGCTATTACGCTTGGCGACTCCGATGCGCTGAAACTGGGCGAATGGGTATTAGCTGTTGGTTATCCACTCGATCTCGAATCGACCGTTACAGCTGGTATTGTTAGCGCTAAAGGCCGTGGTATTGGTATTCTGAATCAGAATGCCCGGCAAAACGACCCAAAAGCCGATACGCCAATCGAAGCCTTTATTCAAACGGATGCGGCCATCAACCCTGGTAATTCGGGCGGTGCACTGGTAAACCTTCGTGGAGAGCTGGTTGGCATTAACTCGGCGATTGCCTCGGCAACGGGTTATTACAGTGGCTATGGCTTTGCCGTTCCTGTATCGCTCGTGAAAAAAGTATCGGCCGATCTGCTGAAATATGGTAACGTACAACGCGGTTATCTGGGTATTATCCCTATCGAACTGAACAGTACGGTTGCCAAAGAAAAAGGTGCTAAAATTGGCCGTGGTATCTACGTGGAAAGCGTAGTTGATAATGGTGCTGCCAAAACAGCTGGTCTGGAGAAAGGTGATGTAATCGTGAAGATGGAAGGGCAATCTCTTGATTCAGACGCTCAAATGCGTGAAATCATTGGTCGTCGTCGTCCGGGCGATATTCTGAACGTTACTATTAACCGCGATGGTACCGAACGTGATGTTAAGATTGAACTTCGTAACCGGAATGGTGGCCGCGATGTCATCAAGAAAGCTGAAGTTTCAACGGCAAATGCTGCTCTTAGTTCATTAGGTGCCGACTTTGAAGAGCTTAGTGCTCAGGATGCCAAGCAATTAGGCGTTGCAGGTGGTGTACGTGTAAAGAAAATTGTGGATGGAAAATTGGCTGAAACCGATGTTGAAGAAGGTTTCATCATCGTAAAGGCCAATAGCAAAAACGTCAAAACGACGAAAGATCTGCAAGCTATTCTATCCTCTGTAAAAGAAGGAGAAGGCCTGATGCTGATTGGTATATATCCCAACAGTTCGCGGATGTACTACTACGCTGTCCCCATCTAATACCGAATAATTAGTTATAATGAAGAAAGGCCATCCTCAACAGGATGGCCTTTCTTCATTATAACCAGGTCAATTATAGTCTTGAGCCTATTCGTAATAGTTCAGTACCTGATGACCGCTCTGCGCAAGCAACTGATCACGACGGAACAAGTCAATATCAGCCGTCATCATATCTTTGACAAGTGCTGGCAGATCATATTTTGGTGTCCAGCCTAGCTGAGTCATTGCCTTGGTTGGATCGCCAAGAAGCAGGTCAACTTCTGTTGGGCGGAAATAACGGGGGTCAACGGCAACTACTTCTTTGCCGACTTCAACAGGAAAATCTGCATTTGATGAGCTAACGACTACTGCCGTTTCAGATGCGCCCTCTCCTTTGAATTCAAGCTCTACACCGATTTCAGCAAATGACATGCGTACGAAATCCCGGATACGGGTTGTAACGCCAGTGGCAATAACGAAATCTTCCGGTTTTTCCTGTTGAAGGATCAGGTACATAGCCTCAACGTAATCTTTAGCATGGCCCCAATCGCGCTGCGCGTCCAGATTACCCAGATAAACTTTATCCTGAAGTCCCAGGCCAATACGGGCTACAGCGCGTGTAATTTTGCGCGTCACGAACGTTTCGCCACGGAGGGGCGATTCGTGATTGAATAAAATACCATTGCAGGCATACATATTATAAGCCTCGCGGTAGTTTACTGTAATCCAGTAACCATATTGCTTGGCCACGGCATAAGGCGAACGTGGGTAGAATGGTGTTGTTTCAGATTGCGCATGGCCCTGAACGCCACCATATAATTCTGAAGTCGACGCCTGATAGATACGGGTTTTCTCCGTCAGACCTAATAAACGAACAGCTTCCAGAATCCGGAGCGTTCCGATCCCATCTACCTGTGCTGTATATTCAGGCTCCTCAAAACTTACCTGCACGTGCGACATAGCACCCAGGTTATAAATTTCGTCGGGCTGTACTTCCTGAATGATCCGGATGATATTGGTAGAATCGGACAGATCACCATAATGCAGTTTGAAGCGTACGTTTTTTTCGTGCGGATCCTCATACATGTGGTCGATCCGCTGTGTGTTGAACAGCGAACTCCGGCGCTTGATGCCGTGTACCTCATATCCCTTAGCTAAGAGTAATTCGGTCAAATAGGCTCCATCTTGTCCGGTTATACCGGTTATTAATGCTTTTTTCATAGTTCGTTACACGGAGAAAAATTGCCGTCTGAATTGTACAAAACTCACCAAAGCTACATCAAAACACCTAAAACATATAAATTATTTTATTGACAGGCTACGCCGAACATCTATTTTATCTGGTTGCAGCTGGGCTGATGGCAATAATTGACGAATTGATGAGTAGTATCGTTCCGCATCAATATGGCGCATAAAGTCTCCTACTTTAAGTTTATAAGTTGGCTGATTGTAACTCAAATATGGGCTAAGTTCGGGAAAATTTTGATAAATCAGTAACTTAGCTGCTTCTACTTCCTGTCGTTGATTTCCTACATATACCTGAATACGATAACCGGCGGCATAGCGCACAGCACGATTTTTAACGGCAATTGTATCCATTACTGCATCCAGCTTACGGTTCACGTGCAACGCTTCTACGGGAGCAGGTGGCTTAACCGGCTCATTCTTACGAGGAGCAGTGGTCGTTACTGGAGATGGTGCAGATGTAGTTGGCCGGGTTGTCGTTGATGGTCGGTTAGTAGTGGTCGAATTATAGACTGGTCGCGACGACGATAGATCTTCGTCGTAGCTATTATAGTCTACAGACGATTTGGTTGACACCGTCGGTCGGTTTGCCGCACAACTTGTCAAAATCAGAAAAGCGATCACCGAAACTCCACTCAGTCCGAAACGCATAGGCATAGCTTAATTAGACAACAAAAATAGTTAAGTATCGTACAGATAAACCTTATTTCGTCTTAAAACCCTAAACTATTAAATTGAACGGGTTTATTGGACGCAAAAAGGCCGTTTCCGGCCCTTCCCTCCTACCTGACCATCGTTCAGAAAAACCTCCATTTCCTCTTGAGCAAATTTTCTGAATTTTCAATATCTGCCAAATTCAGTAGTAGCATAGGCCTTCAAAAGTGCCTGGCTCTGAACCCTTTCGCCTAGATCTTGATCTGCGTGAAACTACATTCAGAGGGTACGAAAAACAGTGTTTTTTTTGAGTTCCACACCGTATTGAAAGCGAGCAACAGCTCGCACATGTGATCTTGCATCGTTACGGTTAGCCGTGCGGTCAAATTTGGTTAAAAATTGACCGCCTATATCAAGATAAAGCACCACCCTTTTCACCATATGGCGTTTACGATCGGAGTGGTTTCGCTCCGTAACTCGATGGTACAAGGCTCTTTCCTTGCACTATCGAATTACGAAAAATTAATAATCAGCCGATAGCCTTTGCTGGGATGCTGGGCGTACTAGTAAGGAACGATCAGTTTCTAAGTCTCTTCAACTAGCTGTCTACATGAAAATTTCTGGCTCTTTTCTTTTCCTGCTACTTATCTTATCCTTGACAGGTATGGCTACGGATGGCCACCAAGCCAAGCCAGGTGTCAAAGCGGTGATAGACGGCGTTGTCACCCGTTTGTATAAAACCTACCAACCCCAACAACTCGATACAATTCAACAGAATTTTGTATTGTCAGTCTTGACCAATCAGGAGAAAATGGTATTGGCGACCCAATACTGGACGTTCCGGGCAAATGTTCCGGTTATCGTTTCGCTAATGCGGGATCAGGCACAGAAAGTCCTTCCGTTCTGGCTGAAAGACAGTGGATTCCGTAAGACTGGGCTGGTCGTCAAAAATGAAGAGTACACCTATGAAGTATGGCAAAAGCCCTATGATGCGGGCGTGGTATCGCTAGGAATTAATGGCTTTGATAAACATCGTCCCGTCTATTTCATTAGTGTGAAGCCGCAGCAGGCCGGCGCTCCTTTACACATTACGCCTATTTTTCCGGCTCATCAAACACTTACCAAGTTTCAACCAGGTGCCTATACTTACCACGACTGGAGCGATTTGACACTGAACGAAGTACCCGAATCCTTACGGGGGCAGACCTTGTTTCAGACGATTCGGGGTAGAGCCCGGGAGGCCCATTTAGTCGGGGCTTTCCGCCGAACCAAATTTCCGGCAACTACCCAGCCCGATCAGCTTTTGCTTACCTGGAGTGGTAACCCCGCCAACACCCAGGACATTCAATGGCGAACGGCCGCTTCCGTACCGAATGGGGTTGTCAAATACTGGCAGAAGGGCAGCCCAGACACGTTGGTCAAAGCGGCCGTTCGTTATACAATGGAAGATCGGCTGTTGGAAAATGATCGATACGTACATCGATTTACGACCAAGTTAACGGGACTAAAGTCCGGCCAGACCTATGACTATCAGGTAGGTTCGACCAAAGGCCGTTGGTCTGCCGTGGCCTCCTTCCAAACCCAATCCAACACCAGGGAAGGCTTTTCGTTTATCTGGTTCGGCGATACGCACAAATCTCCTGTTTGGGGAACGCTTGCCCAACAAACACTGACCCGGCATCCCAACATCGCTTTTTACTCGATAGCTGGCGATTTAGTCAGCACAGGGTTGCATCGCGATGAATGGGATGAATTATGGCAGTATTCGGGAACTGTTTTCCAATCTAAACCGCTGTTGCCTATTCCGGGCAACCATGACAGTCAGGATGGTTTAGGCGCCTGGATGTATCAGCAAATGTTCAGTTTACCCCACAATGGCCCCAGGCACGCCGAGGTACCAGACGAACAAACCTATGCGTTTACCTATAAAAATGCCTTGTTTCTCTTCATCGATGCGACTGCCCCTATTGACGCACAAACCGCATGGATTAAGCAGCAACTCGCTCAATCGAAAGCCGATTGGAAGTTTATGTTTTTCCATTTTCCGCCTTACACGTTTGAAGAAGATTACGCCGATATCCGGAAAGCCTGGGGGCCACTGATCGACCGATACCACGTGGATATGGTCATGAGTGGTCACGTGCATTATTATATGCGCTCCAAACCCACCTATAACGGAAAAAGTGTGGCCAGTGCTGCCCAGGGCACGATCTATACTATCTCCATAGGCATACCCAGCGAGCATGAAATCTGGCCGGATGAAGCGTATGCTGCCCTGCGTTACAAAACCGGCCCCTTTTACCAATTAATGGATATTCAAGGGAAAAAACTGACGTATACAGTCTACAATAAAGACGGACAAATTAAAGACGAATTGGTACTGACGAAATAAGGAAAGGCTGACTCTACTAAACGGGGATGGTTTGCAGAGGGAAGGCATTATTGTCGAAGCAGTTTTTCTTTCGGCCTATTCCCATTTGATTGTCAAGTTAGCAACGTATAACTTGTCATATCCGATTGAACGCGCTCCCTTGGTGACTACTCAATTGGGGTTCTAACCAGTATAAATTTTCCTCAATTACTGATTAGTCCGCAAAATGTACGTAAAACACTACTTTAATTTTAATATCATCTACTTTATCAGCTGGAGGCTGGTACTCTGGTCACTCTTTACGGGCCTTATTGCCCTGATCTCGTACGAATATCTGGATTGGAAATGGGTAGCTGTTCCCTGGTTGCCTGTTTCGCTCATTGGTACTGCGGTTGCATTTTATGTGGGATTTAAGAACAATCAGTCTTATGATCGCAGTTGGGAAGCCCGGAAAATATGGGGTGGGATCACTAATAGTAGCCGCTCGTTTGGGGCATCGTGTCGAGCCTTCATTACCCTGGAGCAAGCTTCGGAAACGATTACCCAAAACGAAGTGAACGCCGAAGTGAAGACGTTAATATACCGGCATTTAGCCTGGCTCTTTGCCTTAAAACACGCCATGTGGCAACGCACCGTTTGGGAGCATCAGCAGATAGATAGTATTCGGCAGCGTAACTATTTCAATAAACGCATCAACTTTTTCTCCTTTGATGAGGAAGCGGCCAGTTGTCTCAGCAGCGAGGAGATGACCTGGATAACTACCAAACAAAACAAGGCAACCCAACTGCTTGATCGGCAATCTCAGCATTTAACAGCCCTTAAACATCGGGGCTTACTGACTGATTTTCGGCACATTGCCTTACAGAACATTATCAACGAACTCTATACCGAACAAGGCCGAAGTGAACGGATAAAAAACTCGCCTTTACCCCGTCAATACGCCACCTCAAGCGCCATCTTTATCCTGATTTTCACATTTCTGCTCCCATTTGGGATGCTGAAGGAGTTTGAATCGAATGGCCCGGAGCTGATCTGGTTACTGCTCCCGTTTAACCTGGTGGTATCGTGGGTGTTTTCGTTAATGGAATACACGGGTGATTACAGCGAAAACCCCTTTGAAGGATTGATAAACGACGTACCAATACAAAGCATAGTTCGTACTATAGAAATTGATCTGAAAGATATGCTGGGTGAATCTGATCTACCTGAACGGATAAAACCAGTAGAAAATGTATTGTTTTAAAAAAGGTCGAGTAATAATTGGTGACAGACTTTACATCTGACATGTAAACATCTCGGCCTAATAGCAAGTAAATGAGTGCTTTAGCCTACGAAAGTGAGGGGTACAATTTTGACCACATGAGTAGTACCCCATTCACCTCGTTTATCAACCAACTTCTGTTCATCTTATGAAGTGATTGGTTAGCCAGGAAGCCTCCACAGCCTGATCTGAGAGTGGCTTAATTATCTTGATAACTGTGCCGTCAAAACCACCAATCTCTTCTATTTCGTTGCAGAGAAAGGCCCTCTCCATTGTTTAACTGTTAGCGTTGGATTCATGTCATCTAAAACGCCTACCCAAAACTGAGTGCCGCCAGGCAACACTCGAATAAGTACGTGACCTTCGGTACTTCGATATGTAGCTTTTAGCCAGAACCCGAGATAGTTTTGGCTTTCAGGCAGCAGATGCAACGCAAAAGCTTCACGCTTGCGGCCCAGTGCGGGTGAACCCAGGCGATGCATGACTTCCTGCCCAGGCTGGTCGGAACACCACGATTGCTGGATCACAATGGCTGGATTTAGTGATTGTAGAAACGTTTCATTGCTCGCATCTCGATTTCCATGATGGTTTAGCGTCATAGCATCTACAGGGCCAACGACACGCGCCATTGGGGTTTCGGTGTCGAACCACAGCGGCAGTCCATACCCCCGAAGTCCAGTATTATCAGCGCCGGTAAAATAGTCGAACGGACCGTAGCTAATTTTAAAGGCCAGGCACAGCGGATTTTCGTTAAATTTGCCCTGCTTGTTCACTACCGAATCGGCAGTAAAGTGTATAAATGTTTTCGTGTCGGCTCCTGCCCAGATTGTTCCGTTGGCCTTTACATTCTGCACCCGAAACGTGGGAAAGTCGGCCGGTCGCTGCCGCAGGACAAGCTGACTATTGCTGCCCGCCAGCATCATTTCGGCCTTGGCCCCCTGCCTGACTTTAGCCTCCACAAACGCTACGTAGTTAAGAAATGTACTGCCGTCTTCTGTGTAATACTTCCGTAAATCGACCGGGAAATTATACGCTGGATAGCCTCGGTCTATGATCGTTTTAATCGGCACTAAATCACCGACTTCCGTAATGCCGGTACGCTGAAAAGGCTGACCCGCAGCGGGTTTTGATCGTTCGGTTAAGTCACCGTAATGATCAGCGTGAAAGTGAGAAATCACCAGGTAATCAAGTTCTGGCGATCGTCCGCCAGGCATTGCCTGCCTGATGTATTCGGCAATCCACTTGCCGGCCGTTTTCGAATCATTGGGCCGCGCAGGAGCAACTTTTAACGGAGCATTTTTTCGCAGAAAAGCGGTTGCGTTGAGATCACCCGCGTCCAGCAGCATTGTGGTTCCATCAGGAAAAATAAAGAACGTACTGTTACCCCGTCCCGTATTGATATGGTGAATATCCATATAGCCCGATTGCCAGCGTAACGACGTATCAGCCGATGCCTGCGCCAACACTTGTTGAACGTAACACAGAAAGGCAAAGGCAAAAAAACTGATTTTCATATAGATGCTTGAGCGATTCATCGGTAGTCAATACACTACGCTATCACAGGTTATCGTCTACCGATGAAGTCCTTTTTTACGTAAATACTCGATCAATTCTTTAGGGCGGTCGGTTTGAATCATCGTAGCTCCGTGGGTAATCAGCCAGCCCCAACCTGCCTCGGCTTTGCCTTCTTCCTGGCTGAGTTCGTCGTCATGACCGCCATTCTGATCAGCCCACAAACTATTGAACCAGATGCGTGAACCGCTTTGCGGGACGGTCCGGTACAGCGAATGGTCGAGCGTACTGTCCGTGCGGAAGATAAGTTCATAGGCTACGGGCTTCAGTTTATCTTCATACGTTCTGATTTTGGCATTGGCATCCGGCCGGTCGAGGTGGACAATGGGCATGTACGCGAGTTTCCCGCCGAGCAAGTCGCCATTTTCGGCTTTGGCTTCGTCGTACGATTTGCTCGATTTGATAATCGCGTGGTCGATTGTGCCAGTCTTAACCAGTATTTGGTACGCATCTTTATAATAGTCGTAGCCTTTGTCGATGTTGATCATGACTCTGCCTTTGGCCAGTTGCATGCACTTCTCGAAAGTTGGAATCCGTTGCCGCGTGGGACCGCCGTGTTCATTTTTTAGTGTCAGTTTCTGCAATTCCTCCCAGGTATAGTCTTCTGGTTTACCATGCCCTGATGTCGTCCGGTCGATAGTCGTGTCGTGCATCAGAATCAGTACGCCATCTTTTGTTTTTTTGAGGTCGATTTCGACGACATCAACGCCCATTCTGATGGCATTTTCAATAGCAAGAACCGAGTTTTCGGGCGCTCCGCGCCAGTCGCCCCGATGCGCTACAACCAACACCTGTTTGCTGGTCGGATTGTGTAATTCACGAATGATTGTATCCACCGAGCCCGATTGAGCCCATGTTGAGACTGAGATCAGAATGGTTGAAATGAAGAGTAATGAACGACGCATAAATGTACTTTTTGTAGTTGGCAGGAGTGTTTTCTTATAAAAAATGGAACGGTGTCGGCAAACCAACAAACACGAATAAATCTGTCAGTCCGTCGATACCGTCCTAATAAACCTACTCAATATCCTGGATTCTGTTTGATGGCCGGGTCGGTGTCGATCTGGCTTTGCGGAATCGGCATCAGCAGGTCTTTAGCAGCAATGGTAATCAGGATGTTATTTGTTTTAAACCAGGCGTTCATGACTGAAATAGCCGTTCCGCTACGTAATAAATCGAACCAACGATAGCCTTCACCGACCAATTCTAACTGACGTTCAAGGTCGATAGCTATCCGAAGATTTGCCTGAGACGCAGCCGTGGTATTCGCTAGTCCGGCCCGTGTCCGAATCAGGTTTAAATTTGTAGCAGCTGCGGTAGTGTTTCCTAATTCATTTTCCACCTCGGCCAGCATTAACAGGGCATCGGCGTAACGCAACACGACTACATCGCTGCCTCCGTCGGTAATGACAGCCGGTTGGGCCAGTTTACGACTCCAGGGAATGCCGGAGGTTGTTGCCGTGATGAAGGTGCCACGGCGTTTATCGGCAGCGGTGTAGAGCGCATACAGGCTTTTGGTAGGAAGGTTGTGCCCTTTCGCACCCGACACCGTACCCGATGGTGCATTCTGTTAAAACATCGTGCTGCCTTCGGTATTACCGTTTACGTTCGATGCAAACTGGACCGCGAAAATAATCTCCTTGTTGTTTTCATTCGTGATGCTGAACACATCGGCCGGATTGGGCAACAAGGCATGTCGCCCCGAAGCAACCAGAGCCAGAAGCAATGTTCGGGCTTCGGCGTAGTTTTTCTGGGTAAGATGCACTTTCGCCAGCAAGGTTTGGGCAGCCGTTTTCACTACTTTCCCTGGCTGCGTTGAGGTTTCTGGCAATGTAGCAACAGCTTCGGTCAGGTCTTTTTTAATCTGGTCGTATACCTGCGCCGATGGCGTGCGGCCCTGCCCGAAATAGGTATTTGGATTTTCGGTTTCCTGTGTTACCAGTGGTACGTCGCCGTAAAGCTGAACCAGATTGAAATACAACATTGCCCGGATAAACTTCATCTCGCCGATACGGGCTTGCCTGGTGGCGGCAACAGCGTAGGGAACGTTATCAATTCTGTTCAACACAACGTTGGCCCGTTGGATGGCCTGATAAGAGTGACGCCAGACCAACGTGACCATATCATTGGCTGGAAGGATGGCGAACTGATCGATCTGCCCATAGGTACCACCATCATTGGCAGGTACCTCGTCGTAGGTAACATCGGATTGAATTTCGGAGAAGGCCGGAAAATACAAACCATACAGGCCATTAGCCTGAAGTTTGGCATACGTAGCGTTAACGTACTCTTCAACCTCAATTTCGTTCTGAAGAAAATTACCCAACTCTTTCGACGTAATCGGGTCTTGAAACAACTGCTTATCACAGGATGTCAGACCGAGTAAACTGCTCAGTGACAGACAAAGGAGGAATATCTTTTTCATGAGAAACTGCTTAAAAGTTGACGTTTACACCGACAATAAATGACTTGGCAACCGGATAATTAGCCTGCGAGAGACCATTCGTTAATACATTATCGGTTGAGGTAGCATCGGGGTTAAATCCCAGAAATTTGGTAAACGTGACCAGGTTGTTGGCCGTTATGTACACCCGCGCTCCTGACAGTTTTACGGCAGAAGTCCACATTTTAGGCAGGTTGTAAGCTACTTGCAAATTCCGCAACCGTAGATAATCGGCATCTTTGAAAAATAGGTTCGATGCGCGGGTCAAGCGCCGGGCCGCCGAGAAGTTCCCCAGATTAGGCTGTGCCAGAAAACCATCCGGATTGTCGACGGGGTGGTATCGATTTTCAAAATAATATTTGTTCGGGACACCGAATCCTTCGCCTGCTTCTTCCTGATTCGACAACTGCGTATCCCATATTTTACGTCCCTGAATGCCGACGAACGAAAAACTAAGCTCAAGACCTTTGTAGGCGAAATTGCTGGAGAAACCGTACGTAAACTTCGGGTTGAACGTACCAAACGATTTGCGGTCGTTGAGGTCAATGACACCATCGCCGTTGAGGTCTTCCACAATATAATCACCTAGCAACGTACCGGCCAGTTTCGGGGTGCTGTTTAGTTGCTCCTCGGTTTTAAACACACCTGTGACGTTATAGCCATAAAGTTCAGCAATAGAACCGCCAACTCGTGTCAGGAAATTGCTCGAAGCCCCCGTAATGATTTGACTCTGACCGGGAGCCAACGCCAGTACTTTGTTGGCATTGGTGGCAATGTTTCCACTAAAACCCCATTGAACTGACCCTAAATTGATGTTCGTGCCACTCGCTTCGAGTTCAAACCCTCGGTTCTGAATGCGACCGATATTCTGGATCGACGAACTGAAACCCGATTGCTCCGGCACTGGTACGTCCAGCAGCAAATCTTTGGTAATGGACGAATAATAGTCCGCTGCAACCGTAAAACGGCTTCCCAAGCCCAGATTCAGCCCTACATTGGTCGATGTTTTAACTTCCCATGACAAGTTGGGATTGGGTGTGGTCGTAGCCGCAAAACCAGAGGCAAGTGTACTACCATACACATAACTATCCGCATTGACTAGTGCCTGAGAGCCATAGTTACCAATCTGATTATTACCCGATTGACCCCAGCTTCCACGAATTTTGGCGAACGTAATCAGATTCGTTTTCGGAAAAAACGATTCGTTGCTGATAATCCAGCCGCCTGTAATGGATGGAAAATTACCCCATTTCCGGTCGTCACCGAAGCGGGACGATCCATCGCGCCGAATGGTGGCGGTAAACAGGTATTTGTTCAGGTAGGCATACTGAGCACGTGCCAAATAAGAAGCCTGGGTCCAGGCATAGCGAGTCGCTGATGCCGTAAAGGCGCTGGCCCCGCCGATATTCGTAATGTTGTTATCGGCAATGCCCGAACCCGTAATGAACGTACGGCTTCCCGTTTCTTTCTGAAAGGTATACCCCACTAACAAGTCGATGCTGTGATCCTTAATTTGCCGATTATACGTAATCGTGTTTTCAGACAGGTAACTGACGTTAAAATCGCGGGTTTCGGTTGCTACTGCCGGTTTAGGCGCTGCTGTCCGGTAGCCGCCCACATCCGATGGATTGTAGAAATCAAAGTAGTTGCTAACCAGATCACCTCCCAGTAATGTCTTGAATGTCAGACCACCAATAGGTTGATAGGCAAGATACGAATTGCCAAAGGTTCGGTAAAAGTCACGCTGATTCTTGATTTTTAGCGCCAGCGCCACAGCGTTTTCACCCAAGGCGCCATCTTCGGGGGTGTTTGCGATAATTTGTTGACTAATGGCCAGTGACCCATCGGCATTATAAGGCGAAAACATCGGGTACATGATGTACATGTTTGCAATCGGGTCGAACGATTGGTTGCCGCTATTGTCAAAAAAATTCTGCGAGTTATATGACGGGTTAAGGCTTACGCCCATATCGAACTTGTCTGACAGTCTGGAGTCGACCTTAATTGTGCCACTGTATCGTTTCAGGCCGTTGTTGATTACAATCCCCTGCTGATTGAAGTAGTTGAGCGATACATAGTAATTCGTTCTGGCCGAGCCGCCCGAAATACCAATGTTATAGCTACTCATCACCCCATTCCGAAACAGCTCGTTGAGCCAGTTCGTATTGGTCAGGCCGGGCTGCTTGTCGAGCCACGGTTGGATATAGTTCAGGCGAAGTTCGCGTAGGCTGGCCCCTTTGGCAATGCGGGTGGCGCGGTCATCAGTGATGCTCCGATTAGCTGGGTTTTTCGATACGTAGCCCCAGTCTCGGGCTTCGGTAAAATATTGAGCTGCCTGATAGGCATCGACATATTCCACATTATCACTACGTTGCTGAATACCCGTGTACGCATCGAGCGATACACTCATTTTTTCGGCTTTACCCTTTTTCGTCGTAATTAGTACCACCCCGTTAGCAGCCCGTGAGCCGTAAATGGCGGCTGATGATGGGTCTTTCAGGATGTCCATCGTTTCGATGTCCTGCGGATTAATCGAGTTAAACGAGGATCCTTCCGAGAGCGGAAATCCATCGACCACAATCAGCGGATTACGTCCGGCTGTTAACGTACCGATGCCGCGAATCACTATCTGCGGATTCGAACCCGGCTGCGCGGAAGCATCGTTGATGATTACCCCAGCCGCTTTCCCGGCCAGTTGTTGGGCAAAACTACTACCGTTGTATCGATTCAGTTCCTGCCCTTTTACCTGCGAGATAACCCCCGTTATCTTCGCTTTCGACTGGGCACCGTAACCAATGACGACTGCGTCGTTGAGCGAGCGGGATTCGAGTTTCATCCGGACCAGCAGGCTATTGTTATCGCCAGCGTTGATCAGGAAATCGTTGATCGGTTGTTTTTCGTAGCCAATGTAGCTGAACGTAAAGCTATACTTTGTCCCCGCTTTCAGATTGTTGAGGGTGAAAAACCCATCAGTATCGGTTGTGGTTCCACGCGCATCAGACCTGCCCGGTTCGTTGAGAAGTACGGTAACGCCAACGAGTGGTTCTCCTTTTTCGTCAAGTACTTTTCCTTTCAGCAACGAGGTTTGCTGCCCCATTGCTGTTCCTGCCAGGAGCATCAGTAGAGCGCTCGTCATCAGGATTAGTTGTTTCCTACAGTTATGTACGTAGTGTTTCATAAGACACAGTTGGTCATTTTTAGGCAAAAAGATTACTGTAACCCTACTTTAGGGCGTTTTTAAGTAGGCCGTTCGTTAGGCCTAGTTCAGAAAATTAGCGATGATTTACTCGGGCGACTTGCGGATAATTACCTTATCCGCATCTTGTTTGAATGATAAATTGTTCATTGAACACACGGCTTCCAGCACAACCCGCAATGAGTCGGATGGAATAAACGTACCTGAAAACGACAAGCCCTGCACGTCTGCCGGGTTGGCCTCAATCTGTACGTTATATCGTTTTCCAACTTCGGCCAGTACATTCATCAGCGGTTCTTTGTTGAATCGCAACCACGCAACCGGTGGTGGAGCCGATGGGGCGGTTGGTGGTCGACGGATCGACGTTCTCGCTTCGCCAATCCGTCGAATACGTACCTGCTTCGTCGTTCTATCAGCCGTAAATGCCTGACCAGGAGTTAAGTATGCATCGGCCAGGCTCAGACCGCTTTCGGGTGTGGCTCGCACGACCACGCGACCTTCCAGTAACTCGACCGATAGTTGGCCTGACTCCCTGGCTCGTACCCAGAACTGGGTACCCAATGCGGTTGTCGTAAAACCATTAGCCAGCACCTCAAACGGATGGTTGGGATCTTTAGCTACCGTAAACAACGCATCGCCGGTTAGGCTGATGTTGCGGGATGGTTTGCCAAACGGCTCGTAGTAACTAACACGACTACCCGGCTGGAGCTTCAGCGTCGAACCATCCGCCAACATTACGTTCATGACCGAATGACTGGTATTGGTTTTGTGCGTCAACCGCCAGGGTTGGCGAATTTCCGGTTTGGCTACGACGGTAGTTGTGGTAGTAGGTTTGTATTGATAGAAAAGCCACCCGCCAATCAGCACCAGCATGGCTGCTGCCGCCCAGGCCAACCAGTTTTGTCGGAAGGTACTAACCGGACGTATTACCGCTTCACCAAGAATCTGGCGGTGGAGCCGTGCCAGAATTACTGATGATTGCCTGTCGGTCAAGGGTTTTTCGTCACTCTGTAAGTTCTGGTCATAGTCACTATGTAACGAATTCTCCCAGGCTTGCTCGTCCTGCATGAACTGGCGCAAAAGCCGTTGTTTCTCGGCTTCGGTAGCCGTTCCCGCCCAGAATTTTTCGACGATATGGTGGAGTTCCTGCATCATGTACACCCTAAATACACCGAAGGGAAAAATAGGGGATGCCTTTCTGTGTTACCAAATTGTTAAGCGTAATTTTTGGGGCAAGTGATTGGGCTGAAGGCCAGCATCGAAAACGTCATAAGAGGTCTATAACGAATACTAATACGGAGACAGCCGATGCGCGAGACGATCTATTTTGCTCCTCAATGTGTTTTTTTACCTGACGGGTTGCCTGTTTGAGGTAATCTTTGACTGATTGAACGGAAATCCCCAGCCGTTCGGCCACTTCTTCATAGGACTTGCCTTCGAAGCGCAACAGTTGAAACACTTCTTTCTTGCGGGCGGGGAGCTGGCTGACAGCGGCTTCGATCATCGAGAGCTGGCTAACGAAAAAATCTTCGTCGAGCGGTTCTTCCGCAACCGTTGTTTCCGGAAGGTCGGTTTGCTGAGTAACTACCGTCGATTCTTTAAGTTTCTTTTTAAGGTAGGATAGCGCTTTGTTATAGCTAACAACAAACAGCCAGCCCGCTACCGATTTGTCCTGGTGAATAATATACCGGTTTTCCCAAAGCGCTAAAAAAACTTCCTGAAGGATGTCTTCGGCCGCATCCGGTTGCTTCACCAGTTTAAAAATATTGGCGTAGACTGGCTGTTTATATTGATGATAGAAGGCGTCAAAGGCTTCCACCTGGTTGTTGGCGAGCGCGTGTATTAATTCGAGTTCGGACTTTGCTGGCAGCTTTGTCGCCATAACTACTATCTATAAGTATAACTTTGATCTTGCCATTCTGCTAATAGAAGCCTGCAGCAATGAAAATCTTTAAATCAGAATTTCTACATATAATACAAATTTAAGCAATAGTCTATAAGTAACGTTTTATAAAATTGTTAATAGGTGAAGTAGTATCTAGTCCTGAAACGTTCTGGATTTATGTACTGATTTTCGATAAAAATTATGGGCCCGTTTCATGTAGTGAAGAAATAGGTTGAAAACTACTTTGCTTCTGATCTGGAGATAGGTACCAAGCGATTGAGATTAACCGGTCGATAGGGTTCATCAATATAGTGAGTCCTGTCAAACGGTTCTTCTGCCATGACCAATAGAATGGCATCAGGACTAAAGCGGTACATAAAGCGCCAGTCCTGAGGAGCCAGCAGTAAATAATGATGGGGTGTTGATAAATAATAAAAATGATCTTCGAACGGGGTTTGAACATAGACATGAACAGAACCGATTACGCATTGTAACATCATCTGGCAGGAAGGGTGCCGATGGCCACCCCGGTAGCCAAATTCGGGAACCTGGTTAATCCAGAACAACCGCTTAAGGGGTTGTTTCCAATCCGATTCAAGCCAGTTGGGCTCATCAACCTGATTTTTGTTCCGAAAAAATGTTTGAGCCATGCCAGATACAATTTTTCCTCCTTCTGCTAGAGCATTCATTCGGCCTCCGTGATAAGCAAGAACGCTGGAAACAAATTGTTCCAGCGTTTCCCGTTTTCTTAACCTAAACTGATCCGCGATCCCTCAGTTGACGTGAGTGAAGGGGACCAATCAGTACCTAACAACTACGGTCATAGAATACCTTTAGGTTTGAGGACTGGTAAGAAACCAAGATTTGGTAGCTTGCCAGACAGACAACCGAGCGGGCTTCCCTAGCGTCTCCGGCCAGGTTTGCGTCCTATGGGCCGATTCAGGTCCCGCTCGGTCTTTCTTACTTAACCTCGAATAGAAATTTGGATTCTCAGATCCATTAGCAAGGTAGCGAGTGATAAGTAAGCGTCTGATTGGAAACTCTAAATTAAGTACCCACATGGAAATTCGCTATTACATTGGTATTGATGTTTCGAAGATCACTTTAGATTGGGCCGTTTATGCTAACCAGCGAATGGTTTGGCAAACCCAATCGGAGAATTCATCGGTGGCTGTCCGAGCGGTGATTAAACAACTCCAGACGCTGGCATGCTTTAAGAACACAAATTGCGTAGTTTGTATGGAGCATACAGGCCTTTACAATGCCCATGCCCTAGAAGTGCTCTTTCAGGCCCAATTTCCGATTTGGCTGGAGGCTTCCCTACACATTAAACAAGCGAGTGGGTTACAGCGAGGCAAGTCCGACAGCGTTGATGCGCAACGGATTGCTGAATATGCGTATCGCTTTCGGGACCGCCTTCGGCTGTGGCAACCGCCCCGCCCTGTTATGAAAAAATTAGCCGAGTTAACCCGGCTGCGTCAACGACTGCAAGGTATGATCAGTCAATTGAAAGTGCCCCTGACCGAACAGAAACGCTTTGGCGACAAAAGCTTGACCGCTCAATTAAGTCAGCATTGCAGTAGTTCACTCAAGGCGCTAGTCAGCGACTTGAAAGGAATTGAAAAAGCCATCAAACAACTCATCGCAGATGACCCTACTCTGAAATCACTTTTTGAGTTGGTGACCTCCGTACCCGGTGTCGGTCAAGTCGTAGCGACTGAACTGATCCTGGCCAGCGACGAGTTTAAAGCCATTGACGACCCCAAAAAGCTAGCCTGCCATGCAGGAGTGGCCCCTTTTGAACACTCTTCAGGCAGTAGCATTCGCAGGAAAACCCGCGTGAATCATCAGGCTCGAAAATCGCTCAAGACCTTACTTCATCTGGCAGCTATGTCAGCTCTTCAAGTCAAGGGCGACCTTCAGCAGTACTATCAACGGAAAGTGGCCGAGGGCAAGAATAAGATGTTGGTCATCAACGCATTACGCAACAAACTCATCCATCGGGTCTATGCAGTAGTCAAGAGAGGTAAAAAATATGATAAAACTTATACGATCGCCCTTGCTTGAATCATAGAAATCCTTAAAGGTACCCATCGCCAAAGGATAGCCTTGTTAGCCGAAAATTATCAAATTAAGATCAATCTGTTGGCTATGAGCAAATCCAGACTAGATATCCATTCGAACGCCTATTGTATGAATGCGCCTTTATTTGCCGAACCAATTAAGCTGATGCCTTAGCCTAACATAGGTTGTCAATTACCCAAAACTGGTAATCTATGTCAGGTTATGACAATATCTCCGTAATCTCGAACTTGGCACACACCCGCGTTCTGTTTTACCAAACGCCACACTAACCCTGATAAAGGTGCCTTTGATAGGTATTCTGGAAAGCTTACTCCCTATGTGAGCTCCAATTGGGAAAGGGGTGTTTACTGAGATTCGCGTTATAATATTTTGCCTCGCTGGTCACTTCCTGGCCGACCCAGTCAGGCAGGGATATAGTCTGATCAGCAGAGCTTAATTCGACCTCCGCCACGACCATGCCCTGATTTTCCCCTTGAAATTCATCAACTTCCCAAACCAACCCCTCATACGGAATCCGGTAGCGAACCTTCACAATGATTGGCTTTTCACAGAGCTCATGGAGCATCTCCAGGGCATCCTCAATGGGAATTGGGTATTCATATTCACTCCGACTGGCCCCCGATGTCTTGCCTTTAATGGTTATGTAGCCCTGATCATCCACCCGTCGAACCCGAACCGTCCGATCGGGATGGTTACTCAGATAGCCTTGCTGGTAAAACTGACCCTTGCCTACCTGCTTCCAATCGGTTCCTTTGACCAGAAACTTTCGTTCGATTTCGATGCCCATGGCTTAAACGGTTTGAAGGTGTTCTAAGGCGGGGTCATACCTGGTCTCGGTCTGCCAGAGTTTCCAGTACTGACAGTACCTGCCCACCAGTTCACCGGCTTTCTCGGCAAATAGCCGGTTGGCTAAAGGGTGAATCTGTTGCTGTAACGTCGTCCGTTGTTCATCGAGCAGTTGTAAAACCGTTTCCCGTGCTTTTTTGGCTCTCAATGCTATCCTTCCAGTCTCGATTTCCTCGGCCAGCACTCCACAGTCATGATCATCACCTAACAGCTCTCCCAGCTGTTTTAATTCGCTTGAATAGGCCTCCAGCAGCTCCGGCCAGATGGGTTCGAGTAATCGGGTATGATACCCAATCGTTTTTACTTCTTTTCGTAATTCATGATAATGATCACTACTAGGACGACGAGCAGCGACTTGCAATGCTTTGCGTGCCTGACGGTACATCGTTTTTAGGTTGGGCCTAAGAACGGAAAAGCCAGTGCAGCGTTGGCAAAGCTCAGGCGCCTTCAGGTGAGCCTGCCGCAACCCATCAGCCACCGTTTGAAGAGTTGCTGTCACTTCAAAAAATTGGCTGGATACTTGATGTTGCCTGTTAACCAATGCTTTTTTGAGGGCAGCGTACTGGCTGGAAGAAATCCGATCGGGATAAGTCTGTTGAAGCTTTTCCAGTGTTTTACACATGACTGTGGCATCTCTGACGGGAGAAATCAGATGGGCGATCGTTCGATACTGTTTATTTTGCCGTTTGAAGTCTTTCTTCTTAAGGTCGCTTCTGACCAATCGAAAAAGTGATCGAATCTTTTTGATTCGTTTCCGCACATCGTGAATCGTTTCCTCTTTTTCCTGACCTGGGTTTTCTAACGACTCAAGGGCTTTCTCTAGTTGCTCCGACAATATCCGATTCAGATTGACGGCAATTGATTGATTCGGTTGAAATACATATCCCATTTGACACAAGCTTGTTTTTGTCATCCGATAGGTGTTAAACAAATAAACGGACGATTGGATTTATCATCAATCGACAGCAACGTCTTAAGCTTAATGGATTGAATTGATCCCGACCGTATTTGAGCCAATGGATAACCTCCTGCTGACTGGAAAAGGCGGGCAGGAGAGGCTCCGGACGAGGGATATAGGGTTGAAAAGGAAGGGCACTAAAAATCACCTGATAGACCAGCGGCAATCTTAGCAAATGTCGCAGTCGGCCCCTTACGTTGTCGTTTTTACACGTCCAGAAAGCCGGTCAATCTGGCTATTTTTGACTCTAGATAAACAACACCATCTTATGGACATGACCATTCAACAAATTGCCGAAGCTTTTTCCCGGCATGACTTTGTGAGTACTTATCCGTACTTATCGGAAACAATTCAGTGGAACCTAATTGGCAGCCAGCTGCTAACTGGAACGCAAAGCATCATTGCTGCGTGTGAACAATCATCGGCTTATCTGAAAACGGTCACCACTACGTTCGATAAATTTTTAATACTTTCTACGGAGAACGATATAGTGATCGACAGTTTATCTACTTACGCAGACGGCGAACAGTTGCGTACGAAGGTGGCCTCCTGTGATTGGTATCGTTTTGAGAATGGGAAACTGGCTGAAATAACCTCCTACACTATTGAAGTGAACGAATAGGAAGATTTATTTCTGTATAGCAAAATCAGTGCTGTTTTCCAACAACGACTACATTCGTTGGGAGTGTGATTGACACAACGTCAACTGACAAATTTTCTTAATGAATGTTTGTCGCAACAAGTTACATGGTCTCATCAAATCCTTGTGGCTACTGTCCGCCGTTGCACAACTCACGCAGGGGATAGATTCGCGCATACAAACGCCAGCGCCATACCTACATTGCACCTACGGGGTCGAATGTTACCTACACTAAAGCCATAAAAAAATGGATTAGTATCGTTGCCCCAAAGCAATAACCCCTATATCCTAAATCAAAACGCCCAGCCATTTTTGGCCGAGCGTTTTGATTTAGGGTATAGCCGTTTGGAGGTGGAATACTTCTACCAGAATAACAAAGTGCTCGACTATCAAAAAGTTCTAAGCTTATTTATTCGTTATCTTTGCCTAAACAGCGATTGTCTGATCGCTGACCTATTAGCAACACTTTCTGATGACGAACGATCCGTTTCATGAGCTCAAAAACTGAGTCCGAGGCTGCATACCCCGTACTGCTGAACTATTTGGTTCATAAAGTCAATGGCCAGACGCCCAATACGGGATTGATTCTGTCAAGCCAGTCAACTTCCTTGAAAGCCAATGCTGAGCTATAAATTGAGTATTATCCGGATCGGCACCTTCACTATCAGGTCACTTTGGCTCGTTGCTATTCAATCCGAACATTCTCCGTCCTAATCGATTGCAGCCCTGCATACAAACCCAACAGGACGTTATGCAGTGGATCAAAACGGGTCAATACCGGGAGCCACCTTATTCGTTTTAGGGCAGCTCAAAAGACCGACATAACCTCCCGTCGATTACACCCCTTCGTCAGTCAATCTGAAAGCAGGAGTAAACAAAAATATAGGCAGCGATTAAGAAAAGAAGCACCACGAGGATAAACAGCAGCTGCTGCCTTAGGTGAACATATTGGCTATTACCAGCCAGTAAGTTAATCAGCTCATTAATCAAATGACGGAACACACCAAGAGGCAATGGGTTGGTTTTGAAGCCTCTAGTTCGTTAGATTTTTGACTTGTAGGTTAATAAATTATTAGTACAGTAACCCTCAATATTGTCGATCTGTACCACTTAGTAACCTGAGTTAAAACTGGTGTCTTAGGGCAGATTGACATTTGTTTGCTCTTCTTTAAAACATTAACACGATTAACTAATTATATAGTTTAATTTTATTTAGGTAAATCGGATTTAACAGGAAGACTTTAGGAGTGCTATCTCTCGTTTTAGGGATACAATAAAGGATCGATCAATCAATAAGCATGCATTCAATCTCATTACGCTTTTCCCAGGAATTAACCCAGCGTCTTAACCAGATGAAAATCCGAAGTACCCGTTATAAAGTAGCCCTGTATAAACAGCTTAATCAGGAGCAGCAGCCAGACGGACACAAGCTGACCGAGATTAAGGCAGAAAATACAGAGTTCGCCTTCAACATTATGTTTGAACGCAAAAATCCGGAGTCAGAATGGCGATTAGTAACTCCACTAAAATTTACGGATTAACCAAGAGCTCCATTGGTTGGAGCTTTATGATTAGGTCAGTTTCATTTAGTTAATTTAAGTTGCGTGTTATAGCTGCTCTGGTGTGAGTCCATCAAAAGTGTAGGCAAGAAGGAACAAAAGCACTTTCAAGAGGAAACCTTTGGCGGTTACAGCATGAATACTGCGTGGAATTAAATCCGTGATTTGATTAAAAACTCCTTCGATCGGTTTGCGAAAGTGATTCTTCAGAAATACATCCCAAGCCGCGTCGGGGCGGTGGCTATTCTTTTTACGATGAATCCGTAGAAAAATCTCTTCATGCTCGGCATACAAGTCCTCCTGTCGCTCCGGCGACCCGGTCGTAGTCGGTATAGCCTTTGTCACCATACAATTCACTACCCGCTGGCAGATCAATACTCATTGATTGAAGGGCCGTGACATCCGCAAAACTGCCTGCCACTATGAAGTAATCAACGGGTAAGCAGTTCTCATCGACAATGAGTTGAATCTTAAAGCTGTAGAAATATTCTTTTTTGGCTTCGTTGTAGCCATGATAGGCTTTGCCTGGCAGCCGTTTACAAACTGGAATCCGGCAATTCCGGCAGACGGCTACTGAGATTGAGGTTTTTAAGGGTAATGCCCAAGGCCTGAAAGACGGCGACCAACCGAGCTTCGAGCCGGTGGATACGCCGGTTAAATCCTGATTTATGGATCATTTTCAGCCCATGCTGTTCTTGCCTATACTTCATAGCAGAGGCTTGATTACCATAAAAAAAATAAGGCAGCCAGTAGTGCTGTTGTAGCAATTTCGGCATCATTGAG
Source organism: Spirosoma endbachense (assembly GCF_010233585.1). NCBI lineage: Bacteria > Pseudomonadati > Bacteroidota > Cytophagia > Cytophagales > Cytophagaceae > Spirosoma > Spirosoma endbachense. The sequence continues at coordinate 6,291,209 of NZ_CP045997.1, forward strand.
TTTACAATGGGTAGCTTCTAGAGGTGAACCAGCCTTGAAAAAGTCATCCAAAAAGCAGTAGATTGCAATGGCCTTGTCAGTCATGAGATGAGGGGTTTGAAGCGTCAGATACTTCAAAAATACCGCATCGACTGGCAGAGCCTACTATCTCGCGACTTGAATTAAGTAGTAAAGTTGAGCTAGGCGATAAAGTTGTTGTATATGTACCCTGGGCTGCAAAGATGTGGCAATTAACCAACAGTTATAGTTATGAGTGCATGATCTAAAAAACATTCCATTAAAAACACAAAGCCCAGACGGTGCGCCGTTGCGACAACAGCCGGGCTTTGCGTTTTCATGGATAAGGATTCAAGCTCATCCACCGATGGGTAACGAGATAATAATGGGTTCTATGACCGTGTGCCTGTCTTTCAAATCAGCATTGGCGGGGTCATTGACCATTGCACCAAACTTTTCCATGTCCGTTGCTTCTATTAATAGAAGCACTGAATTGGGATTATCCATATCCTGAAATTCATTTAAAATGGTTGCAACAGGAGCAAATGTATCTACCCGCTCCTGATGACCTGCGAGCCAGATAGTAATGTCTCCTACTTGGTGACGAGCGATGATTGTTGCCATGATTTTTTGGTTTTAAAATGGAAATTATTGATTTGTACTAGATTAACGGTTTAGTTATTGGTGATAAGCGGATCAATTCGTGCGCGGCCTAGGTAGCGTCTGACAGTTGGTTGAGAAAAGGATGTAACGAAAATGTTCAGCATGGTAGCTAGGGGGTAGTGTTAAGCGAGTCTATGGGCATCGGGAAAGCCGCTTCGGGCAATCGAAACGGACTAACCGAAATGAAGCAGAACCGCCCCGCAAGTCTAGCTGACGGCAGGCAGAAGGCGGTGGAGGATTATGTCAAAAAGGTGGAGGATTATTGCAAAAGCCGGAATTTGGCTGAGGACATGCCAAATTCTTCCGAACATATCCGACTGAAGTACGTCGGGGCTTTGAAACCTACCGCAAAAGTTACTGGAAAAATGCTCGGATCGGCGGAAATCAATAGTTCATTTGCCTACTCGAATCGTCCGAATAGACCCTCGACATATCCGTTAGATTAACCAGCTTCCAATGGAGCAACACATTTCTGCTGTATGAATTGTAACCGCAAGTAACTTATTCTCTCAAAACCCTCCCAAGTGAGACGAAGGAATAATCATGTATCTGCTTTTTAAATCAGGCGTTTTATAAGCCTTTAATTCAAGCCTCTATACTCAATGGGTGAAATCCCTACTTTTTGCTTAAAAAAGCGTGTAAAATGCTGGGGGTATTTGAAGCCTAATTCATATGATATTTCACTAACGGATTTGCTGATATCAAAAATCCGCTCTTTCGCCAAATCAATCAACTGAAGCTGGATGTACTCTAGGGCCGATTTCCCAGTCTCTTTTTTGATTAAATCACCAAAGTAGTTGGGCGAAAGGTGTAACTCATTGGCAAAGTAGGCTACCGTTGGCACACCATCTGTTTTCAGCTTATCGCCTAGTAAATACCCGGTTAGTTTCTCTTCAAACTGTTCAAGGAGACCATGATTGACATGCCCACGGGTGATAAATTGCCGGTCGTAAAAACGGGAGCAGTATTTCAGCAATAATTCCAGATTGGCTATAATCAACTCCTTACTGTGACGGTCAATATTCTGGCTGATCTCGGTAACGATATTGCCAATACAAGCCATCACAACGTCTCGTTCTTTATTGGAAAGATGTAAGGCTTCATGGGATTGATAACTGAAGAAAGAGTACTGATGAATCTGCTTGCCTAAGCTGGTGCCTTTGATTAAGTCAGGATGAAAGATGAGCGCCTTCCCATAAGGCTGATGCTCTTCGCCTTCCGGTTCATTGCTAATGATTTGGCCAGGTCCAAAAAAGACCAGCGTTCCCTCAGCATAGTCATAATACTGGTTGCCATACCGAATGTCTCCGCAGAGGGTTTCTTTCAGGATAACGGCATAAAAACTCAGCGTAAATTTCTCCCGTTTTAACGGCTTGGACTGATCTAAATCGACCAAACTGATGAGCGGGTGCTGGGTTTTATTGTTAAAAGCATCCGCGTATTTTTTTATGGTGTCGTAGACAATCATTGCTTACGGTTCGGCGTCCCGATTTTTTAATCAAATCTATTGCTTAAAACAGTGCCTCACAGCCCTGTCAGTAAAAGTGGTAGGTAAAACCGTAAAATGTATAAAAGCGACGATGTTACACCTGATAATTTTGTGGTGGGTTTCTTAGAAGGCGAAATAAATTCCTGTTTATGAGGCCTATAACGGTCAACGACTATGAAACGAAACCAGTTATTTTTCATTCCATTCCTGCTATTTTTTGTAGGCAGTATGGCTTGCAAAACGGATATCCCAATGGCAGAAGACAAACCGATTAGGCTAGACAGTACCGGTAATAATAATTCCTCCAATCGGCTACGTATCCAGGTTGGCTCCTACACCTTTACAGCGACTTTGCTGAACAATGCCACAGTAACCGCCTTCAAAACCAGATTGCCGATCACTCTTTCGATGAACGAGCTGAATCGAAATGAAAAGTACGCTGAACTGCCAGCTCCTTTGCCGACGAACGCAGCTAACCCCAGAGCGATTCAAACCGGTGATTTGATGCTGTATGGTTCTACTACGTTGGTGCTTTTCTATGAGCCATTTCAAACGACCTACAGCTATACCAAGCTAGGGCATGTCGATAATTCGGAGGGGCTGGCAACCGCTCCGGGTTCGGGAAATGTTACGGTCACCTTTGAGTTGGAGTAACTCTGTATCACTCTACATGAATAACAACATGAAACGACTAACCCTATTTTTAGCTACGTCCCTATTGATGATTGGGCAGGCATTCAGTCAAGGTTTATCATCTCAAACAAAACAGAAAACAGTGAAGTCAGACTATTTAACCTTCACCCTGAGCGATCAGGTTACCAAGCAAAACGTTCAATACAAAAATCGATACGGTATTACCATTGCCGCTCATTTGTATACACCCAAAAATATGGATGCGGCTAAAAAGTACCCTGCCGTTGTCATTGGTACACCGTATGGTGGCGTTAAAGAGCAAGGGGCAGGCATCTATGCGCAAAACATGGCCGAACAGGGATTTATTGCCCTGGCGATTGATGAATCTTATAATGGGGAAAGTGGCGGAGAACCCAGACACGTTTCATCGCCGGATGTGTTCGTCGAAGATTTCAGTGCTGGTGTCGATTTTTTAGGCACCCGTCCCTTTGTTGATCGGGCCAAAATTGGCGCTATTGGTATTTGTGGCAGTGGTGGTTTTGCACTGAAAGCGGCTCAGATTGATCATCGGATTAAAGCAGTGGCGACTACCAGTATGTACGATATGAGCGGGGTTATGCGAAACGGATGGATGAATAGTATGACCGCCGAACAACGGAATACGACCCTTGACCAACTCGCCGAGCAGCGATGGAAAGACGTTGACAACGGTACACCCGAATTAACACTATCCTTCCCAGGCGAACCGGTAACTACTATACCAGCAGGCCTGGACCCAATTGCCAGTGAGTTCTTTGAGTACTATGGCATGAAACGGGGACATCATCCGAATTCAATTGGTGCCTTTACCAAAACCAGCAGCCTGGCTTTTATGAACTTTCCCTTGCTGAACTATATTGAAACCATTTCACCCCGACCTGTTTTATTTGTCATCGGTGAAAATGCCCATTCCCGCTATTTCAGTGAGGATGCCTACAAACAGGCGGCTGAGCCTAAAGAACTCTATATTGTTCCCAAAGCCCGGCACATTGATTTATACGATAGGACAGACATGATCCCTTTTGATAAACTCACTTCGTTCTTTACGAAGTATTTAAAGGACACCAAGCTGAAAGAAAAAGTCAGCCTGGTTGGCGGCACAAACAAGTAACTTGTTGGCTTAAGAGTTGTCAGAAAGCCGATAATAACAGATAGGCACCTATCCAAAGATGATGAGAGAGGAATTGAATAAACTGCCAGCAGCTAGCACAGACATTTTCGAGCGGCTACGTGCGGGAGAGCTTTTACGAAAAGATGACCCAGCGTACAGCAGATTTGCTGAAGTGGTTTCGCGTGCGATCCGGTTATGTGTCCAGATGAATGCCACAGCTACCGACGTTGATCAGGTACGGAATCAGTTGAGTAAAATTATTGGTAGCCAGATCGATATATCAACAACGATCTTCCCACCCTTTTACACCAACTTTGGCCGGTCCATTTATATTGGCAAGCATGTGTTTATCAACCATGCCTGCTCTTTTTTGGATATTGGCGGCATCATTATTGAAGACGATGTACAGATCGGTCCCCGTGTCAATCTTACCTCGGAAAACCATCCATTAGATCCTGGTGATCGTCAAACACTGATTCCTAAGCCGGTTGTTATCAAACGCAATGCCTGGATTGGTGCCGGGGCGACAATACTTCCCGGCGTTACGGTTGGCGAAAATTCAATTGTGGCAGCCGGAGCCATAGTTAGTCGAGATGTCCCACCAAATACAATCGTAGGGGAGATTCCGGCCAAGGTCATTAAGTCACTTTGAAAACGAAAGGGATTTAGTTTCCGACCTTATTCTAATACGTCCTTATTCGTCTGTGTTCTAACGAATAAGGATGTATTCTCATTAAATGCTCCCACGTGAGACAAAATAACAATACATACATCTGCTTCAAAAATTGGCATTGGGCAAGATGGAAAATCAGGGCGTTACATGAACATATTGGCAGGGCATCGTCTCAGGTGAAGTCGCGCCTTTCACACGTACTAAAATTTTTGTAACCCGCCCGGTTCAACACCTGTCTCATGAATTGTCAATTAATCAGCCTCACTCAAGACACGGTCTGTTTAGCCTATGAAAACCTGTTTTCTATTTTTGGTCGGCTTAGGCACTCTTCTTCCTTTCAGGGGATACCCACAAAACTTTTGGAATCTGGACTTCGAATATGGCCTCTACAAAGCCCAGCCTCGAATCTGGTCCATTGAAGGGGAAGGGGAAAACTATTCGGCTCAACTCGATAGTACAACCACGTATAGCGGACACAGAAGCTTACACCTGGTCTTGAAAAATGCGCAAGTCTTTTTGTTTGTACCCATTCCAGCTAAACTCATCGCGGGGAAAACGGTGACCCTGGAGGGATATGTAAAATTCGCTCAATCCGATTCGCTTCAGGCCCGTTTGCTGTTTCATAATCCCTCCACCAGTAGCCCAATTGCTTCCGAATCGATCATTTCAGCAGACAAGACCTGGAAAGTGGTTGCTCATCAGGCTTCATTTCCCGTCAATTATTCATCCGATCGGTTGTTGGTCGCACTCTCCGCTGAAGGTACTGGCGAGTACTGGATTGATGCAATAAGCATTAAAATCGATGGACGCCAACAGGGTAACGGTGCCCCTGATTTTAAGGAACCTACCCGATCGGAACTACAAGCCTTGAACAAAAAAGCCATTCCGATCCAGTCAATTGACCCCCAGTCCCGAAGCAACGATTTGGCTCCGCTCAAGCGCTTAATTGGCCGTGCCCGAATCGTAGCCCTTGGCGAAAACTCTCATGGTTCAGCCTCTATTTACCAATTGAAACTCCGCTTGGTGAAACACCTGGTAGAACAAGCTGGCTTTACCGTTTTTGCCTTGGAAATGCCCATGCTGGAAGCCGACCGGATCAATGACTACCTGCTCAATGGCAAGGGAACACGGCAGGAAGTAGCTAAAAATCTAAGCTACAAAAGTTGGCAGACTAAGGAGATGATGGCTATCATCCAATGGCTGTTCACCTACAATAAAACGGCTCGTCAAAAGGTCGAATTTCGGGGTTTTGACAGACCCATCCTTGCGGATAAAACCAAAAGTCGGGATGAACAGATGGCCAGGGCCATTGAAGGATTCTTAAGCACTTGCCAACCGGCTTGTAAAATCATTGTCTCGGCAGACAATACACACGTAACCAAATCCAGTGGCAAGATGGGCGATTTCCTACATCGTCACTACGGAAAGGATTATCTGGCCGTTGGCTTTACGTATGGTAGGGGTACTTATTCGGCTTACGGGCCGGAACCGTATTATGAGGTTCATCCTCCTTACGTTGGCACCTACGAATATTTCTTTTCAAAAAGCGATTACCCCAATTTTTTGCTGGATCTAAGAACAACGGGTGCGATTCCGATCCTGAACCAGTCGGCCGGTTTTCGGTCCATCGGCTCAAGACCCCAGGAAACGACTCAGTTTGCAGAAATCAGGATAAAGAATCATTTTGACCTAATCGTTTATCAGGCAGAATCGGTGCATACCACTTATTTGACCAAGTAACCCAATCAGCATGAGCTTGTTTTGAACTAATCACGACTTGGCCAGAAAGATTGATTACTCAATAGGATCCTGTAACTAGCAGCTACTTATTCTTAGAAATTGCTCCAATTTGAGACAAAGGTTTCATCTTCATGTGTCTGCTCAATAATTGGGCGTTTTACAATACGGTAAATTAGGCGAAGAAAATGGTAGGCCAAATCGTGACTAACACAAGATGAAAACCTATTACCCCCTACAATCGACCGGTAAATGATTTCACCGTTCAACTGTTGATAAGATGCATTTTTGGATAATTCTTTGCACCTTAAAGCCCTTTAACCCATTCTGTTAAAAACTCGCAGAACTCACTATGCCTGATTCGGAGCGGAATGTAATTCCGAGAGTTTGCGTACAATAACTTGTTGGGTGTTCATCCATAAAGTGTCTGTATTTCAGCGTTTCGGTCGACAGGTTACAAGCCGATAAGGTCAGGTTTAGGCTTTCATTTCCAGATTTCGGTCGACAAGCCCAACACCCCGGCTGACCAGGTTCGGGTTTGCCAGTCAACCTTACGCCGACAGCACAACTGCCCCGGTCAGACAGGTTGTTAGAAGGCGACCAATAGAAAATTTAACACGTAAGCAAGTGATTAAGAAATATTCTGTTTTGATATGCCTGGTCAATTCTGTGATTTTTATAGTAATAGCAACCTTAGTTTATCCTGGCGGCTCATTGCTTGATATAAATTCTACAGGGTTTGACTGGTCGAAAAATTTTTTTAGCAACTTGTTTGCAGCAATAGCGATAAATGGTTCAGAGAACCCGTCCAGAATTTGGGCACTCATTGGAATGACATTCCACTCGGTTGGTTATGGAGTTTTTTTTATCAATATGGCAAAAAAGATTTCTGAAAGACACACTTGTACTATCTTAAAAATGATAGGCGCTGTCAACATACTATTTACTTCCTTAATCGCAACGCCCTTGCACGACATAATGGTAATCATATCGAGCACTTTGTTCTTGATTGGTTTATTTTATATTACTGTATATCTCCTAAAGACAAAGCTTCATTTGCTTAAATTTTCCTGTATCATTTGCTTATTGACTTTTTACTATACCTTATACTTATATGGTTCAGGCGATTGGGGATTATTGGCCCTAATGCAGAAGATTTCTTTCATCAGTTCAATGTTATTAGTTTTAGGACTGGAGTATTTTACCAAACAGAACGACTTTGAGCAACTTAAACCAGGCGGACAAAAAATGCAGGCAACGAACCGCTAACCCGGGTTTTGCATCAGATGGGCGGACACTATCCCCCGTTGCGGTGCAACCTTGAAGCATTGTGCTTCACTTCAAGTTCAGCTCTGGTTGACCGTTTTGTGCTCTGAAACCCGACCGCAAAGCCCGAAACCATTGGGTGCGGCTATAAAAAGCGGGGAAGGTGTGTTTGTTGGGCTTCGTGTGACAAGTCGCACGTCCAAATAGGGTAAGCTTTGGGTTCGTTGGGCGGATTACGGTCGGCAGGCCAAATGCCTAAATGATTCGGTTCCAAGGCTTCAACGTCCAACTTCGCGTTGACAGAAGAAACCGCCCAAGGTTGCGCCGATGGATCGTTCATGCGTCTGCTTCACAAAATGGGCGTTTCTTGCGATATTACCTATCGTACTTTCCTAGGAAGCAAGAAATCAATTTCATGGAAAACGTGGGCTTTGAGGCAATCCAAATGCAGTTATAGGTAATCTTTTTCGCTCGTTCAGTAAGAACGTACGAAAACTGATAATGCCGCTAAAGCCGTTTATAGCTCTCCCAGAGAATTCTCTATTGGAGAGCTATACATTCAACCGAAATTAAAATGCCAGCCGGAAAAGGCATCACCTGAGGTGTGCTACGTGCCGGGGGATTATCAGGGAAAAACTCAGTATACACTTTATTGATAACACTAAAATCATTATGTGCTACCATAAAGATGGTCGTCTTCACCACTTTGCTTAAGTCGCTTCCCGCTTCTTCCAAAATAATTTTGATATTTTGAAAACATTGTCGGGTTTGATCCTCAAAATCATCACTAACGACTTGGCCGGACCTACTATCTAAACCAGGCGTTCCAGATAAAAAAATAAATTTGTCCGCCAGCACTGCTTGGGGAAACACTTTGCTCATCTGTGGAGCTTTAGTCGTGTTAAAATTTCGCCTTTCTGCCATGTTTTTTGTGATTTGACCATCGAGGATTACCTCTAACTCGCTGATTGATACAGGTTGAATACTAAAATAGGCGACGCCTACTTTCTAAAATCTGAGCTGAGAGCAAATAATGACAGTCGTTTTTGTATTTTGGGAAGTAATGTAGGAAATGAATTAAGCTTGTTAACCAGCAAACGGCTTTTCCTATCTCAATTAACTGGATTAACGTTAGTATGATTCAGCTACTCGGCTAAGATTGCGTATAACTCCCGGTTAATATAATAGTGGTTCCCGCTCACCGTCTTACGCTCCAACACCTCCAAGTCAACTAACTTGTTAAGATAATCACGGGCGGTATTCTCTGCATACGTGCGGTCTTGGGTTAGATGCCGCACTCGGGTAACCGGCTGCGTGAAGATCTTTTGAGTTAATTGATCCGGACGGCGAATATTCCCCTGGCTGGCGACTACCTCTAGAACAGCATCACGCGCTTGCAGAATACGATTGATCTTCTCGTAGGTCATCTGGGCCGTCTGAGCTACCGCCCGTAACATGTAAAGTAGCCACCGTTGCCAATCCCCTTGCTGGGAGACACCAGCCAAGGCACTATAATACTCATCTTTGTGCTCGACGATGTAGCGACTTAAGTAAAGTGAGATGGTCTAATTAATCGGCCCACTGGACTTGCTTAACTTCGCAAGACCATGCAGCAAGCCAACAAACCCAAAACTCGGCGAAAATATGATGCCGACTTCAAAAACGAAGTCGTTAAAATGTTGGGCAGTGGCCAGACAGCGGCCTATATTTCCAAGGCTTTAGGCATTTCAGAGAATCTAATCTACCGCTGGAAAAACCAGAACCAAGGGGTAAAAAAAGCGAGTGGTGAACAAAATGAACTCGCCCTGGAAAATCAGCAACTTAAGGATCGAGTACGGCAATTGGAAACTGAGCGCGAGATATTAAAAAAAGCCCGCCGGGCGGCCCCGTTGAGCATTTTCAGCCGACAGACCTGACATTACACTATACGCTTATTCGTACGCTGGCCGATACGTTTACGATCGAAACACTCTGCTCTGTACTAGGCCTGAGTCGAACCGCTTACTATCGTTACCAGCGAGGAGATAGCTACAAACCAACGGTTGAAAAGGGCCACCGTGGCGCGGAAAGAAACAGCACTTGATCGAACAGGTTTTCGCCGATCATAAGCGACGGTATGGGAGTCGACGAATTGTAGCTGAACTGAAAGAGCAAGGCCATAAAGTGGGACGACATCAGGTGCGGACACTTATGAAACTAGCTGGTTTACAATCCATTCAGCCTAAGTCGTTTGTGCCCCGCACGACGGATAGTACCCATGAAAAAGGTTACTGGCTTAACCTATTGTTAGATCAGCCCTTGCCTTTAGAGCCAGATATAGCTTGGGTCAGCGACATAACCTATTTGCCATTGGTTAACGGCAAATGGGCTTATTTGGGGAGTTGGATGGACCTGTTTTCTCGCAAAGTAGTCGGTTGGCGAGTAGATGACAATATGGAAGATGACCTGATCGTCATACCGCTGCGAAATGCGTTACAATCGCGTCAGCCATTCCCTGGTCTGATTACCCATTCGGATCGAGGAGGTCAATACGTATCGAGTGATTTGCATGAGCTAATCAATTTGTGGCATATTAGGCCCAGTATGAGCCGGGCCGCCGATCCGTATGATAATGCCTTTGTAGAGTCATTTTGGATCGGACTGCCGAAGCAGCCGCCTAAAAGCGGAATTATTAGAGGGAGGAATGTTCTTAAGTGTGGAGGATGCTCGAACCGAAATCTTCGAGTATATTGAAATGTACTACAATCGGGTGCGCAGGCATTCGTCGCTGGGCAACAAAAGCCCTGAACAGTTTGAGCAGGAATATTATACTAAACTTGCAAGTTCAGTGTGCCGCTAAACCGGACCACCTCAGAGCCCGGCCACCGCAGTCGTGGACAATCACATGTGTGCATGAGCCAATTGGCGTACTCATGCGATGATCATTGCAGGTTAGACAAAAAATGGTAAGCAAAAATGTAACAGCTTAAGGTTATAAGGCCACATTTGTTGCTTGCCAGAGATAGGAGATGCTGTAATCAGCTTAGAAGGCCGGAGTAATGAAAATTTGCCCTTTTGTTATTCTTCCAGCGCAAGCCCGGCAACCGTACGCTAACCTGACATATATTTTGGTTAATTTTGGAGCTTATTACGAACAACACATGCTGACAATAGAAAGCCACGTGTCGCTCAAGCCCCATAATACATTCGGGATTGACGTTTCTGCGCGGTATTGGGTTGAAATTAATCACGAAGACGATATTCAGACACTATTACAATTAACTGACTTCGTTGATACACCTAAATTGATTCTCGGCGGAGGCAGTAATGTCTTACTCTGCCATGATTTCAACGGATTAGTCGTCAAAATGAATATTCAGGGTATCAACGTCACTGGCGAAGACGATGCCCATATTTACCTGAAAGCAGGCGCTGGTGTTACCTGGCATGAGCTGGTTGTGTTTTGTGTTCAGCGAGGCTATGCTGGGCTAGAGAACTTATCCCTTATTCCGGGTACTGTTGGCGCAGCACCTATGCAGAATATTGGCGCTTACGGAGTCGAGCTGGAGCAAGTATTTGAATCACTAACGGCAATTCATGTCCTCACTGGCCAAAAACGCACGTTTAATCATGCAGATTGTGTATTCGGCTATCGGGAAAGTATCTTTAAGAAAGAGCTGAAAGGCCAATACATTATTACGGGCGTAACGTTTCAACTAGACAAGTACCCTACGTTTCATACACGGTACGGTGCCATTCAGGAAACACTTACCGAAATGGGAGTTTCTGAAGACAAGCTGACAATCAAGACCATCAGCGACGCGGTTATCCAGATCCGGCGCAGTAAACTTCCTGACCCCTCCCAAATTGGTAATGCTGGTAGTTTTTTTAAAAATCCAGAAATCTCGAAGGAGCAATTCGATTCACTCAAACTACGATATCCTACTCTGCCAGGTTATCCGATTGGCGATACACTCGTAAAAGTTCCGGCTGGCTGGCTTATTGAACAGGCTGGCTGGAAAGGCTATCGTTCAGGCGATGTGGGCGTGCATGCCAAACAGGCTCTGGTCCTGGTGAATTACGGCAACGCAACAGGTAATGAGATTCTGGCCCTTGCCAAACAAGTCCAGAAGTCAGTACTGGACTTGTTTGGTATAAAAATTTCACCAGAGGTAAATGTCGTATAGATAATTACAACAGGAACAAGAAGTGGGACTATACTCATTGTTCCTGTTAATACAGTCTTTTTTATTCAAAACAGAGTGATGCTGCCCCGAGCAACCCGGCATCGTTACCTAACGTTGCCCGTTTAATAGCCAGCCCGTTTTTATAGTAATCATTGAGCCAGTAATCAAGCGTTTTTTCGACAGCAGGCAGGATATAATCAAAAGAAGCCGACAGGCCACCACCGATCAATACCTGTTTAATATCCAGGATCTTGATAAGAGCTGCGAGGCCTTCGCCTAAAATCTCGCCTACTTCTGTCCAAATTTGAAGCGCTAGTTCATCACCCTCAGCAGCCGCAGCAACCAATCCAGTCGTAGAAATATCACCATCATCGGGTAAATGCGTTTCGCCTTTATATTCTTTCCGGCGTTCGATGGCCAGATCGAGCAATTCTTTCTTACCAATGTTTCGCTCCAGCACCCGCCCATGACGCGACGGAATATGACCGGGCTCCATGGCATTCCCATCGCCACCCGTAAAGATTTTCTTATTGATAATTGCCGCTCCGCCAACACCCGTACCGAGCGTGATGAAAATGTAATTTTCCGTTATTTTTTCTTCTGCGAAGTAATACTCCCCCAAAGCAGCGGCATTCGCATCGTTTTCCAGGAAAAACTGAACGCCCGCAAACCGTTTGGATAGCATTTCGACGAGTGGAACGCCATTGATTTCGGGGATGGCCGTAATTTCAAGAGGCACCGTTCGATCCCGACTAAGCATGCCCGGCAGGCCGATACCAACCTGCTTGACATCTTTGTTGGAAAATAATTGCAGTGCAACTGCATCGCCAAACCGCTCAACGAAGTGGCCAGACTGCCGCCAGCTAATGGTATCGTGGCTGTAGAAATTGGAGATTTTGCCGGTGTTGGCATCAACAATACCCATTTTGACGTTCGTTCCGCCGACGTCAATACCCAAATATTCAACAGAAGACATTCGTAACAGTAATCGGTTAACAGTGAACAGTTATGTTTAGGATGGATGAAGTGGGCCGCAAGATACAAAAAAGTCGTTACGGGGCCGCCCACCCAGTCAACACTCCTTCATTAGCAACGGATTTATTCTAATTAGCAGCCTTAAGAACCGCTTACTAAATATCACCGAGCTGCGGGCGAATAAGAATTTCTTCGACTACCGCACTCTTTGATAATGAATAAGCAGCCCAAACGCTATTGGCGACATCGTCCGGCTTCATGAAGCGATCCTCCGGCAGGTCGGTTCCTTCCCAACTTGCGGTGAATGTTGCGCCGGGTAAAATAGCAGTGACCTTAACCCCGTGAGGTTTCAATTCTTCCCGCAAAACACGACTCATACCCAATAAAGCGAATTTAGAGATGCAATATGAACCGCCGTTGGTATAGGCCGTAATGCTGGCGGTTGAGCACATCATAAAAATGTGCCCCTGACGCCGGGATACCATATTGCCAACCAGGCCACGTGTAAGATGGTAGGCGCTACCAACATTTGTATTCATCAGTTGTTCAAACGTACCCTCGGCTTCGTCCTGAATCTGCCCCGGCAGGAACAATCCTGTGTTGTTGACTAACACGTCGACGGGGCGGTTGAGGGAATGAATATACTCCAGCAGGGCATTGACACCCGTGCGGTTTGACAGATCAGCCGTAAAAGGCAGTAAACCTGGACCGTGTAGACCGTTAATTGACCGGGCGCAAACAACGGCATCGAACCCTTCGCCAACAAATCGATCGACAATAGCGCGGCCTATACCTTTAGACCCTCCCGTTACAACAATCAGTGGATTCATAAAAACAGACAAAACTCTTTAATTATAACCCGTATCGATGTATAAACCCTGTTGGTTTAGGATACGGCGCAAGTTACGTTAGAAACCATTCTATCTTTGCCGGGGTTCTCTCGATGTTGTCGCATCCGGTAGTTGGAGCGGCTGGTTGCTTCGCATCTTGCATTTATGTCACGGTTAGGTCAATATTTCATTTTTCTGGGTTCACTCTTCCGTAATCGGGAGAAAATGCGGGTTTATCTGGGGCTTATTCTGAACGAGTGTACGTCGATTGGCGTCGGTTCTGTTTTTATTGTGGCGCTTGTGAACTCGTTCATTGGAGCCGTTACCTGCGTTCAAACGGCGTATAACCTCACCAACCCCTTTGTGCCGCACAACATCATTGCACTCATTGTACGAGATAGTACGATTTTGGAACTGGCACCGACATTGACCTGCATTGTGCTGGCCGGTAAGGTTGGTTCTAATATAGCCAGTGAATTGGGCACAATGCGCATAACGGAGCAGATCGATGCTTTAGAGGTAATGGGTATCAATTCAAGCTCTTATCTGGTACTCCCCAAAGTAATTGCCTCCATACTCATGATTCCGTTGCTGGTCATCATGGCCGGATTCCTGTCGATTCTGGGAGGTTATATTGCCGGGGTTCTGGCTGGCGTTATTTCTCCCGAAGAATACGTATCCGGATTACGTCTTGAGTATAAGCCATTTGGTGTTACGTTCGCCCTGATCAAGACCGTCGTATTTGCGTTTCTGGTATCGACAATCTCGGCTTTTCAGGGGTATAATGTACAAGGTGGAGCACTGGAAGTAGGCGCTGCCTCTACAGCCGCTGTAACCAACAGTTGTATTGCGATTGTAGCAGCTGATTTTATTCTGACACAGGTATTGTTGACCTAATTAGCGAAAGCGTCAATGCGTATCGCAATAGATCGTTGCGGTCGTTTATTCATTGACGCTTTCACTCATTGCCCATGATTGAAATCAAAGATATATCGAAGACCTTTGGCGACCGGCAGGTGTTGGCAGGTATTAGTGGCTCGTTTAAACCGGGTGACACTAGCTTAATTATTGGTGGTAGCGGTACTGGCAAAAGTGTTTTGCTAAAGTGTATGATTGGGCTGATCAAGCCTGATTCGGGGGAGGTTCTTTACGACGGACGCAACTTTCTGACTGGCGACCTGGAAGAACAAAAGACGATCCGGCGAGAAATGGGTGTATTATTCCAGGGCTCGGCCCTCTTCGACTCCAAGACTGTACTTGAAAATGTTCGCTTTCCCCTCGATATGCTCACGGAACAGTCGGAAGACGAAAAAATAAATCGGGCGAAGGAGTGTCTACGGCGCGTAGGTCTGGAGGGTGCAGGCGATCGAATGCCTTCAGAAATCAGTGGTGGTATGAAAAAACGGGTCGGTATTGCCCGCGCCATTGTTCTTAATCCTAAATATCTGTTCTGCGACGAACCCAATTCAGGTCTTGATCCGCTCACATCCATCAAGATCGACCAACTCATTTCAGAAATCACGGATGAGTATAAGATCACGACCGTCGTCATTACCCACGACATGAACTCGATGATGGAAATTGGCGAAAAGATTATGTTCCTCTATAAAGGCAAAAAACTTTGGGAAGGAAATAGTAATACAATAACTCAGTCTGACGTAGCGGAACTGAATGAGTTCATTTATGCCAATAAGTTGCTGCGTGAAATGGAAAAGTAAGTGCTGTACTTATACGGCTCTCAAACGTTCCCAAAGCGAGCTTATACAGAAAAGTAATTAAACGCCTTTGGGAGCCCACTCTACGACTTTGTGAAACTGAGAATATAGTTGGGATAATAGACAGCAACCTGGATTATCGCTAAAGCTTGATTTATACGGGCAAACCAATGAAATACTTTTTATTCAGCCTATTCCTACTCGGAACGATAGCCGCCAATAGCCAATCCAGTAATTCTGACAGCATACTATTACCCAAACAACCGGTTTTAATTCTGGGTGGCAATTTAATTGATGTCGAAACGGGCAATGTGCGTGAAAATAGTAGCCTGCTGATCGAGAATGGACTAATCAAAAAGATTGGTAAGAATCTAAAAGTACCCGACAATACGACGGTCATTGATGCCAAAGGCAAATGGCTGCTGCCGGGTCTGATCGATAGCCACATCCACCTGTTTCAGTCGGGGAGCATTTATACCCGGCCCGATGGCATTAATCTGGCCAAATACCGCCCTTACGAAACCGAACGACAATGGCTCCGCGACAATATGGGCGATCTGCTACGTCGATATCTGGCATGTGGAATCACAACCGTGATCGACATTGGTGGGCCGCTTTACCAGTTTCCTTATCGCGATCGTTTCAACAAACTCTACACCAGCCCACAGATTTTGATGACCGGGCCGCTCGTTTCAACCTACCAGCCGGAAGCCTTTAAAGTCGATGATTCGCCTATTATCAAAGCCAATACCCCCGAAGAAGCCCGCGAGTTAGTACGTCGGCAACTGGCCTATAAGCCTGACTTTATCAAGGTTTGGTTCATAATCCGGGGAATGGGAAAGCCAGGCGAAGAGATGATCCCAATTGTGCAGGCTGCGATTGACGAAACGCATAAAAACGGCCTCAAGCTGGCTATTCATACGCAGGAGTTGCTGGCGGCTAAACTAGGGGTGAAATACGGTGCCGACTTTCTGGTTCATAGTCCTGAAGACGGTATTATTGACGATGAACTGATCGATCTGATGCGAAAAAATAAGGTAAGTTACGGTCCAACCATGATTGTAAACCGGGGTATCACAGGTTTCTTCAGCGACGATCGGAAGCTAACTCCTTATGAATTTGCGAATGCCAATCCATACGTTCTGGGAACCCTTTTTGATTTCAAACATTTACCTGAGCCGGAAATCCGCAAACGATATACCAGCTTACTGGCCAGCCCGGAATTTCAGGCACGTTCGATCAAAAGGGATTCTATTAAGCGGGTTAACTTAAAAAAAGTCTGGAATGCAGGCATCAATGTTGTGGCCGGAACAGATGCCGGTAATCCCGGTACGTTTCATGGCACGTCATTCCTGGATGAATTGAAAGCAATGCAGGGGGCTGGTCTTTCAACCGCTGATGTATTGAAATCAGCGACAATCAATGGAGCGAAGATTTTCGGCAAAGAAGCCCAGATCGGTAGTCTGGCAGAGGGTAAACTGGCCAATGTGCTGATACTGAAACAGAATCCGCTGGAAAATATTGATGCGCTGACAAGTCTGGAAACGATTGTAAACCGGGGGTTCATAACAACACCGGAAAAAATCCGGCCAGACTCGCCCGAAAATCTCGCCCAGAAACAACTTAACGCCTATAACGCCCGCAACATCGACGCCTTTCTGGAGCCCTATGCAGACGATGTAGAGGTTTATACCTTCCCGGATAAGCTATTGTATAAAGGCAAAGAAGCCATGCGCAAGCAATACAGCGGCATGTTTGAGAAGACCAGGAACCTGCATTGTGAACTCGTTAACCGGATTGTGGTTGGCAGTACGGTGATTGACCACGAAAGCGTTACGTTCGCTGCTGACAAAGAGCCCGTAAAAGCCGTGGCGATTTATAAGGTCGAAGCAGGAAAGATTGCGAAAGTTTATTTCACAAGATAAACACCTACTCTTCAGATAGTTAGTTATTCGAAGAGTCGTAGCAAATCCTTATCAATACGCTTTCAGACTCAAATCCAGGCTTTTTACCTGATGCGTCAGCGCTCCGGACGAGATAAAATCAACACCGGTTTCAGCGTACGCACGCAGGTTCGTTTCATCAATGCCTCCCGAGGCTTCGGTGATAAACCGGCCATTGATAAGCCTTACCATGTCGCGGATACCATCCGGCTCGAAGTTGTCTAATAGAATGATATCTACCTGTCCGACCCGTAACACTTCCTCCACCTCAGCCTGATTGCGGGTTTCGATCTCGATTCGCAGTGTCCGGTCGGTTTCTTTCAGATAAGAAACGGCTTTCGTAATGGCCGCTTCAATACCCCCGGCGTAGTCAACGTGATTATCCTTGATCAGGATCATATCATACAAACCAAACCGATGATTCACAGCCCCACCAATTTTAGTTGCCATTTTTTCGCAGATACGAAAATTGGGCGTGGTTTTGCGGGTATCCAGCAACTTTGCCCGCGTTCCTTCGAGCAAATCGACTAGCTGACGTGTGTGCGTAGCAATGCCGCTCATACGCTGCATGCAGTTCAGCACTAACCGTTCGGCAGTCAGGATATTGCGGGCATTCCCGCTCACCGTCAAAACAATATCACCGGGTTTGATACTGGCTCCATCCTGCATCAGAACATCTACCTGAAAGGACGGATCGACTTCGGCGAAAATGGCCTGTGCTACTTCCACCCCTGCCAGAATACCCGCTTCTTTAACCAATAGCCGGGCGCGTTTCTGCGCATCAGCCGGAATTGTGGATAATGATGTATGGTCGCCATCGCCGACGTCTTCGGCGAGAGCCAGCTGGATAAATTCGTGCAAATTCATGGGCGCAAGGTAACAAGATTATTTTTTCATCAGGATCGAAACCATGTCTTTTTCGCTGATTCCTGCGTGATGGTTTGCCTTTATGGGCCTTGAGTCATTACTTATTTTGCCTTCACGTAGCTTCTATTCCTGGAAATACGGTTAATCCTGTCTAAACCACTTGCATAGTTCCGTAAATGGTACGAAATTTGTCATCCGCTAAGGAAATTTATGAAGCAACCACGCGTCATACAACGTCTTTCGAGTCTTCTACTGGCTTCATTACTGCTATTCACGGCAGTTTGGGGACGTGGTGGGTTAGTCAATCACCAGACGTTAGCGACAACGAAAGCGGTTGCTCAAGCAAGCAAAGCGGGCAAAACGACTGATTCTCACTCGTCGGATGTCCAACTGAGCGCGGCCCAATTCGAAGCGGTCGTTACCCCAGCCATTACTTTAGATGGAGGCAGCCAGACTGCGTTTCTGCTTCCGGCTCCGACGCTCGTGATTTTATTGCTGTTGAGCGTTCCCCTGCTCCGGCATTTTACACTACCGCATTTCTATTTTTCTTACTTCAAATTCGTCTTTGGGCATCATATTGCCACAAATGCGCCCTAACGTACGTGCGGGCAGGTGTTTTTCCCCGACTGATCGTTCAGTTTTAGCTCGCACGTCTCTACTGTGTTTACTGGATTTCGTACCAGATAACATATTCTTTTTCATCTATCAGTACCACTTATCCTAATCACGGACACTAATCCGTGGAAATCAATGCAAAACCGAACCGGAATACTCATTCTGACGGGCGTAATTGCAGCTATCTGCGTTTACTTCCTGTCATTTACGTTTGTCTCGCGGGGCATCAAAGACGATGCTGAGGCTTACGCAACTAACAAGCAAGGTCAGGTCGACCGTTCTAAAAAGCAGCACTATCTTGATTCGCTCTGGAAAGAACCGGTCTATCTGGGTAGCACACTTCAGGAAGTTACCGAGCGGGAGCTTGGCCTTGGCCTTGACCTTCAGGGTGGTATGCACGTTGTGCTGGAAGTATCGCCTGCCGATATTCTACGCGGGCTGTCGGGAAACAATCGCGATCCGAAGTTCAATGAAGCGCTGAAACTAGCGGCTGAAGATAAGAAGACAAGTAATACAAGCTTCGTAGACTTGTTTGCTGACAACTTCAAGAAGCTTGCTCCGGAAACCAAACTGGCGAGTGTTTTTGCGACGAGCGCAAACCGGAGCAAAATCAACTTCCAGTCGTCGGATTCGGAAGTGCGGAAATTACTGAATGATGAAGTGAATGGCGCTTTCGGGCGGGCATTCCAGATCATCCAGGCGCGGGTCGATAAGTTTGGGGTAGCCAACCCAAACATTCAACGGTTACCCGGTTCGGGCCGGATTCAGATCGAACTACCGGGCGTTGATAACCCAGAGCGGATTCGTCGCCTGTTGACGGGTGCTGCCAAGCTCGAATTCACTGAAGTTTACCGCCTGAACGAACTGGCTCCCGCTATTGAAGGAATGGGCGCGTATCTGTTACGCGAAGAGGCCGCCCGTAAAGCAGCCATAAAAACAACCGCCACAACACCGGCTGCAGGAACAGCTGCCAAAGGAAATAGCCTCGAATCGCAATTGGCTCAGGGATCAAAGAAAGACTCGACGGCTAAAAGTGATACTGCAGCTGCGGCTGCTCAGGGTACCGCTCTTACCCAGTTGTTCCTGCCCGTTGGCCAGGATCAGCTAGGTGTTTACCTGAAAGATACAGCTCGTGCCAATGCCGTTCTGAATGCTCCTGAAGTACGCAGTTTGTTCCCTGCCGACGCTATCTTCGCCTGGGATCGTAAGACCTTCAAAGCAACGGATGGCAAAGAAATTCTGCCTCTCTACTTCCTGAAAAAACCAGGAGGCCGCGCTCCGCTTGAAGGTGATGTTATTACTGATGCTGCTAACGATTACGATGATCGTGGCCGTCCGGAAGTGACGATGAACATGAACGCTGAGGGTGGTCGCAAATGGAAAAACCTGACTGCCGCCAACGTTGGTCGGCCGGTAGCTATTCTGCTCGATAACCTGGTTTATACGGCGCCAAACGTGCAGAACGAGATCCCAAATGGTCGTTCGAGCATTTCCGGCAACTTCACCGTAGAAGAGACCAAAGACATGGCCAACGTGCTGAAAGCTGGTAAACTCCCTGCGCCAACCACAATCGTAGAAGAAAATGTTGTGGGAGCGACGCTGGGTTCAGAAGCCGTAAGTGCCGGTGTGCTTTCGTCGATTGTCGGTATTCTGCTGGTACTGGGTTTTGTTGTGTTCTATTACAACCGGGCCGGATTTATTGCTGATATAGCCCTGATCATTAACCTGTTCTTCCTGATGGGCGTAATGGCATCACTGGGTGCGGTATTAACCATGCCGGGTATTGCGGGTATCGTACTGTCGATTGGTATGGCCGTAGATGCGAACGTACTTATTTTCGAACGTATCAAAGAAGAACTGGCGCTGGGTAAGGGTTTCAAACAGGCTGTTACGGATGGATTCCAGAATGCAATGTCGTCTATTATTGATTCGAACGTGACGACATTCCTGACCGGTATTGTCCTGTTCATTTTCGGTACAGGCCTAATCCTGGGTTTTGCGACAACGCTTCTTATCGGTATTCTGACCTCATTATTCGCGGCTATTTTCATCACCCGTATCATTCTGGAATATTACATACGGAATGGACAAACGCTGACGTTTACGTCGTCGTGGGCAAAGAACCTGTTCAAAGATTCTAACTTCGATTTCGTTTCCCGTCGGAAACTGTACTACACGGTTTCATCGGCTATCATTGCGGCAGGTATCATCTCCGTTATTTTCAAAGGATTCGGACTGGGTGTCGATTTCAAAGGTGGCCGGTCGTACGTCGTTCGCTTTGAGAAATCGGTAAGTACCGACGAAGTTCGTAACTCACTCGAAGGTATATTAGGCTCATCGCCCGAAGTTAAAACCTATGGTGGTACGGGTATTGGTGCCAATCAGGTAAAAGTAACGACACCGTATCTGGTTGATGATAATTCGCAGGGAGCCGACAAACGGGCTGAAGCCGCTATCTACAAAGGATTAAGTAGCCTGACCGGTAATCCGGCTCGTATCGAAAGCTCACAGAAAGTCGGGCCAACCATTGCGTACGATATTCTGACATCGGCCTTATGGTCTATCTTATTGGCCGTAGCGGTCGTCTTTATTTATATCCTGATCCGATTTAAGCGACTGGCGTTTGGCTATGGTGCTGTTGTTGCCATGTTCCACGATGTGCTTATCATTCTGGCTATCTTCTCGATCTTCAACGGCCTATTGCCTTTCTCGCTCGATGTCGACCAGGCATTTGTGGGTGCGTTGCTGACGATTATGGGGTACTCCATGAACGATACCGTTGTTGTATTCGACCGGGTTCGTGAATACCTCAGTGAAAACCGGGGCAAAAAAGAAAGCATTCCGACCATTATCAACAACGCGCTGAACAGCACATTGAGTCGCACGGCCGTAACTGGTTTCTCAACGATTCTGGTATTGCTGGTACTCTTCATCTTTGGCGGAGAAACCATTCGTGGTTTTTCGTTCGCCATGCTGATTGGTGTCATTGTCGGTACCTACTCATCGCTGTTTGTAGCAACCCCGATTGTGGTTGATGCGCTGAGCCGTGATCAGGAGAAAGATAACGGAACACCGACCGCCACGATTGAAAAGAAAACCGGATTCGACGCCATTCCATCTGACTTTACGAGTGTAGCACCTGCCACGCCCGAAGAGTTTACGGCGAAAAAAGAGAAGAAGGTAAAAACACCCCTGATTCGTCCATCGCAATCATAAGGTAGAGCGTGAAGCGTAAAAGAGTGGAAGAGCGGAACAATCCAATAGATTTTTTCACTCTTCCACTCTTTTACGCTTTCACTCTTTATTTTTTGTATCTTTCCAGACGTTTTAACCCAAGAATATTTCTCTAAAAGACACAATCACCAAACTCTCTTTTCCTGCATGGAAACCAAACTAAAACCAGTAGATACCAGTGTTTGGCGTAAGAAGCCCCTTGCGGCTTACGAAGCTGATATGAAAAAAAGTGAACTCAAACGTGTGTTAACCCGCTGGGGGCTAACATCGCTTGGGATCGGAGCCGTTATTGGAGGTGGAATTTTTGTGCTCACTGGTATTGCTGCTCACGACTGGGCTGGTCCTGCTCTGGCGCTCTCGTTCGTATTGGCCGGAGTAGCCTGTACATTTGCAGCTCTTTGCTATGCAGAGTTTGCTTCAATTCTTCCGGTAGAAGGCTCTGCTTATGCCTATTCATATGGCACAGTGGGCGAGATTTTTGCCTGGCTTATTGGCTGGAACCTTATTCTGGAATATATGATGGGTGCCACGACAGTTGCCGTAAGCTGGTCCGGCTACTTTGAAAAGTTACTCCATTTGTTTGGCATAAATCCTCCTATCTATTTAATGAATGACCCGATTACGGCACAGGAAAAAGCCGAAAAACTGCGGGCTGCGGGTGAAATTATCCCCGATTTTTCATTCGCCGTAAACTTGCCTGCTTTCCTGATCGTACTTGTTGTGACCTATATTTTGGTACGGGGTATCAAAGAAGCTGCCAGCACAAACAACATCATCGTAATCGTAAAGGTGGTGGTCGTTATTTTCGTCATTATCGTAGGGGCATTTTATATCGATACCACCAACTGGACACCATTTATTCCGCAACCAGTTATCGATAATTCAGGGCAGCAGCACTATGGCTTCAATGGCATTGTCACAGCGGCCAGTATTGTCTTCTTCGCTTATATCGGGTTCGATGCCGTGTCGACTCAGGCGGGAGAGGCCATCAATCCGAAAAAAGACGTACCCTTCGCTATTCTTGCTTCGCTGATCATTTGCACAATACTGTACATTCTCGTTTCGCTTGTACTGACAGGCATGGTGCCCTTCAAAGATCTTGACCTGAAAGCTCCCGTAGCTCAGGCATTCGCAGATAAGGGTTTAACATGGGCCGTTTATATCATCACAATTGCAGCCCTGGGCGGCCTTACTTCGGTAATGTTGGTGATGATGCTGGGACAAACCCGTATTTTCCTGGGCATGGCTAAAGATGGCCTGTTACCTAAAAACATGTTTGCCTCTATTCACCCAACCTTCAAAACGCCCTGGAAAAGCACAATCCTGGTCGGTCTGATCGTTGCAACGGTTGCTTCGCTGACACCAATCGATAAAGTCTCTGAGCTTTGTAGCTCCGGTACGCTGCTGGCTTTCGCTATGATTTGCGGAGCGGTCTGGCTGCTTCGGGTGCGTGAACCAAATCTGGAACGGCCCTATCGGACACCAGCTTTGCCTGTCATTGCCACGTTAGGTATCTGTGCCAATCTGTATCTGATGTACAATCTCCGGACAGATACCAAAATATCATTTGTCATCTGGTGTACATTAGGCCTGATCGTTTATTTCACCTATAGCCGTCGGAATAGCCATCTGAATCAGCGGGACTAATTTCTTCGCGGTAAAACTCATTGACTGAAAAAGTCCCTTGGTAACGTACCGAGGGACTTTTTTCAATAGTCTATAGACTAAACATCTCATCAGGACGCGTACCTTTGCCCTGAAATGAGTGGACAGGAGTTTATTGGATACGCATCTGCCTTGCTGGTTGGACTGGTTATCGGACTGGCAGGCGGTGGAGGTTCTATTCTGACAGTACCAATCTTTGTATACGTATTCGGCATTCCAACGGTGCTGGCAACTACTTATTCGCTATTCGTAGTTGGAGCAACATCGCTGGTTGGATCACTTAATCACATTTGGCAAAAAAAGGTCGATTTGCGTGTAACGGCCACATTTGCTCTGCCGTCGTTTGTCTCAATCTATCTAAGTCGTCGCTTTTTAGTCCCTGCCCTGCCCGATCCGCTATTTCAGTTCAATACCTTTGTATTGCCTAAAAGTGATGCCATTTTATACTTTTTCGCAACGGTAATGATTCTGGCAGCCCGTGCTATGATCCAAAGCGCCCGGCCCGAACAGGGTGAAGCAGCCGACGGGAATCCGCGCTATGGGGCGCTGGCCCTCGATGGATTAGCTGTCGGTTTACTAACCGGAACGATCGGTGCTGGGGGCGGTTTTCTGATTGTCCCGATGCTGGTCCTGATGGCAGGCTTACCTATTCATCGGGCAGTGGCAACCTCAGTGCTGATTATTGCTGTTAATTCATTTGTCGGGTTTATGGGTGATATTCATCATACCGACCTGGACTGGAATTTTCTACTACCATTTACGGGTTTATCCATCGTCGGGATTTTCGTCGGAATGTACTTAGCCCGTTTTGTTGCGCCCGACCGACTCAAAAAAGGTTTTGGTTGGTTCGTACTGTTGGTAGCCTGCTATATGATTCTGAAAGAATTATCTACACTCTGACTAGCCTCTAAGCCTGGATAAAATTGTGGCCATGATTATTGAACAACTCTATACGGGCTGCCTGGCCCAGGGAGCCTATTATATCGAGAGCAATGGCGAAGCAGCCATTATTGACCCGCTTCGTGAAACCTCTCCTTACATTCGAAAAGCAGAAAAAGCGGGTGCGAAAATAACGTACGTTTTCGAAACCCACTTTCATGCTGATTTTGTGTCGGGTCATCTTGATCTGGCAAAAAAAACGGGGGCTACCATTGTGTATGGCCCTAATGCCAATACGAGCTATAACGCTTATCATGCCAGGGATGGTGAAACATTTACGCTCGGTAACGTGCGTATCAAGGCACTTCACACCCCCGGCCATACGCCAGAATCGACAACCTATCTGCTTATCGATGAAGGAGGGAAAGACCATGCCATCTTCACGGGTGATACGTTATTCATTGGCGATGTGGGTCGGCCAGACCTCGCTATCAAAGGTGATTTAAGCGAACGAGACCTTGCAGGCATGCTTTACGACAGCCTGCAGACCAAGATCATACCTCTTGCCGACGATGTTATTGTTTATCCAGCTCATGGAGCCGGGTCGGCCTGCGGCAAGAATATGAGTAAGGAAACTACGGACTCCCTCGGCAACCAAAAACGATTCAATTACGCGCTTCGGGCTAAATCCAGAGATGAATTTATTGAACAGGTTCTCGATGGCCTGACAACGGCTCCGGCTTATTTTGCGGAGAATGCCCGGCTTAACAAAGAAGGTTACGAAAGCCTCGATCGAGTCCTCAAGCGTGGCAGTCATGCGCTTTCTGCCGATGCCTTTGAGGCAGCAGTCAATGAAACGGGAGCTTTGGTTCTTGATGTTCGCGACGCGGTTGACTTTGCGAAAGGCTTTATTCCCAATGCCATTAATATTGGTTTAAATGGGCAATTCGCCCCCTGGGTTGGCGCATTAATTCCGGATCTGATACAACCAATTGCGCTCGTAACACCCGCAGGCCTGGAGCAGGAAACAATTCTCCGACTGGCTCGTGTAGGGTATGACCATTGCATTGGCTACCTCAACGGCGGATTTGATACCTGGAAAAATTCAGGAAAAGAAGTTGATTCGATCAACTCTATCTCAGCTGAAGCGTTTGCGGCTGAATGGCAGGCCAATCAAACACGTGTTGTAGACGTTCGAAAGCCAGGTGAGTTTACCAGTGAACATGTCAAAGATGCAGAAAACCTCCCTCTTGATAACCTGAATGACTACCTGGCTGAACTTAGTCGTGACCAGCCAGTCTACATTCATTGCGCTGGTGGTTATCGATCGATGGTAGCCAATTCTATCCTGAAAGCCCGCGGCTTTGATAATGTAGTTAATGTAGAAGGTGGTCTGGCTGCGATTAAAAAGACAAATGTGCCGGTTGTCAGTGAGCAACATGTCGTGAAGTAATATAAAGAAAGATTTTGCGAAAGCCCGTGCCACGGTTTGCTTTCTCTTCATTAGCAACCGTGGCACGGGCTTTCGCAAAATCCCTGATAAAGACACAATTCATCGAGTCCTTCTTTTCTGAAGCCGTGCCCATTGTCGACACGGCTTCAGAAAAGAAGGACTTATTTTGTCGGGTTATCGTCGATTCCCAATCGTGGTAAGGCCGGATTTAACACGCGGGCTACTACTTTAATGCGAAACACACGTGTTCCTGCTACATCAAAGTCGCAGCTGTAAAACTCCCGCTGCTTAATGCCCCTATAAACAGCGGTATAATTAATCCGGGGTGGCCAATTCGTAAGTGCCAGTTCAGCGGTAATGGCATCAACCGCTTTACGTAAATTCGAAAAGAAGATAACTTTCGACTCTCGCTGTCGAAGTGCGTTCAATGAGCCAACATGCTGAATGGTAACTTCGTAGATAATTCGTCCTGTCGGACGAATTCTAGGCTCTTTTTCCGCTTTTCGCTCCATCTCCTTCATTAATACGAATATTTTGAAAAACTATTTACCTATTTTTCATAGCTTAAACTAATTGCTATGCAAGGTCGTTACAACAACAACTACGCCAATACAGACGCTCGCCCAAAATATGGTCGGGCTTTTTTTATACGCATAAAAAAGCATCGGTCGTTCTGGCCGATGCTTTTTTATGCCTCCCTGGTACCAGGGAGTTACTTTATTTTTTGTACATCACAGTGTCCACCGCCTGCAACGTCCGTTTAACGTTCGGCAGAATCGCTTCGATCAGTGTTGGTGCGTATGGCAATGGTAAGTCCATACTATTGACCCGAACGACGGGTGCATCCAGATAATCGAATGCATTCCGCTGAATATTGTACGTCAACTCCGACGAAATAGCGGCTAGCGGCCATGCTTCTTCAACGATAACACAGCGGTTTGTTTTCTTCACCGAGTTAATAATCGTTGCATAATCGATTGGGCGCACTGAACGCAGATCAATTACTTCGGCAGAAATACCATTTTTTGCCAACTCTTCAGCCGCAGCCAACGCAACCTTCATAATTTTACCGAAGGATACAATCGTTACATCATTGCCCTCACGAACAATCTTAGCCTGCCCAATTGGAATCAGGTATTCTTCTTCCGGTACTTGCCCCTTATCGCCATACATAAGCTCCGATTCCATGAAAATGACCGGGTCATTATCACGAATGCAGGACTTGAGTAATCCTTTGGCATCATAAGGATTTGACGGAACAACAACTTTCAGGCCCGATGTATTGGCAAACCAGTTCTCGAAGTTCTGTGAGTGCTGGCTCGACAGCATCCCGGCATTACCCGTGGGGCCCCGAAACACAATCGGGCAGGAATATTGCCCGCCCGACATTGACATTACTTTAGCTGCTGAATTAATGACCTGATCAATCGCCACCAGCGAGAAGTTAAAAGTCATAAATTCAATAATCGGCCGAAGTCCGTTGATAGCGGAACCAACGCCAATACCGGCGAAACCTAATTCGGCGATAGGCGTATCAATCACCCGTTCCGGGCCAAATTCATCCAGCATTCCCTGACTGACTTTGTAGGCTCCGTTGTATTCGGCGACTTCTTCGCCCATCAGATAGACTTTCGGGTCCCGGCGCATTTCTTCCGTCATGGCCTCCCGCAGGGCTTCGCGGAACTGTATTTCTCTCATCCTGAATCGGTTGATTTCGTTTTATGTCACTTCGATTAATCGTACGGCTAATCGATGACATTGGCTAAAAAACTGATCAAAATTAGGCAAAATGCCCTGATTCGTCAAATGATCGTTTACGGCTTCTTTCAATATTAATCAGATACCCTATTAAGCCCATGTTAAATGAGCTTGTGAGTGCAACCTGCTTCCAGTTTCCGGCATCATCGGATTAAATCAGCTGGTCACTCTATATGCACGCTTTTACTCCTGGCCTTTTTCATTTCAGTGTTAGTCGAGGAAAATCGGACGTTGGTCGAAATGTTAAATTTCCATAACGACATGTAACCTTCTTTTGTGACGACTTAGCTTTGCCCCACTACTTCCACAACAAACCAGTGATCTTCCCTTTACCTTTGTTATGAAAAACCTTTTCCTGACCTTATTCTTTGCTTTTCCATTAATAGCCTTCGGTCAATCAAATTCAGGACGCATTACTGGTTTCCTGACCGATTCAACTACAACAAAACCGATCCCCTTTGCGACAGTCGCTTTACAAACAGCCGACAGTAAACTCATCACTGGTGTAACAACTGACGAGAACGGAGCTTTTACCATTGATAAAGTGGCGACAGGCGTCTATAAACTCGTTTTCTCATTTGTTGGCTATCGAACCAAAGAGCTCAATAATGTAGCGATCACAACCGAAAAGCCAGTTACAGCTATTGGAAAAGTCGTTGTATCGCCCGACAGCCGCAATCTGAATGAAGTGAATGTAGTTGGCCAGAAAGCACTGGTTGAGGATAAAGGGGATCGTCTGGTTTATAATGCGGAAAAAGATGTATCGAATACCGGCGGAACGGCCGTAGATGTACTACGCAAAGTACCGATGCTAACGGTCGATTTAGATGGTAATCTGAAGATGCGCGGTAGTGGCAACATTAAAGTCCTGGTCAACGGGAAGCCGTCGTCGATAATGGCGCGAAATCTGGCCGATGCCCTCAAACAGATGCCAGCCAATATCATTAAATCGGTGGAAGTAATCACCAGCCCCGGCGCAAAATATGATGCTGAAGGCTCAGCCGGTGTTATAAACATCATTACAAAAAAAGGAGTGCAGGGCACAAACGGAACGGTGAATGCAACGGGGGGCAACCTGAACCGTTCATTGGGTGGCAATCTGAACGTAAAAGGAAAAAAGCTCGGTTTGGCTATTTCGCTGAATGGCTATCAGTACCGAAACATTGGCGAAAATAGCAGTACGCGCACGGCCTTAACAGCTGGGCAGCCTACAAGTATTTTGCGCCAGCGTACGAGCCGCGATAACACCGGCACGGGAGGTTTTGGCGAGATGAGCCTTGATTATGATCCGGATTCAACGAACCGGATCAACTTTTCGGGCAATGCCTGGGGAGGTAATTTCCCGATGAACAGCACGCTCGACAGTCGCCTGGCCGATCCGCAGGGTAACGTATTGCAGAACTATCACCGTGATATCAGGTTCCGAAATCCATACGGGAATACGGAGTTTAATCTCGGCTGGGCCAAATCATTCAAAAAACCGGGGCGCGAACTGGCGGTTCTGACACAATATGCGCGAATGCCCGATAACTATTACTACACCATTACGCAAACGGATATGACCTCGGAAGTGCCGACTTATCTGGAACGCAGCACTAATCTCAGCCGCAATAATGAGTATACCTTCCAGACGGATTATACCCATCCATTCACTGCTCGAACAAAACGGGATACACTGACGATTAAAGCAGAGGTCGGTGCCAAAGCGATCCTGCGTGACATTGGCAGCGAGTTTGTTATTGAGCAGGCGTTGACCGGTCAGGAAGGTGATTATGCCGTTGATCCTGGGCGATCTAACGAGTTTACCTACAATCAGCGGGTGGTGGCTGGTTATGCATCACTGAAAATAGACACCAAACGCAAATGGAACCTAACCGTCGGAACACGGCTGGAACACACCCGCATCGAAGGTGACTTTGTAACAAACCAAAGTCGATTCACCAATCAATACCAGAATCTGATTCCCAGCTTTACGCTCGCCAAAACGCTTCGGAAGAAGCATACGTTTAAAGTCAGCTATACCCAACGGATTTCACGGCCACTCATCTGGTATCTGAATCCATACAAAAATTACAGTGATCCGAAGAACGTTCAGACTGGTAATCCATTCCTAAATCCGGAGCTAACCCACGCTACTGAGCTGTCGTACAGTACATTTGGGAAAGAAGGCTCATCATTCAACGCGGCCATTTTCTGGCGGCAGACCAACAATTCAATTGAATGGCTCGCCACGGTCGATGCGCAAGGTGCGGCCCTCTCGTCACCGCAAAACATTGGCCGCAATGCCAGCTATGGGGCCAATCTCAATCTAACACTTCAGCCCAACAAAAATCTCAATTTTAGTATCGGCTCCGATTTAACCTACGTCGATCTTACGAGCGTTGCACTCAATCAGCGTACGAGTGGTTGGGTATGGAGCACAAGCCCAAATGTCTCCTATAAATTACCCAAAGATTTAACACTACAGGCTAATGGTTATGTCGGATCTGGGTGGATATCGCTCCAGAGCCGAAACTCCGGCTGGTATTATTATGGTCTATCGGCCAAGAAGGAATTTATGGGCAAGAAAGTTAGCCTGACCCTGAACCTCAACAACCCATTCAATCGCACAGTTAAAATAACAGGGGATCAATTTGCCCCTTCATTTACCGCCCAGAACACCTCACTATTCGTGAACCGCTCTATCCGGCTAACGCTCAGCTACAAATTCGGGCAAATGAGTTCGGGAGGAAAGCAAAGCCGCAAAATCAGTAATGATGACAAGAAGTGATGCCGACGGTTACTGATCTGCTAGACAAACCAAGGAAACGCATCATTTCTGATTCCTCAACGATGCCTGCTTTAAGTCTTCGATTACAATTTTCTCAAAGCCGGGCAGTGTTTTGTACGCATAGATTGCCCGCCAGGTCGTGTCTTTGTAGTCGTAAGAAACTTCTAAATAGGGTTTCGTTCCGGTAGGTTCCGTATCACTTTGGCGGACGTTAATCCGAACCGGTATGTCGTGATAATACTTGAAGTAATTCGGATGAGTCAGGTAACCGAGCGGAGTGGTATCCCACGGAACGAATCCGTCTACGCCGAAGAGTTCTTCATTGAATTGTTGCCATGGACGTAGCTGATCATAAACCCATTGGTCAGCTACGGTGCCATTAGTCAAAAAATCAATGTCTGTTCTACCCAGAAACGTATAAACGCTACATTCATAACCAGACAACACCATCCTGACGCCCGCATCGAACAAAATCCGGAACGACTCCGGGTCCATTTCGAAATTATAGTCCCCGACTGCGAGCTTCTCTAATCCCGGCTTGAAGGGTAGCCCCGGCGTCCGGCCTGCACACACGACGACTTCTTCAATCTGAGGGATTAGTTCCGGATGATTTTTGATCACCGTTGCTACATTCGTGACGGGCCCAATGGCCAGAATGGGCATTTTTTCCTCTCGTAGTGCATCAGCCAGCGCACGCGTAGCCTCATTTTCCAACCCAACATCCTTGGCGGTATCAGAGCCCCGGTATACCGGAATCGTCCGACCCGTTTTGTTATACCAACCCAGAATTTTCTGTGTTACCTCATAGGCATAATTGGCGTAGGTAATCGTACTGATTCCAATGATCTCCACTTTATCGGGATGTTCAAGCGCCATAATGAGCGCGATGGCATCATCGACCTCGCGGGGCGTTTTGTCTTTCATCCCGATCATAATATCGGTATCAAGCCAGATCCGGCGAGGCTTAGTGAGGTGTTGAGTACTATCAGCAGAGGACATGGACGGCAAACTAAAGAAAAAGACGACTATTTTCATTTCAGGCATTTGCACCGAAGCAAATGCCTGAGGCTACCAGAAGCAAGAACAGATGAGCAGTCTTATTATTTTATTGAAACATATGCCGGGCTTCGGCGAGTAATGACTGTTTTTGCTCCAGCGATAAACTGAGTGGCAATTGGGCCAGCCCGATCAGTCGTCGCATAATTTCGACGCCCGTAAATTGCTGACGCAACGTATCATCAAACCCAGTTGGTTTTTCGTAATCCGACAGAATGGAATTCAAAGTGGAAAATGGCTGCTGAGCCATCATCAGATGGGCGATCATTACGCCTAAATCAAACTCAGGAGGGCCGTAGAAGCAGAATTCGGGATCAATGATTTTTATACTTGATTCCTGGTTAGTTACTGTTTGTAGCCAGCTTCCTGGATAGTAGTCACCATGCAACAATGTTTTGGGCGCAGCCACTCCTCCCCTATAGCTGCGGCTTTCTGTCAAATAAAGTTCACCCAACTGGCCAACCCTCCTTTTCAACTCGGTATCCTGCTTATATGGCATTGCCAATTCCTGTAAACCCGGCTGAATCGTATTCAGATCGAACCCGTTGTCTTCCAGAAATGGATAGGTAAAAATATGCTCGTGATTGAGCGCCCGCATGTCATGATTCGCAAAGATCGGGTCGGGTGCTTCAACCGAAAACTGATGATGCAGTTCGGATAAATACTCTGTGAGAGCCAGCGTATCGGCTTCACTCAGAAGCTGGCCGGGCAGATACAAAAATGTGTAGTCGCTGGAATCGCCTAAATCCTCAAGGACAAGAATATTATTTTCGTCGTCGGCACCCAGAAGCTGGGGCATATAACTTGCCAGCATTGGGATTGGCTGCGTTTTCTGATAAAACCGTCCTTCAATAACCGCCCGGTTAGCCGGAGCCGGAATTGTTGGATATTTCTCCACATAATCCCGTGACTGCTTGACAATCAGCGTCCTATTAGGTGTTGTAACACGAAGTGTATAGTTCATATTACCTTCGCCGGGTTTTTCGACTGATGAGATTATTTCTTCAGTATCGAGCCAGCCACGTCGACGGAGGTAGTCTTGCAGAACATCAATTTTTTGAGCGTCAAGGTGCAGCATATCTGATCGGTTAAGGAATAAACTATACGTTAGCTACCGGCAAATAGATTGACAACTCATTCCCAATCAATCTGTTCAGGCTATCGGACAACAGCCAATTTCCCGGCCAGACTTTCGGTTCCGTCGGCCGAAACGACAACCACCAGATAGATACCCGTTTGCGCCGACCGGCCCCGATAATCACGCAGATTCCAGGTAGCGGTTCCTCCCTGCGAGCGGGTTTCATAGACCAATTGTCCGCCCGCATCCAAAATTTTAACGGTCGAGTTTTCGGTCAGTCCATTCATACCAACCGTTCCTGTAAAATCAGGTCGGACAGGGTTGGGAAAAATAGAGAGGCTATTCAATACGTTGGCGGGTTCGGTGGCCGGACCCCGATAAGAAACTATACCCATAGTCTGACTAGGCATTCCGGTTTCAATAAACACAGTTCCGCTTATCGGCTCAATAGCCAGTGCCTGAACATAATTCGTCGGTAATGGACTTGTATCAGCCGTAAACGTGTCGAGCAATTGGGACCCGTCGGGCGCAACGTGGTACAGACCATCACGTGTTCCGATCCATTTACGATTACCCCCATCGACTGCAATGGCCGTAATGGGCACATTCGCCAGCAATCGGCGTCGGTTAAGGAGGGGTGGCTGCGCATCGATACTGACATCAAAGGCACCGTATGGGTTATCGAAAACCGTGGGACCAAGATCGGTTCCTACCCATATGGCGCCGTTACGATCCTTTACTAATGTTTGTACTGAGTTTGTCAATAATCCACCCTGACCGGTCAGCGTTGTCAAATACCGGCTCCGATTCGCCTGTGGATCAAAAACCTGAATGCCCCCAGAGCTTAACCGAAGCCATAAAAAGCCATTATCGTCGGGAACAACCTGCGCGATGGCAGGGTGATTAACCGCCGAAAATGACTGAAATTGACCGTCCGGCCGCCGAACATGTAAGGTAGCCTGCCGGGCATTAGGACCAGCCGTTGCTATCCATAGGTTACCATCAACATCAATTGCCAGGCTGCTGATATAGGCACCAATAGTTGCTGGCAACGTAACAGCGCTAAGCGTCTGGTCATCAGAACGGACCCATAATCCACCGCCGTAGCTACTCAGAAATAACTTCTGCTCGGCTGGCAGATAAACCGCCGAATTAAATCCCTGGGCGGGGCCACTGGTCGAATTCGTCAGCCAGCGCTCATTAGATACAGACAATAGTTCGGCCGGAGGCTGATTGGGATTTAATTGGGTATCATCCTGCGGCCCTTTAGGTAAAGCAACAAGCGTTTGTGCATAGGCATATAGCGCGGCAAACAGATCCTGTGTTGGCCCTTCGGGGGCAACCCGCTGCAACACGCCCGCACTACCAGACAGTAATCCACTCTGCGTATCGGCAATCCAGATAGTACTCCCATCCAGGACAACTTCGCGTGGATTCGCCAGTAAAGCACTGGTAACTGAACCCGAACCAGGTATTGTTATGGCCTTATCCGTTGCCAGAATAAGGCCAGCAGCAGCCGGAAACTGTCGAACAAGTGGATTCGAAAGCGATTGTGTGAGTGCCCACCGACCGGTCTGCCGTTCGTAAATACCCTGTCCATTAACCGTTACGGATAACCGCCCTTGATTGGTAACGATGGATTCGAGTTGAGACCCAGGTTCTGGAACAATTTTCCAGTTGGCCGGATCAGCAATATTGACGTTAGCCGCAAAACGCACAGCACGGATTCGGCGCCCGGATTCGGCAGAGAGCAAAGGAGCCGTTAGTGCATAGAGACTATCAGCGGTCGTAGTGGTCTGATAAATAGGTAGCGCTGAACCATCGGGCCGTTGGCTAAAGTAGGTATCCCGGATTTCATTCTTAACCACATCCAGCACGACAAGGCCAAAATCAGTGCTGAGATAAACAGTTGTTCCAACACGGTTAATGTGGTTGATCGTACGGGAAACGGGGAGATTTGTAGCTCTAAGAATCGTGTTTACGTTTACAACACCAACTGGCTCACCAGCGTCTGATAATGACAGAAAATCCAGGTTACCATTCTGATAAGCGATCAACAGTCGTTTCTGATCCGCCAGATAGAATAAACGACTGATACCAACATCGCTGAGTCCATCTTTCTTCGACAGTGTGACTGTTTGATTCGTGGCTTTGTCGACGTAGAAAAAACCATTCTTAGTCGCTGCATAAACCGTATTGGCAGTTATGGCAACGGTCTGGCCCGACCGATAACTGGCATGCGACTGCCAGCTGCCGATCTGAGAAAATGAGGAGTGATGAACAATAAATGATACGACTGCACTGAGCAACCACAGCCGCCCAGTTTTTGCCCTATGCACGAATTGTTTATCACTCATCATTATGAGCATCTTCGTAAGCCCATTCTTTCTGGCCAGCGTCCTCGCCCAGGTTGTAACAACGGCGGCAACGGGCTTCGTAACTGTCCGTCTCGCCCAACAATACTCGCTCCTGCGAAGGCACAAGCCGATACGAATATTGGGCAATATCGCCACAAACAACACAAATGGCGTGAACTTTGGTTACGTATTCAGCAGTAGACATTAACTGGGGCATACAGCCAAAAGGTTGGCCCGAAAAATCCATGTCCAGACCTGCCACGACCACCCGTTGACCCTGATTGGCCAGCGCACGGCAAACGTCTATGATTTCTTTGTCGAAAAACTGAGCTTCGTCGATACCAACTACATCGCAATCGCCCGCCAGCGCTAAAATCTGGCCCGCTGTTTGCACAGGCGTTGAATGAATTGACAAAGCTGAATGTGAAACAATATTTACATCGTCATAGCGCGTGTCGAGAGCCGGTTTAAATATCCGGACCTTCAGTTTAGCAATGCGGGCACGAGTCAGCCGCCGGATCAGTTCTTCGGTTTTTCCGGAAAACATTGAGCCACAAATCACCTCGATCCAGCCGGTTCGGAGATGGGGTGGTTCACGTCGTCGAGTGGGTTCAATAAACATTTGGTGTCGGTCGTTGTAGAAGCCGATAGATAATTATTGATCGAACAAGTCGAGTTTTCGATCGTTGGCTTAATTTAGGACATAAACCACTTTTTTTAAATTATTTACGGGCCAAAAGCGGTTTGTGTCCGAAAACTTTATCTTTACAAAACAAAGGCTTTTCCCGATGTCGAACAAGTTTAACGCCAACGCGCTCACTGAATATAGCAAGTCCTACGCCCGTCGGACAGCCTCCGACTTTTACCAGCATCACTCAACCATCAACGGCCAGCAAATTCTGTCACTGACGCCCATCAGTCAGATTAACCTGTTCGTCATCAGTAGCTTGTCGGATAAATGGCAGGCCGACGCCGAGAAATTTCGCAGCCCGTATTTCGATTTCTCAAGCGCCGACGTACAGGAAGCCTTGCAGAATTTCATGAACATTGTATCGCAATATATTTCTGTTCGGCGCGAACACCTGGAACCGCTGCTTGCCGATGCCACTCGCCGGACAATTACCATGATTTTCGACCCGAGGGCCTATTTTGATGATATCCTGCGCAGTCAGCCTGAGTTTACACTTACGGCTCCGGCCCTAAAACAAATTACACGATACACAAAAATAAATCAGTTCATTCCGGCTCATATTACTCAACGAATGAATGGGAAACCTTTTGTGTATGTCAATCAGGCTTTGGGGTATCTGGATGAAGCCCTAACGCAGCGAGGCCATGAGCTGGAACATTACGATAAGTTTGTTACTCTGTTTTCGGAAAAAGTGCCGATGAATGTATCGGCTCTACTGCGCAGCCACGTACCCGATACTATTCCGGTAGCACCGGGGCGGTCATTTTTCGATACCGCTATAGAATCATCGGTTCCACCTGCTCCGTTAGTACCGATAGATAATACGGCACCAATGGGCAGTGCAGACGCAAATTCATCAGTTACCACAGTACCGCCAGCGTTACCTCCCCAGCCTGACCCAATGCCCAAACCTGAATTAGTGGATGATTCTGATTCAGGCGGGCCAATGTTTCTTGATGGTAGCCCCGCTGGCCCAGAACCTGTTGATCCAATTAGCCAGCCATCACAAGTACAGACCGACGCTATTTCCCACCCTTCTACAGTTCAGACCAACTCACCGATTCGTTCCGACGAAACAGTACCTACCCTGAACGATACATTACGCGGAGCCACTCCTGCCGAGCCTGCTACGGTTGCCGAAACATTCCATCGGGCACCCATTGAGAGTATTTCGCGCAGCATTTCGCTCAATCAAAAATTTCGTTTCATTAACCAGCTCTTTAACGGTAACTCCAGTGCTTATAATCAAGCTATCGAGGAAATCGATACACTGAACAATTACGGGCAGGCGCTCGATCTCATTTCCTATCGGTATGCGTCACAATATCTTTGGGATATGAGCAGCGATGAGGTTAGTGAACTGGTTGAAATCCTGAAACGTCGATTTTCCTGATGGCTGAACAGTAGGCTCGCCATTGTACTTACACAAATCCATTTGGTTACTTATTTTAAGGAGTCACGTCCAATAAAGTAACCTGATTAAGCCGTGTAAGTGCATAAGTTATCCAACTATTCAGACAATTGTGCGTTCTATCTACCTGTTCCTTATAGGCGGTTGGCTAATCACTGTCTCTGCCATTGCCCAGCAGAATCAGCCAAATCGGGATGCCGACCGTTCCGATGCGGTGAGTCGTTCTTTACAGGATCTGTTTCCTGTGCAAACCGAGGGAATTGATTATCAGTCGGTTTATGAGGCATTGACCCAGCTTTATGCCAATCCGCTCGATCTGAACACGGCTACCCGCGACGAGTTGGAAACCACTTATCTGCTTACCGAACGTCAGCTAAGTAGCCTGGAAACTTATCGCCTGGCTTTTGGTGATTTGTTGTCTATCTACGAACTTCAGGCCGTACCTGACTTCGATCTGCCAACGATCCGCCGACTAATCCCTTTTGTGACCGTAGCTGGTAATCCCCGGTTATTCGGCACTTTACCGACGCCAACTGACAATTACTTAATCGTACGCTACGAACAAACTCTGGAGCAACAGAAAGGCTTTTCAGAGGCCATGCCTGACAAAAACGGCAAGCTCCCCACACATTTTCTCGGCAATTCACAGCAATGGTATGCCCGCTATCGGTACAGTCGACCGCGAGCTTTTAGCATTGGCCTGACGATAGAGAAAGACCCTGGCGAAACAATGGGTTGGCAACCATCGGCCCGGCGGTATGGAATCGATTATGTCTCGTTTCATGCACAGCTACAAAATCGCGGCCGTTGGCGGAATATCCTGCTTGGCGATTATCAATTGCAGATTGGGCAGGGTTTAGTGCTATCGGCAGGATTTGTTCTGGGCAAAAGCGCAGAGACTGTACAGACCGTTCGACGGCCAACCCTAGGAGCCCGGCCCTACACGTCACTAACCGAGTATGGCTACTTTCGAGGTGGAATAGCTACCTATGCGATTCGTCCAGAACTGGAACTTACGCTGTTTGTTGCCAGTATTAGGCGTGACGCCAACACGACAATAGATTCAGCAGGAAAAGGACCTATTGCTACATCACTACAAACATCAGGCTTACATCGTACCCAATCGGAACTAGACGACCAGGGAAGTCTACTCGAAACAACTATCGGAACACATTTACTTTATCACAACAAAAAAAGTTTACAGCTGGGTTTTACTGCGCTAAGAACATCGTTCGATAAATTTTATCAGCGACGCAATTTGCCTTACAATCAGTACGAATTTACTGGCAATCAAAACCTTGTCGTTGGCTTTCATGGTGGTTATGTCTGGCACAACTGGAATTTTTTCAGCGAAATAGCCCGTAGCACCGGTTCAGAAAGTAATTCAGGTGGTATTGGGGCAATCGCTGGCACATTGGCCAGTTTGACAAAAAAACTGGACATAGCCGTCGCACTCCGGCACTACGACCGAAATTTTCATAGTTTTTATGGCAACTCATTCAGTGAAGGTAGCCGTAATAGTAATGAATCAGGTGCATATCTGGGCCTGAAGTATACCCTTTACAGAAAGCTAACGCTAGGAGGTTTTGTCGATTATTTTCGTTTCCCATGGCTTAAATACCTGGTCGATAAACCATCCCGCGGTTTCGACTATTTGTTACAGGCCCGGTATACGCCAAATCGAAAAACGGCTTTCTATGTCGTTTATCATGAAGAGCACAAAGAAAAAAACGTACCTGATAGCGACCCTAAAGTCACGGTCGGCACAACACGCCGGAACCTGGCTTTGAATGCAGACTATACACCTACGCATGGATTATCTTTACGATCGCGCATACAGTGGGGCCAATTTGTTTATGCAGGGCAATCGCCTTCAACTGGTTTCGTTCTGGTGCAGGATGCTACGTGGGCTATTCGTCGGCTAAGTTTAAGCAGTCGGGTCGCATTATTCGGAACGGATGATTACGACAGCCGTCAATACGTTTATGAGCGCGATGTTCTGTATGCTTTCTCTTTCCCGGCCTATTTCAATCATGGTCTGCGGCATTACCTGATAGCGCAATATAACCTGACCAGGCATTTCGCGATCTGGGTTCGTTGGGCGCGTACTGACTTTACCAATCAAACTACTGTTGGCTCAGACCTCGACCAGATCAACGCTTCTCACAAATCGGAACTGAAAATCCAGGCGCGGTGGCAATTCTAACCAGGTCGACTTTTTATGAGTCTTTACTCAATTAATAACCATTTATAATTTTCCGGCTCAATTTCTACTCGTACTTCTACGTCATACTTCCGGTTTAAGCTATAAACTTTACCCTTTCCGCCATCCTGTCTAATCACGGCCACTTTATCAAGGCCGGTGTAATAAAGCGGCAGTTTTATGGTCCGGGTAATTTTTGTTTTCAATGGATTGAAAAGCATCACTAATCCTTTTTCCTTTAGAGAAGGATCTACGTGCATAATCCCATCCCAGTCGCGCCCATCCGGTCGACGAAGGTGAACAAGATCGGCGTTTAAAAGCTGGCGGTACTTTTTGTACCAATCAATGACCCGTTTAACCGTCTGCTTCGTTTGTTCGGTATCGTAAAGCCGCGGACCCCGGTAACAGGCCTGCACACCAGCTCCATAATACTGCATCATAAGCTGTTCGTAGTCGGCTAGGTGTTCACTGAGTGGTTCCAGTACAGCTTCTGGCCCGCCCCCCTGATATTTTGTCAGCGGTACAAATCCCCAGCCCATCGCGGGCGTTTTTTCCCAGGTTCCATCAAAGATATTTTGCCGGTTCAGTATCTTCTGCTGCTCCCGGGATAACGAAAAATTTACCTCCCGGTAACCCAATGCAATCTTGTTGGTACCGTCCATAAAATACCAGTCAGGCGCGTTGATGTAAACCCCTTTCTCGTTTAGAAATCGGTAGAATCCCTTCTGCATCTCCATTTGCACCCACTGTGAATCATCGAGCCCTTTATGGCCAGGGTGTTTTGTCGAAGCACAGACATCACCGGGATAAGGACCATCATGTTCTAATAGATCAAATCCAGTTTCTAGAATAAATCGTTTCAGGCTGTTGAGGTAATTGATTCCCCATCGACTAGCCAGGCAGGGCGCGTGGCCAAAAAATGCTCCCTTATCTGGCAAACCAGTTTTCGGATCAATTACGTCGGTGTCATCATCGATCCGGCGGCTGCTGAACAGCGAATAGCCCCCCAATAAAATACCTTTTCCATGAGCGTAATCAGCTAATTCTTTAAACTTTCGGATGTTAGCGGCACTTGTATCTTCCATGTTCAGGCCACTGCCGAAACTAAGAATAATCATCTCATACCCCGTTTCTACACATTGATCAACGGCACGCTTTACTGCTTCCGGATCGGTACTGATGAGGTGCATAAATATTGGATTCTGCGTCGTCCAGGGCGCTACGGCTCGGTAAAACCGTCGACGGGCAAGACCATTGCGCTCCCGATCATACGAATCGAGCAATAATTCATGCGTACGGATCGACGTATATGTCTGCTGAGGTTCCAGGTCAATACCGACCCCAACAGTAGGATATACTTCCAACACGCAGGGCGTTTCGTAGTTGTAGTTTACCTGTGATGTATAGAGCGAATCGGTCTTCCAATGCGTTGCCTGATCGGATAGGTCATAGCGCATCGAATTATTGAACGCATAGTTATTTTCAATGTAAATCCGTTGGGGTTTCTTCATCTGTTCGGGTTTCCCGACCACCGCCGACTCTTCCTCGGGCATCGCCAGATTCTCGCTGATAACCTGATCGATATGTACTTTTTTCAGGCTCTTATTCTGAATCGTTATCCATTTGCACAAGGTCGGAATACCATCATAAAGCGCATAATGCACTGCAACCTCAACGCCTTGTAATTCAGGCTGGTTAGCACCAAACAAGAGCGTTAATTCCTGACCTGTTGGCTGGTTGCGGGTAGAGGTCCAGGTTCGGGATTGCCAGTTAATGACTGGTTTTAAAGGCGAAACGGTAAAGGATTTGAACTGAAAATCATTTGGGCCAGCGGTAAAGCTGTCAATCCATTCTTCGCGCAGGTAGGCCTGTTCTTTCTGACCGTATAAACCACCAACCCGGTATGTTTTCTCATCGAGCACCAACATAGCTTCCGGACGGATTGATCGGACAAACTGCTCACCTGTTGTCAGATTCTGGAAATCGACGGTTGCCAGATTTGGGCTGATGCGAAATCGCCGGGTTATCAGCCCATTTGACATCACCAGATCCTTACCGCCATTTGCCTGATAGATAGCGGCCTTTTGCGTAACAGGTGTAATAAGCCAGTCACCATTGAAAGTCGTAGGCTGGTAAACGGGCAATGTTTGGATCTGTGCGAACCCAGTATTTGCCAGTAGTAAATTAAGGCTAATGATCAGTGCGAAAAGGCCATATCTTTTCCCCTTAACGAATAAACGACTAAGCCGGGCCAGCATGTTTTGACGAGTCATAGGCATGAAAGCCAATGATTGGTAACGATTTACCCAACCTTTGCATCGTCCACAAAAAATTGTCGCTCAACTCAATTATCAACATCCTTCACCGGGGGCCGATTATCATTATTTCGTTTTTCATAGGTAAGGCGAAACAGGCTCAAATCAGGAGCATACTGCCGCTTACGCTTTAATTCATAGCCGTAAATCGTCTGGCCGAGCTGATACATGAACGGATGCCCTACACTGTCAAATTCATACTTATCGTCGTTCAATATGCCGTCGCTGTTGACGTAGATCGTTGCCGTTAGCATGTATTCGATCCTGTTTTTAAAATCCGCTACATAGGAGGCATCGGTCAGAAAACCATAGGCCCAGCCAACCTTATTGAACACCCGCACACCTTCGGGCATCTGGTGGTGGAGACTATCCATAAAAAAGAACTTTACGTAGCTGTCGTAATACTGTTTCGCATCGTATTTCGGATAATTGGTTTCGCCGGGGTATTGCGACAGGTATTGATATAAAAATCTGTAATCATCGGCCGTCAGTTTAAACCGCTGTTTGGCCGGGACAGATAATGGGAACATCACGGATTGCAGAACCTGCTGGAATGCTTCGAGTGGAAATTTATTTCGCTCGGTGAAATCAAATGGCTGATTGACCAGGCTATCTTTCACGTAAAACCCTTTTCCAAGTTTCGCAACCCGCCGAAAATCAAATGGATCGGTATTGTTAGCCGCAGGTTGCGCGTAGATCAGCGCCCCGTTTTTCTGAATAAATCGGATAGGATTTGTGTGGCGATTTTCGTCGGCGGTCATGCGAACGAACCGGTGCGTAATGCGGGTATCCAGGTATCCTTTTGCGTGCAACGAACGATTGATCGCGCTTTGACCCACAAACTCATACATACGGCTATAGGCATCGTTATCGCTGACCAGAAATGCTTTCCTGATAAAATGGGCAATAGATGGATAGCCGGTTTCGGAGGTTTCATCCTGCCATTCTTTCGTTTGCTTGCTATAGGCGCTATCAAACTGCATGGCGGTGAACTTTGTTACCTGCTGATCCTTAAGGCCATTCAGTTTTTCCAGCGAGAGCAGGGCAAGCGGCAGTTTTACTGTCGATGCAGGGTTAAAGTAGTTTGTACTATCTACGTTGAAATAATAATTTATAAACGTGGGATTATTGTTCTTATCCCGATTGATCTGGGTATAAATAATCTGGAGCCGATAGGTATCTGGATGCCGAATAACTTCCTGAAAAATAGAACGTTGATTGGTCTCAAACAGATTCGTCAGTACAGCATCTGTTCGAGGCTGAGCGTAGCTGACGGTTATCGACCAACAAAAGAATAGAACGCTGATGAAGACTTTCATTGATTGTTTCATACGTATTGCCTACTCGTTTATAGAACTTGCTGAGCAAATAACCGGGTGAGCGTTTCGCCCGCATCGGCACACAACCCCGGATGAACCGGCGAGGTTTGTACAACCGTACTGCGCGTAGCCGTCAGCCACCGAAACCGTTCGGCGATTGGAAGATTACCAATTGTTCCACCTTCGGCGCGACCTGCACAAATTCGCTGAAAGGCGCGAAGCCGTTCGTCAAGCTCCAGTAGATCCAGTTCGGTTGAAAAAGCGCGAAGCCGCTCACCATTCAGTTCAAACATCGTTTGCAGAAAACCCTGCCCACGACAATATAAAATGACACCGACGTTGAGAAACTCATCGCGGTCAACCCGCGGCATTACCCGGATTACGGCGTACTCATACACGTGCATTTCGGGCCTCCTTTGCTGCGTTGACAAAAATTTCTGATCTGGCGACCCGAGTCTCCAAAAATTGAGCATAGACCACCCGCTGCTCATCCGCCGATTCGGTCATCGACTGGTTCGTCAGCCATTCGTCGGGAATTAACGCAACGATTGACTGAATCCGGTCGGCGGTAAGAATCTGCCGAAAATCGACATCAACCGCATCGAGGTCTGTAGCCTTGGGTAGTAAGACGTGGTCCTTGATCTGCGAAAACGGACGCAGACTCTGCTCGGGCCAATTGGGTCCGGTATGATGAACATATAGGGCCGCACCATGATCAATCAGCCATAGTTCCTTATGCCACATCAACATATTGGTATTTCGGGCGGTGCGATCGACATTCATCACAAACGCATCGAGCCAAACAATCTGCGAAGCTAAACGCGCATCGACACCATTCAGAATGGGGTCAAATGTAATGGAACCCGACAGGTAGTGAAGTGCCAGATTAAGGCCTTCACTGGCGCGGAGCAGATCCTGAATTTCTTCGTCTGGTTCCGTACGACCAAAGGCCGAATCAAGGTTGGCGAACACAATTTCCGGCACGCGCAAACCAAGGGTTCT
This sequence comes from Spirosoma endbachense, assembly GCF_010233585.1. Taxonomy (NCBI): domain Bacteria; kingdom Pseudomonadati; phylum Bacteroidota; class Cytophagia; order Cytophagales; family Cytophagaceae; genus Spirosoma; species Spirosoma endbachense. The sequence goes on from NZ_CP045997.1 coordinate 6,335,119, forward strand.
GGCAATCTCCCCGGCTACCAGTTCGGCAATGAGGGCATTGGTGCCCTGGCCAGCCCCTCGAAATTTCAATACATACAAAAAATCATCATCGGCCTCAACAAGAGCAGGCAGAGAGCCTCCCTCACGCAACGGTTTTCCGTAGCGTATCACATTGACGGTTCGGAGCTCAGGTTTCGTATTACTCACTAGTACAAAGTTCAATATTGAATCAGCACTCACTTTACAGGCCCCACGCCTAAATTCAGCAGAAATGTCCGGGAAATTTAAGCCGTTTTTCGCACATATCAGGTTCAAACGGCCTAATAGACCGAATTAACAGGGCGTTTCGCGCTCAGTTAGCTTGCTGCACCTACCTACCTCCCGAAAACAGTTTGGCTATTTTTCAGCGACCACGCAGGAATGTTTCCGATTTTATCCGCTACATTCGTTTAGATTTATTCTAAATAAATGCCCAGGCGTTTCGCTTCGAGCCGTGCCACGGTTACTAATTATGCGTAAACAAACCGTGGCACGACTCGAAGCGAAATTCCTAATACCGTTTAGCGTACCGTTCTTTTAACATAACATAGATCATGAATACAAGACCACGTCGGCCGATCATACTTGAGTTGGTGCAAGTTGTTCAGTTTACGGACATAACCCCGCATATGCGCCGGATTACCGTCAGTAGCGACGAGTTGATTGGGTTAGAAGGTCTGATGCCCGGCATTCATCTTAAACTTTTGCTGCCCCAGCCTGGTCAGGAGAAGCCTATTCTGCCCACATTCGACGCAAATGGACAGCCTCTACCACCACCCGAAGAAGGACTTCCAGCAGTGCGAACTTATACGGTCCGTTCGTACGAACCAATAACTGGCGAATTAGCGATCGATTTCGTCCTTCACGGCGACGAAGGCCCTGCCTCTGCCTGGGCAACTCAGGTAGCAGTTGGTAACTACTTGGGTATTGCCCTGCGTCCCGGCATCTCCTACCGTGAAGCTGACTGGTATCTACTGGCGGGTGACCAAACCGCTCTCCCGGCGATCAGTGCCATTCTTGAGCTTTTACCAGCAACGGCTAAAGGTCTGGCCTTTATTGAGATTCCCGACGAAACGGAGGAACAACAGCTTGAATTTGACGCTGATATTCAGGTCCGTTGGCTACATAGAAACGGCATTGAAGCGGGTAAAAGCGAGGTTTTACATGAGGCCATACACACGGCTACCATACCAGCCGGTCATACCGAAAACCGCTTTGTCTGGGTCGCAACCGAAGTATTGGCGGCCAAACAAATCCGCGATTACCTGCGCATGAAACACCAGCTTGCCAACCATGAATTACACGTGGCGGCTTACTGGAAACTCGGCATGAGCGAAGAAGCCTATCATGAACTGCGCCACCGGCAGGCAGAACAATAGTTCATAATTCGTAGTATATCTTCTATTCGTACAAGGTAGTTTTGTTTGTATTGGCCTTTTATCCTTCATGAAACCCCGATAAGTGGATAACTTGAGGTAAATGTTACGACGTCAAACAAACCACCTGGCTTTATGAAAAAGATTGTCTGCCTGAGTATACTCCTGACTTGTTTCACTACTTCCATCATACAGGCGCAACAGTGGTATAAAGGAAATCTGCACACGCACTCACTCTGGAGCGATGGCGATGATTATCCGGAAATGATTATGGATTGGTACAAAGCCAATGGTTATCAATTTGTTGGCTTATCGGATCATAACATTCTGCAGGAGGTTGAAAAGTGGATTAACGTACCCCATCAGAGAGACCGGCGCCGAACGTTTGATCGCTACCTGCGCACTTTCGGCCCTGATTGGGTTACGTACCGCAAAGGCTCAAATGATTCGCTCAAGGTTCGGCTAAAAAGACTGGACGAGTATCGAAGCTATTTTGAAGAATCCGGTAAATTCCTGATTATCAAAAGTGAAGAACTCTCGACCGGCTACCAGGGGAAACCCATTCATATCAATGTTACGAATGTACAGAACCTGATCAGGCCACTGCCGGGTAACAGCGTAGCCGAGGTAATGCAAAATAACATCGATATGGTGGTTGCACAACGACGGCTGACAGGCAAGCCCATGTTTCCGCACATTAACCACCCTAACTTTTATTATGCCATTACGGCTCAGGACCTGATGAAGCTCCGGCATGAGCGATTTTTTGAGGTGTTCAATGGCCATCCATTGGTACACAATTATGGCGATAGTACCCGTGAGGGCACCGAGTCGATGTGGGATAAAATTAACCTCCATTTTCTTCAGCAGGGACGGCCGCTGATGTATGGATTAGGCACCGACGATAGTCATCATTATTACTTTTTCGGGCCGGAATTTAGCAATTCAGGACGGGGATGGGTCATGGTCAATGCGCCCGAATTGACGCCTAAAGCTTTAATCGATGCAATGGAAGCAGGTCGGTTCTATGCAAGTTCAGGCGTTACGCTGAAGCAATTGCCTCAGGCTGGCAACAGGCTGACGATACAAGTCAAAACCGAACCCAATGTAACGTATCGAATCCAGTTTTTCGGCGTTCGAAAGGGTCGTCAACAGGCTGAACTACTCCGCGAAGTGGCCGACACCGTAGCGACCTATTCACTTACGGATGATATCTTACTGGCTCGGGCTAAGATCATCTCCAACAAACCCAAATACAACCCTTTTATGCCGGGCGACGTTGAAACCGCCTGGACCCAACCCATTGCCCAATGGCAGGCACCGCAACCACTTACTGGCGTTGTGGCCCTGCCCAACGCACACGCCCATAATGACTATGAGCAATCACGACCTCTTTGGGATGCGCTGGATAATGGGTTTACCAGTGTCGAAGCGGATGTTCATCTGATTGGCGATACCCTATATGTGGCTCATGACCGCCCCAGCATTAAAAACGCGGCCTCTACCCTCGAAAATCTATATCTCAAACCATTAGCGGAACGAATACGCCAGAACAATGGTCAGGCACTAAATGGTTATCAGGGACCATTTTACCTGATGATTGACGCTAAAACACAAGCAGACAGTACGTATCAGGCGTTGGATAAATTACTGCAACGCTATCGCTCGTTATTGACTACTGGCAGTCGAACTAAAAACTCGGCTGGCGTCATAACTATTGTCCTGTCGGGCAACAGACCCATACAGACAATAGCCAACGCCAAAGGACGCCTGCTGTCGATCGATGGTCGCCCAACTGATCTGGGCAAAGGGTATAAGCAGTCCGTAATGCCGATTATCAGCGATGCTTACCCAAATCAGCTAACCTGGCGTGGTAAGGGCGATATGCCATCGGAAGACTTCCAGAAACTGCGCCAACTGGCTGATCGGGCCCACCGGGAAGGGAAAAAACTTCGACTTTGGGCCAGTCCGGAAGACCCCACAGTTTGGGCTAAACTTCGCGAAGCAGGAGTCGACTTCCTCAGTACCGACCAACTGGAGCTGGTACGGGATTTTCTGTTGAAGCCCGGTGGTAAATAATCTGATTTTTCTGAAAACGATTGAGGTGCTGGTAGCTAACCGAAGACGCAAAACCTGAACAATCACACTCAATAGCCCGAAAGAAATTCCATCAACAGTGAATCTGCTTACTGCGGTCGCTTAAACAGCCCGACATACGCAGCCTTTCCCAACACATGCCCTTCTATTGCTTTTAATACGTTCACCCGCGTTGCTGACCCTTCCGAACTGGGCTTCACGTCGAGTTTAGTATCTAAGGCATAAATTTCGAATACGTAGTGATGCAGAGGTCCAGAAGCTGCCGCGCCGGGACCGCGATAGGCGGGTGTGAAGACATTCATTTGATAGCTGCCATCGGCGAGTTGTGCACCGGCTGGAACTCCTTCAGGCAAGCTCGTGAGAGTGGGCGGAATGTTCCAGACCAGCCAATGCAGATTATCGTCTGTGCTATTGTTACGACTTACATCGACATCATGCATATGAAGAACAAAACTTTGCGTACCTACCGGCACATTGCTCCAGCTTAACGCTGGCGAAGTGCCGCCACCGGGAGCCGCTCCGGGAGCCGCCTGGCTAAACTTGATCGGGATTATCCCTCCATCCGGGAATGCGGTAGTTGTTAGCCGCATAGCTGGGGCCGTTGACGATGCAGGCGCTGAAGGCTGCTGAGCGAACGTTACTGTAATGGCGCTGATCAGAAGAGTAAAGGCAATAAATAATCGTTTCATTTTATCTCTACGTTTGGTTAAAAAGCCCAATTGCACCCTTCCGTTACTGTAATCGGTCAGCGTGTCGCTAATTGGTCAACCGAAAAAAACGTCCTGTGTTTTGTCGTGAACAGAATTGCCTTACATTTCGACACGGTCAGATTTCAAGAACGCCCTGAAAAATTTGTATATTAAAGGCTTCGAGCAGAGTCACGATTTGATTAGGCATATTAGTAACCGTGGCACGGCTCGAAGCGAAATCCCTAGATAGAAACAACAGATAATGATTGGCCTGGATCTGATTCGAAAAGTAGCCTTATCGTTTCCCGAAACGACAGAACAACCTCATTTTGAAAAGCCTTCGTTTAAAATTGGCAAAAAGATATTTGCTACCTACAACGGCCCGCATAATCGAGTTTGTGTTAAGTTATCCGAAATAGATCAGAATGTTTTTTCGTCATTCGACTCCTCCACTATTTATCCCGTTCCGAACAAGTGGGGCAAACAAGGCTGGACGCTCATCAACTTAAATAAGGTTCTTGAAGAGACATTGGTGGACGCTCTGGCAATGGCTTATTGTGAAGTGGCACCCAAAAAACTGGCTTTGCTTGTCAAGCAAAGCCGGTATGAATAAACGAGACAAATCCCCCCGATTTGTCGTGCAATCTTTGCCTATCGAAGCACAGGTCTCTCCTGCATACGCACTGACCGCTGCTGATGTCAATATTGCATTAGTTGTTAATAGCCTGTTGAATGACTTAACCAGCAGTCTCTTCATCAGCAGCGAGCTTCTTTTTTACAACATCAGCCGGGTATTTCAGCGCTAGCCGACGAATGTCGTAGCTGAATTCTTCATAGGTTTCCTTCCAGAGCTTAGCTTCCTCAGGGGTGTAGTCATAAAATCCCTGTGCGTTCAAAACCCCTTTGCCACCTGCCTTCACAATATCGTCGATCAGTTTGGGAACTTCCGTTTGATTGCTCAGGGTCGGGAATAAATCCTTCATAACAGTATGATAGGCAGGCACCCCCGTTAAGTCCATCCACCGAAAAACGCCCACCAGTGTCATCCAGTAGCCTGCATTATTTCGACAGGCCCGATCGACGTCCTCGACCGTTGCATAACCGTTTTCGACCAGATTAAAAGCTTCCCGGTACATAGCATACATCAGCCGGTTGGTTATAAACCCTCGAATATCTTTACGAACCAGCGTCGGTTCTTTCCCCCACAGATGCGATAGCTCATAGAGCCACTCAGCGGCAGCTATATCGCTCAAGTCTCCACAAATGATTTCCAGAAAGCGGGTTGTGTGCGATGGTTCGGACCAGTGCAACCCCACAAACCGCGCAGGCAACCGAACTTCGCGCTGGAGAATACTGATCGGAATGGCGGAGGTATTGCTGGTAATCAGTGCATCTTCGGCAACAACGGCTTCAATTCGATCATAGACCGATTTTTTAATCGCGATATTTTCTAACGTGCACTCCATCACAACTTTACTGTCTTTCAACAAGTTGTAATCTTCCGTAATAATAAGTTGCTGAAGGTAAGAATCCGGGATTTTTGCGAGCATACCTTCCTGAAAAGCTTTCGATAGATGCTCCCGAATGCGGGTTTCGGCGGTTTCCATATCGACTGGTAGTGGAGCAACGGCCACTACCGGATGCCCGGACAACAACAGGCAGGTTGTGATGCTGCACCCCATCAGACCCAAACCGACTACGCCCACGGGAATTTTTTCTGGATTCATTGGCTGGTTCATGGTAGTTTAAGCCTATCTACAAACTAATTCTATACTGGCAACTACGATAAGAACCACATGACTGACTTTTAATGTTGTCTGGCCATTTTTTATATATTTAGGCCCTTTTAGATGCAGCAGAAACATGTCTTTTCAAGCGTATATCGACAACATCAGAGCTAAGACTGGCAAAGGGCCGGACGATTTCAAACAACTTGCCGAAGCAAAAGGCTTACTGAAACCCGGCACGAAAGCGGGGGCCATTGTAGCCTGGCTCAAAGAAGACTTTGACTTGGGTCATGGGCATGCAATGGCTATCTATAAAGTGTTTAAAGACTCAGGTCTGATTTAAATCATTACGCAATGTGTTAGCTAAAGCTTTTGAAGGCACAAACTCCGGGACAGTATACTATATCAATTAGCCGAATAAGGTAGTTAACTGGTTGGCTTTCGCTTGGAGCCGTGCCATGGTTATTAATGAAAGCAAACCGTGGCACGGCTCCAAGCGAAAGCCAACCAGTTAACTACAGATTGATTTTATCGAACTCGTTTATCAATAATTCTTTACGCTTCTTTTTATAGTGGTATGACAAAATACCTTTAACTAATAAACCTGATACTCGGACTACGATAAAGAGTATATTCAATCTAAAGTTTTTACAACATACAGATTATCAGAACCTTTACAATTACAAACCCTTGCGGGTCGGCATGTAGCGGTTACCAATGCTATTTCTCTCAATCAGGTTCTTTGGGAAGTCCATGAATTAACAGTAGTCATTTTCATTAATTCAGCAGGTATGTCAAATAGCCGTAGAGAATTCATTCGAAAATCATTTCTACTTACTGGCACAGTTGGACTAACTGGATCATCTGGTTTAAATGACAACAATTCCATTAGCCAGAGCGGTGACCGGTTAGTTCTTTTAGGGACTCAGGGCGGCCCCTTCATTCGTTCCTATAAACAGACCCCTTCGGCTAATCTTATCGTTTATAAAAATATACCCTTCGTTATTGACACGGGTTATGGCGTGACTTTCAAGCTATTAGAAGCAGGTATCAGGCTATCTTCCCTAAAATATATTTTCATTACCCATCACCATTCCGACCATAACCTCGAACTCGGTCCACTATTGTATAATGCCTGGTTATCTGGTTTGGCAGAGCCAATTCATGTATATGCACCGGCTGGGCTAAAATCACTTCTAAGCGCTTACTGGGAATCGAATCGTTTTGATATTGACACCCGTATTAAAGACGAAGGGCGGCCCGATATAAGACTCCTTGTCATAAGTCACGAATATTCGGAAGGGACACTCGTATCAACTTCAGATTTTGACGTCAAATCGCTGAGAAATCGCCATCCTCCCATTGAAGAGAGCTATGCCTTAAAATTTAAACTTGGGGATAAGGTCGTCGTTTTTTCAGGGGATACGACTTATTTTCCCGCTCTTGCCACATTTGCGTCGGGTGCCGACTATCTTATTCATGAAGTTATGTATGGTCCAGCGGTTGATGAGATGGTGAAAAGGCGCCCAAATGCAACCAAATTAAAAGCAAGCATATTATCGCATCACACGTTAGCCGAAGACGTAGGAAAGATTGCGAAAGCCGCCAATGCCAAAAATCTCATTTTAAATCACTTTGTGCCTCCTGATGATAAGACCCTGACCGACGAGGTATGGGCCAAGGCTGTAGGCAGTACGTTTTCAGGAACTATTATAGTTGGAAAGGATTTGCTTCAATTTGCCTTATAAACTTCAGTCTTAGGATCTGTCTTCTCGCAGATTATACTCCTGCTAAATGGATAGATTCTGAGCATAAACCATCGACATACTTGTTGAGCGATGTCGTGTATTTATACTACTTTCATTGGTAAAATCGAACCGTATTGCCTAACAGATTAACACAAAGCCTGTTAGGTAATACGGTTCGATTTTGTCATCAGATTCACCCGATACGAATCTGCGATTCGCGCCAGAGGCACACTTTAGACAGTTAGCTTACCCTCGATGGAATCATCTAAGGTTTTGCCCATGAGAGCACCGGCAGCCATCTTTACAAACGCCACAGCATTGCCGTGTTTATTGTCCCAATAATAGCCTTCCTGAGATTCTACTTTTATCACCGTAATACGCGGATCATCAATACCTTCAGTAAACCACGTTTTAAGGATTGGCCCCCAGAGCTCCTTAATGAGTTCTTTGTCTTTAGATAGCGTGGCGGCCCCGTATACGCTCAAAAAATCGGAATAATCAGAACCCTGAAATAAGAGATGGACCTGACTATCGGCCTGTATATCCGCATTTTTATGGCTGTCGCTGGCACTTAAAAACCAGAAGTTACCTTCTTCATCTACCTTCTGGACCGACATTGGCCTTGTTTTCAAAGGCTCTCCGGTCGTAATCTTTGTGCAGAAATAACACGTATTGCTTTTGCCAACGAGTTCATTGATTTTTTTCCCGGCTTCAATACCCGTCAAATCTTTGTGGTTCTCTTCGGGTTGCTGTTTATTGATACTGTCCATAACGTTCTGTTGATTACTAAATAAATACTCCTTTGATGATCAACAAAAAACTTGGGCAACCCTCTTTTATTGAATCTAAGAGACGTCATTTCGTTAGGTTACGGGAATAAACTGGCATTGCTAAATGCTCGCTCTGAACTCCAAATTGGGCATCGCCCGCTTTCACGGTGAAAGGCTTCGCAGCAAGGACACCATAGTCAGCCTGGGCCGATAAAGAAGATGTGGCCACCGTGGATGCGGCCACCGTGGCTTGGGTTAAAAACTTTCTACGTCGCATAACTCATTCTATTTAAAATCGTTAGGCAAAGTTTTAGCGTAGATCAGATTGTTTGGTGGTAAAAATCGGCCATTTTCGGGATGCATAACCAAAACTCAAACCAGCCACCGGTTCTGGGTATAAGCATCGTTCCAGAAGTACCACTCCAGCCGACTCGATACGCGAAAGGCTTCCCGCATAGCAGCCTGTTCCGACGGGCTCGCTAATTCGGCAAACTGATCGGTTAGGGCAAGCATTTGTGTAACCGACTGATCGAAGGCATCGCCTGCGTAGGTGTCGATCCAGGCCCGGTACGGATTTTCCTGAACGGCGCGCTGGTAGATGAATTTGCCCACCTGCCGATAAATCCAGAAGCAGGGCAGAACAGCAGTCGCTCCTACGGCAATGGATTGGAGCGAGGTGGTAGCCAGCAGGTAGTTCGTATAGGCAAAGCAGGCTGGCATTTTTTTCGTTTCCGGCTGAATAGCATACAACGTAAAATACGTCTCATGTAAAGCCCGTTCTACCAGAATGGCATTCTGCGCAAACTGTGTGAATTGCAGCATATCGTCCGGCCTGACCGACCGCGCTGCCAGTTGATTTAGCGCCCGGCTGAAGTCGGCCAGGTAGAGCGCATCCTGTTGAATATAATACTGAAATGTGGCAGACGGCAAGTTACCCGCCATCAGTTCTGCCACAAAGCCATGTTGTAAAATGGCATCATAAACTGGCTTAATGTCCTCCCAAAGTTGTTCCGTAAATTTCATTCGCGTCTATTGCCAAACGTTAAAAAAATGATGAACTGGTCCGTGTCCATGTCCCAGACGATAAACGGCTCCAGCCTGAAGTGCCTGCGTCAGATATACTTTGGCGGCAGCTACTGCTTCTACGATAGACAATCCTTTGGCTAATCCGGCAGCAATGGCCGACGAAAGTGTGCAGCCTGTTCCGTGCGAATTTTCCGTTTTTATCCGCTCGGTTGGAAACCAATGCTGTTCTTCGGCAGAAACATAAAGCAAGTCTGTACTCTCAGCGGAGTTCAAATGGCCACCTTTTACCAGAATGGCTCCTGAACTTAGCTTTGCCAGCTCAACAGCGGCTGGTAGCATATCTGCTGCTGTTTCTACTGGTCTACCCAATAGTACACTGGCTTCAGGTAGATTAGGGGTGATCACCTTCGCCATAGGCAGAAGGTAAGTTTTCAGGGCGTCGATGGCTTCATCCTGCAAGAGTTTATCGCCACTTTTGGCCACCATTACAGGATCGAGCACAATGGTTGTTACGCCAAATTCCGTTAACGTTCTGGCGACCTGCTCAATAACTTCCGGCGAGTGAAGCATCCCGATTTTAACGGCATCAGCTCCAATATCGCTCAAAACAGCTTTTAATTGCTCGGCGATAAAGGCGGGCGGAACGGATAGTATTGCCGTTACCGCTTTTGTGTTCTGAGCGGTAAGTGCCGTTAACACCGACATACCGTAGCAGCCGAGTGCCGAAAACGTTTTAAGGTCGGCCTGAATACCCGCTCCTCCCCCACTGTCAGAACCGGCAATCGTTAAAGCCCTGGTGTATGTTTTCATTTGTACAAATTTCTAAGTACCAATAAGTTGGATCAGTTCGCGGGTGGCTTCGTACGGTGACGGATGACCACAAATAGCCGATACAACAGCTACTCCCGATGCACCGGCCCGAATGACGTCCTGAATGTTGCTGGCTTTTATACCGCCTATGGCAAATGTAGGCAGACTAGTTTGGTTACAAATCGCCCGGAGCCCCTCCAATCCAAGCAAACTGGACGTATCCTGCTTGGTTCCGGTTGGAAATATGGTTGCAATGCCGAAATAGTCTAAATCTTTACCAGCAGCAGCCGGCAATTCGGATAAATTGTTGATAGACAGCCCAATGATTTTATCAGGACCAATCAATGACCGGACCAGCGGATACGGCATATCATCCTGACCGACGTGAACGCCGTCGGCATCAATGGCTAGCGCAACATCAGTCCGATCATTGACGATCAGCCGGGCACTGTGTGCCTGAGTAATGCGTTTCAACTCAACGCCAAGTGCAACAAAAGCGCGGGTGGATAACGCCTTTTCGCGTAGCTGCACCCACTTCACTCCGGCCCGGCAGGCTTCTTCAACCACAAAAGGCAACGTATGACCTGCCGACTGGGCGACTTCGCTATCAGTCACTAAATAGAGCCCGCTCACGATTGCGTTAGTTGAAGCCGATTGGTTATAGCCGCTTCTGATAATTCATAAAGCGCATTAAGAAAGTTGACCTGTAGACTACCAGGAGCCGAATCTTTTTCAGTCGCAATTTCTCCAGCAATACCCATAACAGCCATAGCATGCGTAGCTGCCTGGAAATAATTGGCATTAACGGCTGAAAACGCGCCGATCAAAGCGGTGGCTGTGCAACCCATGCCCGTTACTTTCGTCATGAGTGGGTGCCCATTTTTTACTGTAGCAACTCGTTTACCCTGAATAATATAATCGGTAGCCCCACTAACGACCACCACCGAGCCCCATACCAAACTTAGCCGCTGGGCTGCCTCTAGGGCAGCTTCTGAGCCATACAAACTGTCAACGCCTTTGGTTTGTGCGTTCAGGCCAGCGAGTGCCATAATTTCAGAAGCATTTCCCCGAATGATGGTTGGGGCCGCTAACGACAATAACTCTTCACTAACCTTGTTTCGATAGGCCGTTGCACCAACTCCAACCGGATCGAACACGATGGGTTTACCTAACGCTTTCGCCCGATGCATGGCGAGCTTCATTCCTGCCACAAATGTAGCGTCGAGTGTACCGATATTGACGACCAGAGCGCTTGAAATAGACACAAAATCCTCTACTTCTTCCGGCGCATGAACCATAGCGGGCGATGCTCCCAACGCCAGCAGTGCATTGGCAGTATTATTCATCACTACGAAGTTGGTAATATTATGGACAAGCGGAGCCTGAGCGCGAATTTGCTCGACGTAGGTCCAGATCAGTTGGGCTTCTTGAGACATGTTGCTGTTAATAAGGGGATAATCAGCAACTTTAGAGGAGAGCGAACGAATAGACGCTAACTTTTCCCTACGGCAGTATAAACTGCATCAGGTAATGAGGGTATTCTCTCAGTCTATCCTGTTCCGGGACAGACACCCCTAAAGTTGTCTGGCAAAGGTATACTATTCCTCCTTTACAATATGAGCCAGTAAACTAGTTTTTACATGGAAAGCGAACACCTCAGCGACAGCCAACCAACCTGTTAAACTAAACTCTCCTTTTGATTCTGCGCTACGGGAATGCTAACGCCGTTGGTCATGACCAGCGGAAAGTGTGGCAACCGCTACGAGGGAGGTGTGTCTCAGCTAATAAACAGGTAGTAACATTGGTGGATTATTCCTGTGCGATGGCATTTCTATACGTTGCCAGCGAATGGTACATTGGGCCGACTACCCATGACCGACAATAGCCCGATTAGACCCGTTTATAAATCAAGGTCAACCAGCTATCAACAGCCCAACTTTAGTATCAAAAGCAGAAGTACTATTGCATAGATCAATCGTTCACGCTGCTGTTGGTACTGTTCGGTTACAGGGCTTTCTTATAAAACTGGCTGGGAGCCAGTAGTCTTACCTTTGTGGTTAACTAGACGACAAATTCATGACCCCTGTTCCCAGCACGGCTAAAACTACGGCTTTCTTTCAACTTCTCAACCA